>CAYLTY010000278.1:0-10544 GCA_964386705.1 uncultured Planctomycetaceae bacterium
AATTCCAACGCTGCCGGTGATGCGGGCGAGGCGGGAATCTCGGGATTCCAGATCTACCTGGATACTAACACCGACGGTTCCTTCACCAGCGGCGAACCGACGACTACCACGAACGCCAACGGCGACTATGTCTTCACGAACATCACTCCGCTCACCACGTATCGTGTGCGCGAAGTAGTACCGTTGGGATTCACACAGACATTCCCCACTCAAGCCAATGGTAGTCAGCACATTGTCACACCGACTCCGGGTGAGGAAATTACGCTTCTAGACTTTGGCAGTATCGACTTGGTTGGTGGTGTGGGCTTGGGAACTGGCGGTTTGAGCGGCCGGATCTTTAATGACACCAATGGAAACGGCCGGTTGGATTCCGGAGAAACAGGGTTGGCGGGTGTCACCGTGTTCGTCGATCTCAATGACAACGGCGTGCGAGACACGTCGCCGGTCATGGAGCCACAGTTTGTCACGACTGCCGATAATGGGGGAACACCTGAAGACGAGGCCGGGGCATACTCCTTTACGGGATTGCCGGCGCGCGACTATCCGGTGCGGATCGTTACCCCCGGCAGTATGGCGTTGACGTCACCGCGTGTGGGGCAGTTCATCTCTTCATCATCGGCAGGCGGGCAAGGGCCGGTTGCTGCCGCGAGTATCAACTACAATGGCGATGCGTTTCCGGACATGGTCATCGTCACGGCCTTCAGGGCGGATGTGCTTGTTCGAGTGAACAACGGCGACGGTACGTTCGGCGCGCCGTTCAGCGTGGTGGGAACCTCGGCACTGGCCCGGCTGGCTGATCCACGCAGCTTGGCAGTTGGCGATCTGAACGGGGACGGTCGGCCCGATCTGGTCATTGGCAACAACAGCCTCAATCGTCCCGCGGTGCTGCTGAACGATGGAGCGGGCTCGTTCGTGCCCGCGTCGCTTCCGGCACTAGGATTGGCTGATACGAGTTCCGTCGCCATCGGAAAGTTCAACCAGGAGGACAACTTCCCCGATATCGCCGTGGCCAGTGAGTTTGGTAATCGAGTCTATGTGCTGATCAACAACGGCTCGGGTGGCTTTACGCTGCGAGACACGCTGACTCCCGGCAACGCGCCGGTCAACGTGCTGGGAGTGGATCTCGACAAGGACGGTGATTCGGACCTTGTTGTCGCTAACCGTGATGACAACACGCTGCGAACCTTTTTGCTCCAGGGCAATAACACGTTTCTGACTTCGGTTCCCAGCCTCTACACGAAGACGACGGGCAATGGTCCGTATCGCATTGCCAAGGGCGATCTGAATGGTGACACGTACGATGATGTGGTCGTGGCTAACGTCTTCGATCAACGTGTTTCGGTCTTCCTGAGCCTTCAAACCGGAGCACTGGCGGATGCCATCAACCTGCAGGTGGGTGGTCGTCCCTCGTCCGTGGCCGTGGCGGACGTCAATAACGATGGGCTGCTCGATCTCGCGGTCACCACTTTGAGCCAACAAGGTTTTACCACGTTGTTGAACCTTGGCGGCGGACGCTTCCAGGCTCCGACGGCTGCTGGTGTGGCGTCGTTTGCGGACAGCCTGTCGCCCACGATTCTTTCGTTCGATATCGAAGCCGATGGCGATGGCGACCTGTTGGTACTGCAACCCGAGCGTGACGGCGGTCGACTGATCATCCAGCAGAATGCTCCGATTGCCAGCAACTACCGCGCGAGCGTCCTGGCCGACCAGACGATGACCGACTTGAACTTCGGGTTGATTAACGGATCATTCTCGACCGGCCAGTTGTCGATCAGCGCCAATAATGCGCAGCGTGCGGAAGGCAACTCGGGAACGACGACGTTCACATTCACTGTCACGCGGACTGGAAACCTCAGCGGTTCGGCCTCAGCGGATTTTGCCGTTAACGGCAGCACGGCGAACGCCGCGACCGAGGCCGACTTTGGTGGCTCATTCCCCACGGGGTCCGTCAGCTTCGCTCCCAATGAGGCCACTCGCACCATCACCGTGCTGGTGACCGGCGATACGGTACAAGAGTTGGATGAAACCTTCGTTGTGACGCTCTCTAACCCGTCAAGCGGTTCCAGCTTGGCGACTGCGACGGCCTCGTCCGTCATCACGAATGACGATGCGTCACTGGCCATCAGCACTAGCAACGCGCAGCGAGCTGAAGGTAACAGCGGCACAACGGGGTTTACCTTTGTCGTGAGTCGTGCGGGAGCTATCGACGGCACGACGACGGTTAACTTTGCGGTGACGGGAACAGGAACCTTTGCGGCAACGCCCGCCGATTTCGGTGGCCAGTTCCCGACAGGCATGGTGTCCTTCGGGCCCAATGAGACGACCAAGATCGTTACGATTAATGTGACCGGCAATAGCGATCTGGAACCCGACGAAACCTTCCTGGCGACGTTGTCCAACCCGTCAGGCAACGCAAGCATTAGCACACCAACGGCGATCGGCACGATTCAGAACGACGACGCGTCTCTGGCCGTCGCTGCGACGAGTGCGACGCTCCCTGAGGGCCATGCCGGGCAGACGACCTTCACGTTCACAGTGACGCGCACCGGCCTTTTAACTTCCACCGTGTCCGCCGCGTTTGGCCTTAGCGGTAACGGAGCCAATCCGGCCGATGTCGATGATTTCGGGGGAATGTTCCCGTCAGGCACCGTGAGCTTCGCAGCCAACGAGACGTCGAAAGTCATCAGCATCAATGTCAGCGGCGACACTCAACTGGAAGGCGACGAGGGCTTTATCGTCACGCTCAGTAATCCCGTGAGCGGCGCCTCGCTCGGAACATCCACTGCCACGGGAACGATTCTCAATGACGATGCGTCAGTTTCCGTGGCTGCCACCAACGCCAGTCGCGCGGAGGGGCAATCGAGTACCACTGCCTTCACCTTCACGGTCACGCGTGCTGGCAACTCAACCGGCACCGCATCAGTGAACTATGCCATCACCGCGCAGGGAAGTAACCCCGCCGATATTACGGACTTCGGCGGCGCATTCCCCAACGGAACGGTCAACTTCGCAGCGAATGAAACGTCCAAAGTTGTGACCATCAACGTCGACGGCGATGCCACCATTGAGAACGATGAGACGTTCCTGCTGACGTTGTCGAACCCTTCACTCGGCTTGACGATTGGCACCGCGACAGCGACGGGCACGATCATCAGCGATGACTCGCAACTGGCGATAGCAGCCACCAACGCGACACGCATTGAACGCAATTCAGGCACCACTCAGTTCACGTTCACAGTAACTCGCACGGGGACCACGACAGGAACAGCGTCCGCCAATTTCGCCGTTACCGGTCAGGGAACATCACCCGCCGACGTTACGGATTTCGGCGGCTCGTTCCCGAATGGGTCTGTCAGCTTTGCCATCGGTGAAACGAGCAAGACCATCACGATCAATGTGGTTGGCGATGTGAGTGTCGAACCGGATGAGGGATTCCAGGTCACTCTGTCTGGCGCTTCGGGAGCTGCGCTGCAGACAGCCTCAGCGACGGGCACCATCCTGAACGACGAGTTCCCGGTGACTGTGCGAGTGAACGAAGCGGGCCAGCTCAGCATTTCTGATGCGGGCGGTACCGCGAATGACATTACCGTCACGCGAAACGCGAAGAACGAGTACGTCGTGACATCCCCCGTCAGCGAACTCTCCACTGACGGGGTTACTCCGACGAACACCGTTGTGATCCCCGTCTCGTCTGTGACTGCCGGGCTGCTGGCGGAGCTGGGTACTGGGAACGACCGATTGAATCTGACCGGCCTCGCGCTGTCAGCAACGGTGCTGGGCGGGGATGGCAACGACACCGTCTTCGGCGGATCACTCGCCGATAGCCTGAATGGTGAGGCGGGCGACGACTCGCTGAACGGTGGCAGCTCCGATGATCAGATTACGGGCGGACTCGGCAACGACATTCTGGATGGCGGTGCAGGGACAGGAGACGTCCTTGTCGAGACCTCCAGCGGCACGCTCACCATGACGAACACGCAGTTCATCACGGTCGTCAGTGCGGTGACGGCGACGGACACCTTGAGCAACTTCGAACGCGCCAACATTGTGGGCAGCACTTCCGCGAACCGGATTGACCTCAGCGGATTTGCAGCGAGCACGGGAACGACCATCAACGGTGCCGGTGCAAACGACACCATCATCGGTTCGCCCGGCCCCGACATGATCTTCGCACTGACCGGTGCAGACTCCATCAGCGGCCTCGGCGGCGCGGACATGATTTCGTCCGGTAGCGGCAACGACACAATCAGCGGAGGTGACGGTGCCGATAACCTCAACGGTCAAGTTGGCAACGACTCCCTCCTCGGCGATGACGGCAATGACATCCTCGTTGGCGGCGCCGGCCTTGATACTTTGCAGGGCGGCCTCGGTAATGACTTCCTGAGCGGACAAGCGGAAGCCGGCCTACTCTCCGGCGGTGACGGCAACGATACGCTCCAGGGCAACACCGCGAATGACACGCTCAACGGCGATGTCGGCGATGATCGACTCTTCGGTCTGCAAGGCGACGACGTCGTCAACGGCGGCGAAGGTGCAGACTCGCTGCTGGGAGGCATTGGCACCGATTCGCTGAGCGGTGGCGCAGGTGCTGATACTCTGCAAGGCGACCTCGGTAACGACACGCTGGATGGTGGGGCTGACTTCGACCGTATCAACGAGGTTCTGGACACCAATCTGACCATCGTGGGTATCACGCTCAGCACGACGACGATGGGAACAGACTCAGTAATTGCCGTGGAACGTATTCAGGTCAGCGGCGGAGCCAGCGACAACTTCTTCGATGGCCGTCTGGCCACAGTGCCCGTGTTCCTGTCCGGAGGTGATGGCAACGACACGCTGCTCGGAGGCTCCAAAGCGGACGGTGTCGTCGGTGGCGAAGGCAATGACGTGCTTTCCGGAGGTGCGGGCGTAGATGTGATCGATGGCGGCAACGGCACCGACTTCTGGATGGAGAAGGCCGATGTAGACTTCACCGTCAACGGCACGACTGTCACATCGTCCGCGACAGGCACCGAAACGCCGACGTCCGTTGAACGCATTGTTCTGATCGGCGGTGTTGGAGCCAACAAGCTCGACGCATCACTGGCAACGGTGTCGGTCGTACTGATCGGTGGTCGCGGAAATGACACGCTGCTGGGGGGCTCGGGGGCAGACACGCTGAGTGGTGGCAATCGCAATGACGCGACGGTGCCTGGTGGCGACGGGGGAGATTCGCTCGACGGTGGTGTTGGAGCGGACACTCTGGAAAGCGACCCAGCGGACACAATCAATTTCGGAGCGGGTGATACCACCGTGGCCGATGTCTTCGCGCTGCTCCCGAGCTGGATCGACGCTCTCTAATTATATGGGCGAAAAAAAATGCGAGCCGCGACATCAAGGCAGTAGTCGCGGCTCGCTCACGTTTTCAAACGCGAAAGATGAAGGTCTTTTCCTTTAATCTCCTTTTCCAATCTCTCACAAATACTCGTTTGTGGTGTTTTGGATTTTGAAACTTTGGATGGCCCCTCATCTTTCGTGAGTCATAAAGGGTGCAATCGGAGTGCCCACAAAACATTTCTCGACCGATTCTGCCTAAGTGTCACGTTCCGCAGGTTTTGAAACCAATAGCCCGACAAAGCTGTGACGAAGCTGGTTGCAAAAGGCGCATCGATTTGTGCCACTCTGGTCGATTTGTGATCACAGTTGTCTATCGAATGAATTCACCTGGCATGCGAAACATGCGATCGATTGTGCCAGCGTTTCCAGTAGGATCGCATTGCGCGACTGAAATCCTTAGTCCGCTCATTGAGGAACCGCTGGCCATCTGCAAAAGCGAGCTGCTGTAATTCGCCGCGGCGTTGGTCAATGAGAGCCAGCAGTCGCTCAACTTCGCCGTCGCCGCCGAACGTGCCGGGATCTGCCAGCAACATGGCACGCAAGACTGCCAGGTCATGGTCTTCACCGAGCTGCGAAGCCAGCCGGTCTGCTTCGTTGATCAACTCGTCCAGACGTGCGCGGCGCGTGGGCTTTACGATCTGCAATTGATAGAGCAGATACTTGATCTGCTTTCGCCACTCATGCAGTGTCTCGGCAGTGGGGTTCTCTGTGGCGGCCTGCAGAGCTCGTCGTGCTAGTTTATAGGTGGCCCCGAGGCCGTCTCCGATCGTGTGCCATCGATTCGGAACATCGGCCCAGTCCTTGACGCGTTCGCAAGCCGCTCGCAGCGCTTCGGTGATCTCCGTGCAGGCCTCAAGGTCGCTTAGCGCCAAGTCGCGAGTCTGCGTGAGGTGAGCCTGTAATGCCAGATGGGCCGCATCGAACGAATCGCCAGCGAGTTGGTCCTCGAAGTGAGCAACCAATCCGTACAGCGTCTGCAGCATCACCTTCGCATCGCGCACCTGTGTCAGTGGTCGAGCGGCATCCCGAAAACAGGCATTCTCCGCGCGATATGTCGCATCTGCCAGAACCGGTCGCACCAGGCGCAGCAAGGCCCGCAGCTTCTTGCAGGCTTTACGTATTTCATGAACATGCTTGTCGCCACCGCGTTGAGTGAGTTGGGTTATTTCCTCGACAGCGCTGTCAATCTGCTGCCGCGCGATTCTGCGTACGCTCCTTCGTAGCCGCTCGCCTGATTTCAATTCAAAAGACATGATCACGCTCCACCCGGTCGCAACGCCGCCCGCAATCTTCATGCACCTGTCCGTGATTGTATGAGATAAGAGAAGCCAGCTGCATCTCATCGGTTCTCCTCATAGCGGCAGAGCGCGGCTGGTCCTCAAAAAGAAAAGCCACTGCCTCGCAGGAGACAGTGGCTTCAGGATTTCAATGCTGGTTTCGCTGTTCGACGAAACGACCGCGGCCTATGGCAAGTTGCTGTTGGCTGATGTCTCCGGAACCGTTGGTCCGGTGCCGGTTGAGTTCAGGCTTCTCTGCGGGGTTGGATTGGGAAAATAGATGTCCGGCGAGAACTCATACGGATTGCCCGCAGTGTCGCGCCACAGACGACGCTGGTCCTCGTTCAAAATCTTGTTCAGCTGCTCGTTGAGTTCACGGCTCCAGTCTCGGTACCGCCGCGTCGCAGTCAGACGATCACTGGCGAACTCGCGGCGCATGGTGTTCATGTCACGCTGCCAGTTTCTTTCCAGCTCACTGATGCGATTGATCTGATCCTGGCTCAGGTTCATTCGACGACGCAGGTCTGCATCATTGAAGGCTCCATAACCCTGATACTGCAGATACAACTGGTTGAACCGATCTCGCTGAGCGGCATCCGAGAAGATGTCTTGCGACGTCTGGTTAAAGTTCTGATTGAAGGTCCGCTCCAACTCCAGGGCTCGATCACGACGTTGCTGTTCGCTGAGGCCAGTTCCGATGCCTCGCAGATCGTTCTGGTAGCGATCCCAGTTCTGTCGATAGTCGCGATTCAAACGATTGAATTGCTCATCGTTGAGTTTCAATTCCTGTCGCACACCGAGGTTCGAGAACCAAGGTGTGGAACCCACCCTTCCAAAGGTCTGGGTTTGCAGGTTGGACTGCGCAAGTCCTGTTTGTCCTGAAGCCGTTTGTCCGGGTTGAGCCGGGTTCGTCGTACTGACTCCCGGCTGACTAGCAGCAGGAGCACCGATGCCCTGCTGAGCGTTCACGGCGGGGGCATTCAGAACCAAGGCGCCAATCATTGTGAGGTGACGAATCATGGCTACATCCTAATCAGGTTAGTTCCATCGAAGTTTTGGATGCGTCTGCACTCTGGCCTGGACGCATCCAGGGAAGCTCGAAGGAGCCGCGATTCAGTTCTTATGCAGAACACGCGGAGCGGGCGATTGATGGGAGCCCGAAGATACTTACTGTTCACCTTCGGCCCTGATTTGGGGAGCAACGCAGGTGCCGCGAGTGCCGCTTTGCATGAATCCGTTCAGACTCTGCCGAACCAGCACGGATCATGGATGGGTTGTCTCAACCGGCACATGATCAATCGCCGTTGAAGCGAAAGCCGCGAGGCTTGCGGCAAGGTGGCTGGTTTGCATCATGCCGCGTCTGGGCGATGGAACTTCCTCTCGAACGTTCGTCAAAAAGAAAAAGGCCACGCTCGGCATGTCTGAAACCCCGTCACGTATCAGTCTGGCGAAGCTGATATCACTGACGAGAGCATTTGCTTCAGAACTGGCAGAGCATGGCCATAGTCATGGCAGAAGTGTCGACGTGAGCAAAGCTCACTTGCCACTGCTTATGGCTGCGTTTCAGCGGCTGGCTCCGTTGGCGGTGGAGCTGATGGCTGAGTGCGGTTCTGATTCGGCTGAGTCTGACCCTGCGTCGAATTCTGCGGCTGGGTCGTGCTCTGGTTCGGCTGATTCAGATTCTGGTTCTGGTTGAGGTTCTGATTCTGATTCAGCGTGTTGTTCTGCAGATTCAAGTTGGTGTTGTTCTGCAGGTTGGGATTGTAGTTCGGCGAGTTCTGGAACTGCGGATCCTGTTGGGGATAGACGTCTCCACGGAAACCAGACTGATACTGGTTGTTCTGGAACGTTCCAGGAGCACCTTGTTGAAAGTTGCCTTGGAATCCCACCGCGCACGCCGGCTGCACGTTGCAGCAGGAATTTGCGTAGTAATTGCCGACCGGTGCATTGGTCGCCACCGGCTGGTTGTAAACCGGTTGCTGGTATGTGTAGCTCTGACCGTACCAGCCATTGTTACAGCAGTATCGCGAGCGTTTCCAACTCTTGGCCTGTGCTTCCGGAACAATGGCCACTGCAGCCAACGCCATGACCAAGCCTGTAACGAGCAGCTTCTTGAACATCATTTCAAACTCCTTCGAAACCCAAATTCCTGAAGTGCGCTGCCACAACGCACTCCGCGGTGTGAGCAGCAATAAAGCAACTAAATGAGTCGAAGGACCAAGACGCTTCTACATCCCAATCTGCCAGTGACTTCCGAGCTCTACTGCTCGAGAAGTTCGAGAGCGAAGACGCGTCCTCGTCCTTCGACGGGACGCTGCGATTGCAATGCTGGTGCCAGCCACCGTTGGTGGCCACAAATTGCGCAGAAGACCCAGATGCGGGGAGTTGCATGTGATGCCAGGACGCACCGGCGCGAAATTAATCCACAACTGCGCTCCAACACCGACCGCGCCGGTAAGTTCGCGATCATCAATCGGCGTCGATACTACCCTCGTCACACTAACGGACGTACCTGTTCTGAGGTGACTGAAGACAACAGGTGAATTCGGCGCTGGTCAGCGTAAGGCTTCATCGAACGGCATCAGCCGAACAATCAGAGGAGCGTTCCAGTCAGCACCAAAGTCGCGACACTGAAGTAGATGATCAGTCCGGTCACGTCGACGAGCGTGGCCACGAACGGCGCTGACGAAGTCGCCGGATCAAGGCCAGCGCGTTTCAGCAGGAACGGCAGCATCGAACCGGATAACGTGCCCCACAACACAATGCCCACGAGCGAGCAGCCCACCGTTGTTCCGACGAGTAGCCAGTGCGGTCCGTAGATGTCGCTGAAGAGGCTCCAGACGGCGATGCGTAAGAAGCCGATGAGCCCGAGGATCGCACCGAGCACAGCGCCTGATCCGAGTTCACGGCGCAGGACCCACCACCAGTCGCGCAGGGTCACTTCACCCAACGCCAAAGCGCGTACAATCAGCGTCGCGGCCTGAGAACCGGAGTTGCCACCGCTGGAAATAATCAGCGGAACAAACAACGCCAGCACGACCGCCTTCGCAATCTCATCTTCGAAATAGCTCATCGCGGTCGCCGTCAGTAACTCGCCGAGAAACAGAACAACCAGCCAGGTCGCTCGCTTACGGACCATCGTCATGAGCGGCGTCGTTACGTATGGCTCGGACAAGGCTTCCAAACCGCCAAGCTTTTGCATGTCCTGCGTGGCTGCTTCTTCAGCGACGTTCAGCACATCATCGATCGTTACAACCCCTAACAGCTTTCCTTCAGCATCAAGTACCGGCAATGCCGTGCGCGCGTGCTGACGAAAGACATCCACTGCGGATCGCTTCGGATCTGTCGTCCGCAAGGCAACAAACACTTGATCGAGGAGTTCTTCCAGGTGTTGATTCGGCCTGGCCAGCAGAACTTGCCGAATGCGCAAGTCATCGAGCAGACGATTCTCCTCGTCTACTATGTAGACGACGTTCAATGTTTCGCTGTCCTGACCGTGCTGGCGGATGTGATCCAGCACTTGCTGCACCGTCCAATGCGCACGTACCGAGACGAAATGCCGCGTCATCAACCGCCCGACGCTGTCTTCTGGATACTGCAGCAACGACTCGGCGAGCGCCCGCTGTTCGTCATCCAGCAGCCGCAGCATGCGCTGCTGGTCCACTTCTTCAAACCGCGCCAGCAACGCGGTGCGGTCGTCATCCGCGATTTCATTCAACAGCGAGCCGACCTCCGCTTCGGAGAAGCTTGCCAGCAACTTCTGCTGAGAAACGCGGTCCATGTATTCAAAGACGCGAGCACGCTGCGGGCCGCGCAGCATTCGCATGGCAGCCAGGTCATCTTCATCGGACAGCTCGGAGAACAACGCCACGACTTCAGACGGCGGCCAGC
>CAYLTY010000279.1:0-10471 GCA_964386705.1 uncultured Planctomycetaceae bacterium
GTACGTCTTAATCAACCAACGAGCGGAGATGGACACTGTGACTGAGCGATCTTGGTGTTGGACACTGTTGGCAGGATTCGTGCTTGGCACTCTGGCGCAGTGGGCCTCGGCGGCTGATGTCTTTCAAGAGCGGGTTGAGCCCTTCGCCAAGAAGTACTGCAACGGCTGTCACAACAAGAAGCTGGCGAAGGGGGAGCTGGATCTCACCCGATACTCTGGCGATCGCGACGTCACGAATAACTTTCGGCACTGGAACAACATTGTCGAGTTCATTCGCAACGGCGAGATGCCGCCGGACGGTGAGCTTCAGCCGACGCTCGAAGAACGCAACGCAGTCGTTGCAGCGATTGAAACCATCTTGTTGGCTGAGGCAAAGAAGCATGCTGGCGATCCGGGGATTGTCTTGCCGCGGCGACTGTCGAACACCGAATACGATCTGTCGATTCGCGATCTGACCGGCATGGCGATTCGGCCGACAGCAGAGTTTCCCGCCGACCCGGCAGGTGGCGAGGGATTCGACAACACGGGCGAAGCTCTAGGCATGACGCCGAGTCTGTTGAACAAGTACCTCGGCGCGGCTCAGTTTGCTTCCGAGCATCTGGTCCTCAAGCCGCATGGCATCGCGTTTTCGCCGTTTCCCGTGACGTCCTACAACGAACGCAAGAAGCTCACCGAGCAGGCTATCATCGGCTTCTACCGTGATCATGATGTGCGGATCGGCGACTACCTTGAATCAGCTTGGCGCTATCGACATCGCGGCGACGTCGATCGTGCGTTGACTGTCGAAGAATGGGCGCAGCGACGTGGGCTGAGCGGCAAGTATCTCGCGCTGGTCTTGAAGACGCTCGACGAAGCGAAGACCGGCAGTGGCTACCTGAAGGAGATCGGTGCCAGGTGGGAAGCCTTGCCTCAACCTAAAGGCGACAAAGAACAGCCCTCTGAATTGAGAGAGTTAGAGCAGTTCGTGACCTTCGTTCGGGCGCGACTGTCCCCGAAGGAACCGCCGCTCATCAATCCAGGGGCCGGGAATTGGCCGATCGCGCATCTTGCGATGCGAGCCAAGTTCGCTGCGAGTCGCGATAAGTTCGATCCCGCAGCCTTCAAGTCACGCCACTTACTCAGGCTAGGGCGGCTGCCGGTGAAGAAGGGTGAGGCCTCATCAACAACGCTGTTCCTGCGAATTGAACCCGCGTTGGATAGCGCATCCGGTGTGGTTGTGCTTCGACGCATGCTCTTCAGCAAGTCCGACAATCTGCCGAACAACAACAAAGATGCGGAGAATCAAGCAGTCGAGACGTTGCGAGCATTGCTGGAACGCGAAAGTCCCGACGTCGCGCAACGCTTGGGATTCGGCAAGCATCCGCAAGGTGGCGAGATCGATGCAGATGCGCTCGCCATTCAGGCTCCCGCCACGCTTGAGATTACTTTGAGCCCATCAGCTGTCGAAGCAGTGCGGGAGAAGCAACTGCTCATTGAATGCGAACTCGACACCAAGGCGAGTCCCGAGTCTGCCGTTTACGTGCAGCATGCGATCGGAAAACTTCCGGACGAGCGCGTTGGTGCAAATGTCGAATTGCTGCTGCGGCCGGACAGCCAACTGGCGAGCGGTCTAGCCGCATCGAACGATCGGTTCTGTCAGGCGTTCCCTAACCGCTTCTATTACGTCGACGCCAATCGTGGTCTCGCCGCTGGTTTTCACCTGGTGGAAGGCTTCTTCCGCGACGATCAGCCGCTCGTCGAGAAGGTCTTGAGCGAAGCGGAACGAAAAGAGCTGGATCGGCTGTGGAATGAACTCGACTTCGTCACGGAAAGTGTTGAAACGCTGCTCCGTGGATTTGTCTGGTTCGAGCGGGCAGAGCGCCATGTGTTGCACGACAAGCGATTCGACTTCCTGCGATCCGAGGATCCTTTGCTCGTCGAAGAAGAACTGCTGGCTAAGTTCGAACGCCATTATCTCGAGAAGATGGGAGTCAAACTGGTTGAGGGCACGATTGAGCCCGAGAAGCCCAGTTCGCAGTTTGACTTGATTCACGGCTTCTTCCAGCAAACTCGCGCGGGTCTGGCCAAACACAATGAGACATTGAAGCAGGTGGAACCGGTCGCGCTCAACGATTTGGAGCAGTTGGCTCAACGAGCGTATTGCCGCGCGTTGCGGCCAGAGGAAGCGAAGTCTTTGCGAGGGCTCTATCAAAAACTGCGGAAGCAAGGGCAGGGCGTTGAGGACTCGTTGCGCGGCGTTTTCACGGCGGTGCTGATGTCGCCTGATTTCTTCTACCGGATTTCGGAAACGCCTGAGGGCAGCAACGTCCATCCGCTGTCGAACGACGCGCTCGCACGTCGGCTCAGCTACTTCCTCTGGTCTTCGCTGCCTGATGAGGAACTGCTCGCGTCGGCTCGATCCGGGAAGCTCAATGACGAAGCTGTCCTGCGATCGCAGCTAGAGCGTATGCGCAAGGATCCCAAGGTCGAAGCTTTCGCACGCGAGTTCTTCGGCCAGTGGCTGCGATACCGCGATTACCTCTCCAAGGATCCGATTCCGCCGGGAACGTTCCCCGGCTACGACGCCGCCTTACGGCAGTCCATGTTCGAGGAACCGACACGGCTCATCACGCACCTGATCCAACAGGATCAACCAGTTCGAGAACTGCTGCACGGCGATGTGACCTTCGTCAACGAAACGCTCGCCAAGTACTACGGTGGCACAATCGAGAATCAGTTCCGCCGTTTGGCAAACGAGCGAGCGACGGCACTTAAGAACCAAGGCCAATCTCGCAACGTGCAAGACGAGTGGTTCCGAGTCGAAGGCACGAAAAGCATCGGACGTGGCGGCTTGTTCGGCCTGCCGGTAATCCTGGCGAAAAATTCTGCTGGCCAACGAACCAGCCCCGTGAAACGCGGCTTCTGGGTTGTGCATCATCTGCTCGGCCAACACTTCCCGCCGCCGCCTGCCGACGTGCCGGAGTTGCCCAAGACGGAAAAAGAGGCATCCAAGACCGTTCGCGAACTTCTGGCCGAGCACACATCCAATCGTCAATGCGCGATCTGTCACGTCCACTTCGATGGCTTGGGGCTGACAATGGAAGGTTTCGATGCCGTCGGCCGGTCGCGCAAACAAGATCTTGCAGGCCGCACGATTCAAGCTACCGGACCGCTCCCTGGCGGCCAAACGGCAGATGGGATTTCCGGTCTCATCGATTACGTCGAGAAGCAGCGCCTGCACGACTTCGAACGCACCCTGTGCCGCAAGTTCCTGGGCTATGCCCTCGGCCGGTCGGTCATCCTGTCGGACGAGCCGCTACTTCAGGAAATGCAGAAGAAGCTCAGAGCGGAAGGTCGATTCTCTGTTCTGTTCGAAACCGTCGTGCTGAGCCCTCAATTCCGTCAGCAACGCGGTCGCGACTATGCGGTCGCAAGTCCATAGCAACACCGACGATTCTCTCTTCGCAACTGGCTTGAACCCTCCATAAACTACACGCCCGCCTATTTCATCCTGCCTGGAGATGACAATGAGTTCTCCTTTGTTCTCGCGTCGCGTGTTTTTGAAGGGATTGGGAGCGACGGTGGCTTTGCCGTGGCTCGAATCGATTCGTGCGGCAGCAGCGGAACGAACGGAGAACTCACCGCCGAAACGCTTCGGCTTTTTATTCTTCGGCGACGGCATTCATCCAGACGAGTGGTGGTCGAAGGGCAGTGGCTCTGAACTGGAACTCGGCCCGGCATTCGCTTCACTGCAGCCAGTGAAGGAGAAGGTGAATTTCATCCACGGCCTCCGCCATCCGGGTAATGTGTGTGACGGGCATGCGAAGGGGGCGGCCGGCATTCTGAGCGGCATTCATCCGAACGGCGGTCGCGAAATTCGCGCTGCCGCCAGCTTGGACCAAGTGTTGGCGAAGCGAGTCGGCGATGCGACGGCTCTGCCGAGTCTGGTCCTAGCCTGCGAACGTCCAATCAGCGGATTCCACGAGTCCGGCTATTCCATGATGTATGCGTCGCACGTCTCATGGAGTTCGCCAGTGTCGCCCGTGCCGGCGGAGATGTATCCATCGCTCGCGTTCGACAGCCTGTTTGAAAGCAAGGGAAGCCGCACTCATGCGAGCGTCCTCGACCTCGTTCGAGAACAACTCGGCGACGTAACTCGTAAGGTCTCGAGCTCTGATCGAGCCAGGATCGACGAATACGCCAACAGCGTCCGCGAGGTTGAAGGTCGACTGAAACGCTTGCAGGCGGACGACAAGGATGCGGCCAGCGATGCCATCAAGGCCAAGCGTCCGCCGAATGGTTTGCCTAACCAACTCGATGCACATGCTCGGCTGATGTGCGACGTCATCGCCATGGCGTTTCAAACCGATCGCACGCGTCTCGTGACCATGCTGCTCACGAACAATCTCTCCGGGCAGGTCTATCCATTCCTGGGCCTGCGAGACGACCACCACAGCTTCTCGCACAGTTGGCAGGGGAAGGAATTCGCGTCGATCTCGCGCTTCTGGGTCGAACAGTACGCGTACCTGGTCAACAAGCTGGCGGCCACACAAGAAGGCGATGGCACGGTACTCGACAACTCGTGCATCATGATCGCCAACGAACAGTGGATCGCTCACAGCGCCGAGCGAGTTCCGTTGTTGATGGCTGGTGGCCTCGGCGGTTCGTTCAAAACGGGACGCACCCTCGACTTTGAAAAGAGCCAGAACCGCAAGTTCTCAAGCCTGCTGATGACAGTCGCCGACCGTATGGGCCTCAAGCTCGACAAGTTTGGTGATTCGACCGAAGCACTCGATGTATAGCAGACGCTCGGCCTGATCTTCCTATCGGCGAAACACGAGCACCGCAGTCCGTGCATGGACTGCGATGCCTTCGTGGTAGTGAATCGCATCCCGGCCAAAGCCGATCGCAATGGTTTACTTTTGCTGGGTAGCGAATAGTCCGTCTGGCACTGGGGTTGTTGCTCCTGCCGGCGCTTCGATTCCAGCTGCCTTGGCCAGGATCGCGGCTGCGGCGAGCGGGGTTACTTTTGTCTGACGGGCTCCCGGCACGACACCGGTTCCGTAAACCACGAGCGGGACGTGAGTGTCGTATTCCCACGGACTGCCGTGCGTGGTCCCGGTTCCGGAAGTTGACGAAGAGAGGCGGTAGGGCTGCAGCAGTACGTAAACGTCGCCGCTTCTCTCAGGGCGGAACGACAGCTTCACCATCTGGCCAATTGCGTCCAGCGCTGGCTGCTTTGCTGACAGTGTCGAGCGTGTGTAAGCGGCTTGGACTCCGCCTTGTTCCATCAGCCACCCGGCGAGTGCTGCTTCAACGTCAGCTTGCTTCAGGGCGGCTGCCTTCACCGTTTTGGCGTTGAGGTAGATCCACGGTCCCGTCATCGCCTCCACCCACTTGCCTTTTTCGTCCCCATACTTTTCGGAGAGGAAACCTTCGACCTTCGCCGACGTTGCGGGTTGGACGCGCTCGCCCTCCTGCCCCTTTCGGCGACTGGCTTCCGGGAGTGGGCAGACACCGTGGTCGGCCGTCATCGCGAGGACGTAGTTGCCCTTGCCGACTTTCGCATCCAGAGCGTTCAACAGCCGCTGCATGATCTGATCAGAACGGAGCGTGACATCGAGTACCTCTTGCGAATCAGGTCCCCAGGCGTGTCCGACTGCGTCGTTGGACGAGAAGCTCAGCGAGAGTAGATCAGTCGCGTCATCACCGCCGAGATCCTCGGCAGCGATCGCCTTGGTCGCGAGATCCATCAACAGTTCGTTGCCGAATGGGGATGTGTAGACCGCGCTGAAGTAAGCGGACTTTGCTTGCGGGTTCGTTGGTTCGAAGGGATGCGGAAAGACGCGTCCCTGGCCAGACGCTCCCTGACCTTCACCCGTCGCGTCGTCCGGGCCGCTCAGCTTCACGTAGTCGAGATCAGCGCGAAGACGATCCCACTTCTTACCACGCCAGCGTTCGGCTGGTTGGCTCTTGTTGAACTCAGCCACCCAGGGATGAAGCCCATTGGGATAGTAGGTGGATGTGACGAACCGTCCGGTTCCAGAATCCATCCAATAGCAGGCGTCTGGCGTTTTCCCAGCGGGTAGCGCAGCTCCGCGATTCTTGTGCGACAGTGCAACCACCTTGCCCTTGCCACCAGTCCCCAGCTTGATGGCATCTCCGATGACTGGCTTCATCAACCGCTCGGGAGAAACACCGCCCTTGGAGCTCTTCTTTTCGTCGTCGTCCGTCCCCTCGGCGGTTCGAGCCGGAACTTGCGAGTGCTTGTCCGAGCCGACGCAGTTGACTGACTTTCCGGCCGCACGTTCGTACCAGTCATTGCCTACGACTCCGTGATCGGCTGGAGGACATCCGGCCGCGACTGACGCATGGCCCGCTGCTGTGACCGTGTACGCGTAGGGATAGTGGCAGTTCTGGAACCACGCACCGTCTGTCATGAGACGCTTGAACCCGCCCTCTCCAAACTCATTCGACCATCGGCCGAGATAGTCTCCCCGGAACTGATCGAAGTAGACCAGGACAACGAGCCGCGGCTTAGGCTGATCAGCGGCTGATGCGAGAGAGGACGTCAGGGCGGTGAGCGCTGCAAGCAGCAGAACTCGGCAGGTGGATTTCTTCACAACGTTATCTCCGGCAGTGCGAGAGGCCGCGTCCGGCAAGGCTCGGACATCACGAGCAATTCGCATCGCATTGCATTGCAAACTGAAATGGGATCCGCCGGTCTCAGCGCGTTGCTGATGACAGGCTGAACTCCGGGTGGACTGGCAGTCTTACCGGATCGGAGTGTCGCGAGTTGAGCTGGCCGCCGACAAGAGTCTGACCAGCCGGTCAAGTGGCCTTCGCTGCTGAGAGTAACATGATGGTGACAACTCTTTCATGAGCTCGCTGGTCGGGTGAACTTGGCTTTGGACCTGAGTTAC
This sequence comes from uncultured Planctomycetaceae bacterium, assembly GCA_964386705.1. Classification (GTDB taxonomy): domain Bacteria; phylum Planctomycetota; class Planctomycetia; order Planctomycetales; family Planctomycetaceae; genus AM-0621. The sequence goes on from CAYLTY010000279.1 coordinate 6,903, forward strand.
GGTCAACTCTGAGTTGAATCGCGCTTGAGTGGTTGCCGATCAGGGAGACTCGTGATGCGGAAACGGTGCGTGGTGTTGTGGCTCTGTTGCGTTGGGATGCTCGTTGCTGATTTGGCGTGTGCTGAGGACGCCGTCTGGAAGGCAGGAGTGGCGTCGGTCAAGGTGACGCCCGAAGGGCCGATGTGGATGGCCGGGTACGCGTCGCGGACCAAGCCGTCGGAAGGGGTAGCTCAGGACCTGTTCGCCAAGGCGTTGGCGCTGCAGGACGCTCAAGGGCAGAAATTCGTGTTTGTGACGCTGGACTTGATCAGCGTCCCAGGGCCTCTACGGCAGAAAATTGATGAGCAGCTGCAGAAGACGCAGACCTTGAAGCCCGCCAATTTGCTGATGAATTGCTCGCACACGCACTGCGGGCCAGAGATCCGCGTGACGAACGCGACGCTCCAGGAACTCGATGCTGAACGGCGGCAACTGAGCGTGAAGTATGTGGACGACTTGCAGGCCAAAATTCTGCAGGTGATTGATACTGCGTTGAAGGGACTGGAGCCGGCGAAGTTGAGCTATCAGCACGCTCGCGCAGGCTTCGCGATGAATCGCCGCACGCCGACGCCGAAGGGGTATGCAAATTTCCCCAATCCGGAAGGGCCGGTGGATCACGACGTGCCCGTGCTGCGAGTGGACGGGGCCGACGGAAAGTTACGAGCGGTGCTGTTCGGTTACGCTTGTCATAACACGACGTTGGGCTTCTATCAGTTCTGTGGTGATTACGCGGGGTACGCTCAAGAGTACTTTGAGGCGGACCATCCCGGCGTGGTGGCTTTGTTCCTGATGGGCTGCGGCGGTGATCAGAACCCTTATCCGCGCGGAACGATTGAACTGGCTCGCATGCACGGTCGGACGCTGGCGACATCGATTGATGCAGCGCTGCAAACCACGCCGCGACCGCTCACCGGTGGTTTGAGCAGTCAGCTTGATACCGTGGATCTCACCTATGACACCCCGCCGACACGCGAGGAATTGCAGACTCGCGCGAAGTCGACGGACAAGTACGATCAGGCCTACGCGGAGCGGCTGCTAAAACAGTTCGATGCCGAAGGGCGGCTGTTGGAGAAGTATGCGGCTCCGGTGCAGGTAGTGCGGCTAGGGAATGAAATCACTCTGGTCGCTCTGCCCGGCGAGACCGTGGTGGACTATTCATTGCGGCTGAAACGCGAACTGTCCGTGAAGGATGGTCCTGCCGTGTGGGTCGCCGGATACTCTAACGATGTGTTCGCCTATGTACCCAGCCGAAGAGTGCTCGAAGAGGGTGGCTATGAAGCCGTCGGAGCGATGCGCTACATGACCACTGTTTTGCAGCCGGGGGCCTTCACGCTGGATGTCGAGGAGCGGTTGGTCGGGAAAGTGCATGCGCTGTTGAAAGCAGGACGGTGACTCGTGGCCAAGGCGTCTCGCCTTGGTCTTTCGCGGATGTGTCTAATCAAGTGCTGAGGAATCCCCATCAACCGGCCTGCGGCCACCTTCTCCCCTTGCGAAGGGGGAGAAGGAATTCGAGCCTCACTCTACGTTGGCCCAGGCTTGAGTACGGTGGCTGCGGAGGACGGCTTCGCAGAGCAGGACTTCGCGATGTCCGTCTTCGAAGGTTGGGAACGTCGGAGTTGCGGCGGGATCGTTCTTCGCGATGTGGCCGTAGAAGGCTCGGAACAACTGCTTGAACGTGTCCGGAAAGCCTTCATTGTGACCGCCGGGATAGTCCGCATGGTGGCGCGCGGTGGAAGACATCAAAGCGGGATCGCGCAGCAGGACTTCGTTGGGTCGGTCGCGGTGGCCGAGCCACAACTCGTTCGGGCGTTCGCTCTCCCAGGCGATGGATTGCTTCGATCCGGCGAGTTCGTAACGCAGGCAGTTCTTGCGTCCAGCGGTGACTTGCGACACCCAGACGACGCCTCGCGCGCCGCCACGGAACCGCAGCATCAGACATCCATAGTCCTCGGTATCAATGCGGACTGTGGCAGAATTGTTCGCGTCGCCGGATGTGGGTTGAGGCGTCTCAGTGGGCAGTTTGCCACTGAAAGTTTCAATGCTGCCGCGCGGGCAGTGACGCTCTGGATGGACGGTTTGCAGGTCGGCACAGACGGCTTCGATCTCACGGCCGCTGATGAACTGAATCAGATCGAGCCAATGGGTTCCGATATCAGCAACCGCGCGCAGTTCGCCGCCGTCTTCGGACAGCACACGCCAGTTGAAGTCGGTTGGTTTCAGCAACCAGTCCTGCACATAGCTGCCAGCGACATGAAAGACGTCGCCCAAGTCGCCGCGTCGGACTTGTTCTGAAGCTTCCAGACAAAGCGGGTAGAAGCGGACGTTGTAAGCGACGCCAGCCACTCGGCCGGATTCTTTCGCGATGCGGACCAACTCGGCGGTCTCTCGCGAGTTCATCGCCAGCGGCTTCTCACACATGACGTGCTTGCCCGCTCGCAATGCTGCAGATGCCTGTTCGAAGTGGTGTCGATTGGGCGTCGTCAGATGCACCACGTCAACCGCCTTGTCGGCCAGTACGTCTGTGAAAGACGCATAGCCCTTCGGGAGGTTGAGCCGCGCTGCGGCCTCGGCTGACTTCGCGGGTGATGACCCGACGATTCCGGCAACATGCACCCCCGCGCGACGCAAGCCTTCCACGTGCACGGGGCCAATAAAGCCGGTGCCAACGACAACTGCCGAGAATTGCTGTGTCACGAAATCTCGCCTGCGTGAATAGTGAGTGAGCGCACCGGTGCTAACGACGGGGGCATGGTCCGAAGTGCATCATCGCAGGCCAGCAAACGCCAGTCACTCTTTGGTGATGACTTCGTCGAGGTTCAGCAGCACGTTGGCAATCATCGTCATCGCCGCATGCTGACTGACGTCGAGTGATTCATCACGCTTGGACTCACCGACGGAAACCAGTTTCGTCGCTGCGTCCTTGTTGGCGGTGAAACGTGTGAGCTGCTGCTCGTGCAGCTTCAACAGCACGCCGAGTTCGCGTTCGTCCGGAGAGCGACCAGTCGTCACTCGGAAGCCGAACGTGAGCATCGAGGCTGGAGTTGTCCCACCTTCTTTGAGAACACGTCGCGCGAGTTGCTTCGCGGCTTCGACGTATTGCTCATCGTTCATCAGCACCAGTGCCTGCAGCGGCGTATTGGTGCGGGCGCGGCGAGCGATGCAGTTTTCTCGCGAAGGCGCGTCGAACGCCATCATGCTTGGTGGTGGCGCGGTGCGCTTCCAGAACGTGTACATGCTGCGGCGGTAGAGAGCTTCGCCCGCCCCGCGTGCATACGCACTCGTGTTGCTGCCGACGAATGCTACCGGCTCCCAGATATTGCTGGGTTGATAGGGCTTCACACTCGGGCCGCCGACTTTCTCAATTAGCAGGCCGGACACGTACAGCGCCGAATCACGCACGATCTCGGCATCGAGTCGGAAACGCGGGCCGCGCGACAGCAGGACGTTCTCGGGATCTTTGGCCAGCAGATCGGCGCTGACGTTCGACGACTGCCGATACGTCGAAGACATCAGGATCGCCTTGAAGAGAT
>CAYLTY010000280.1:0-10395 GCA_964386705.1 uncultured Planctomycetaceae bacterium
CAAACACCGAATTCTCACAATGACCGACACATAGAACAACAACCGCTTTCCTGAATATCTAAGCTGTCTTCCCGGGGCAAAACAGCCGTACCTTTACGTGGATCTAGAGCGTCCTTTGAGTATTGTAACTCTCAAGCAGAGTCTCGGCGGTTACATGCCGGACATCTATCGTTCCACGCCGGGTGATGCGGGAACCCCTTGGAATGACGGCACGTATCAACTGATCTGCGCGTCCTACGACGATGAGTTCGGCGAGGGCGGGTTCCTCAAGCTCGAACCAGATAACTTTCCAAATTCGAATGACCGCAAGTTCGACCGGGACAATCTGACGAATTTCGCCTGGGGGCCCTTAGAAACTCCGCCACCGCGATCACAACAACTCTGGCAATGGATTTGTTACCCGCCGTTGGGGTTATCTGCCTCTCTCGGGAGTGTGGCGCTATTGGCATATCTGCTGAGAAAGAATCAACGAGTTCGACCGCCGCGTACTTCAATCTCATCTTGAGTTCAAAGTTGACACGATCGACTTGTTGGGTTTCTCGAAGAGATCAGAACCCGTTCAATCCCGCCAGTGCCAGTTGCACGGCGGCGGAGATAGTCAGATTCAGGTTGTTGGTTTCGACGTAGGGCGTGGTGGCTAAATCCAGCGTGTTGTTGCCCAGGCCGCCGTTGAAGAAGTCGCGGCCGCCGCTGCCGGACATGGTGTCGTCACCATCACCGCCGTAGAGATAGTCAGTACCTGCGGCACCCGTCATGACATCGTTGCCATCGCCACCAATCAGGGTGTCGTTGTCTTCACCGCCAATGATGGTGTCGTTGCCGTCACCGCCATTGATGATGTTGCCGATCAGCGTCGGATTGTTGATGGCGTTGTCGAAGCCGAAGCCACCGTCGATCAGATCGTTGCCATCACCGCCATCGATGATGTCGATGCCCTGATTGCCTTGAATGGTGTCGTCACCGTGACCACCCTTGATCTGGTCATCACCCACATGGCCGCGAATCACGTCGTTACCAAAGCCGCCATCCAGCGAGTCGTTGCCGGCACCACCGAAGACCAGATCGTTGCCATTGTCGCCGCGACCGATGTCGTCGCCGAAGCCACCGACGACGGTGTCATCACCCTCACCGCCGGCTGCGACGTCGTTGTCTTCCAGGCCATCGACGAAGTCGTTGCCATCGTCGCCGGCCAGGGAGTCATTTCCGGTTCCGCCCAGCAGTGAATCGTTGTCAGCACCTCCAGCAATCGAGTCGTTGCCGCCATCGCCGTTCACAGCGTCCGCGCCCGCGCCGCCGGTGATCGAGTCATGGCCGTCGCCGCCAGAAATTACGTCGTCGCCCGCATCACCGTTGAGCGTTTCAGCTGAGGAACTGCCCGTGAGGGTGTCATTACCCAACCCGCCGTTCGCGGTCAGACGCACTGAGCCGAGTGCGGCGCCGGTGGCATTGACGACGTCGTTACCGTCGCCGCCGTTGATGGTCAGGATCAGCGGCTGCACGCCGCTGAGAACACTCACGTTGATGACGTCATCACCGCGATCCGCATTGATGACAACGTTGCTGATCGTGCTGTTGGTTGTGATTGAATTGCTGCCCTTGGAGACCTTCAGCAGTGACCCACTTTGGCTGACGTCAAATGTTTCGCCCGTGGCGTTCCCTTGAACGATCAGCGTCTGAAAGCCCGAATTGTCAGCCAGCACATCGGCGCCGGGACTAGTCAGATCCCACACATAGCTATCCGAACCGTTGCCGCCATTCAGCGTATCATTCCCAGCTTCGCCATTGAGCGAATCATCGCCGTCGCGGCCCAGGAGGGAGTCGTTGCCTGTCCCTCCCTGTAACGTGTCGTTGCCATCGGCACCATCGAGCAGATCGTTGTCTGCTCCGCCCCGCAGCAGATCGTCACCGATTGAGCCAATCAATGTGTCGTTGCCGGCTGCTCCGTCGAGTGTGTCGTTAACGGTCGGCAGCGGTCGAGTAGAATCGTCATCTGTGATCGTTGCCTGGCCACGTGAATCGATGATGATCGCGTTCCCGACCAAATTGCCGAGATTGAAGAAGAACGATTCAGTGCCTTCGTTAATCAGATCTCCACCGACAGCAACGGCTACGGTTTGAGTCAGGTTACCTGCGGTGAACGTCAGCGTTCCCGACGTCGGGCTGAAATCGGACGCGCCTGAAGCCGTTCCGTCCTGTGTTGAGTATTGGACTGTCACAGTGCCTGCCGGCGCGGACGATAGCGATACCGTGAAGATTGCGTTGACTGAACCGCTATCACCCTCGGTCAATGTTACGTCGCTGACGGAAAAGCTCGGAACCGCAATGTTGCTGTCGTCATCGACGATCAACCCATAGCCTTCACTGTCAGAAATTGTCGCGTTGGTCGGGTTCTGCAAACTAACAACGAATGCTTCGTTGCCTTCAGCGATGACGTCAGTCGAAGTGCGAACAAGAATTGATTGAGTAGTCTGGCCCGGTTGGAACGTCACGACTCCGCTTGTGGCGAGATAGTCCGCACCTGCCGTCGCCGATAGATTTGCCGTCGAGTAGTTGACGCTGATTGGTACCGAACTCGGGCGGTCGAGGCTCAGTGTGAAGTTCGCGCCTCGATTGTTGGCGATGTTCTGGAATGTATAGACGGAGCTGGTCGCCGCGAACGAGCGTGTACCGATTGCGATATCGAGTGCTCCGTCGCCGTTGAAGTCCGACACCTGAATATCACTTCCAAGCGCAGATCCACCGGTATTCAGCGTTTGCGCGGGGGCATATGTGCCTGCCACGTTCACGATCAACGAAATCGAGTTTGTCGAAAAGTTCGCTGTCGCCAGGTCGAGGTCGCCATCCAGGTCGAAGTCATTGGCCGTTACGGCGTAAGGGGACAAGTTGCCGGCTAGTTGATAAATGCCACCGGCGACGAACACCCCGGCATTGTTGGTGTAGAACTGAATTTGATTTGTCAGTTCGTTAGTCACCGCCAGGTCGAGGTCACCGTCGCCGTCGCGGTCAAACGACGTGATGCCGTGTTGAATACCACCAGAAGGCAGCGTCTGAATTCCCGTGAAGCCGCCGTTTCCGATACCGAAGGCGATTGCGGTTCCAAAGTTCAAGCTGGTTGCTGCGACGTCCAGATTGCCGTCGCCATTGAGGTCGCTCAGCAGAACGTCCTGAGATCCAATTCCACTTGGGTTCGGGAAGAGCCGGAACGAGACTGCAGTTCCGAATGTTCCATCCCCGTTGCCACGCAGAATGGACATATCGGCCGAGAAGCCGTGGACGACCACCAGATCCTCGTCGCCGTCATTATCGATGTCCCCGACCGCGATGTTCCGCGGACCGATAAGCACCGTATAGGCAACCGGAGTCCGGAAAGTGCCATCGCCGTTACCCAGTAGGATACTCACCGTGCCGTTTGCGACGTTGTTGGTCACGGCAACGTCGAGATTTCCGTCATCGTCGAAGTCGGCACTCACAATTCCACTGGCGAATGGTCCGGCGGCGATTGTTGCGAACGCACCGAAGGTGCCGGTACCGCTGTTCTGCAGATAGGAAATGACACCCGGCACAGCGCTGGTTGAGATGATGTCAACCGCTCCGTCGTTATTGAAATCGCCTGTTGTGATGTTCTGGCCATCGCTCGCCACGGGGTTGGTAACAACCGCGTTGAAGAACTCTGATATCAGGCCGTTGCCCTCCGGGTTTACGGTGGCATCGCTAATACTGATCTGCGGCAGAGGGGCGACAGTAATATCGACGCTGCGCACGAGATCATTCCCCGCATCTCCATTGATGACGTCGGCCCCCCCGCCGCCATCAACCGTGTCGTTGCCACCATGGCCTCTCACAAAGTCGTCGCCCAATCCCCCGTTCATTGAGTCGTTACCTGCACCGCCGTAGAGCGTGTCATTACCCGCTCCACCATTGCCGGTATCGGATCCGAGATCACCCATCAACACATCGTTGCCACCGCCGCCATCGAGCGAATTGTTGCCTGCACCGCCCCAGACTTGATCATCACCTGCTTCGCCGAACACGAAGTCGTTTCCAGCGTTGCCGTTCATGACGTCGTTGCCGTTGCCACCCAGCAGGCTGTCGGCATCCGAACCTCCGTAGATGTTGTCGTTGCCGCCGGCGCCGTTGACGGTGTCGATGCCAAGCCCACCGATCAGCAGATCATCGCCGTTGCCGCCGTCGATCGTGTCGCGACCCTGGCCACCATCGATATTGTCGTTGCCGTCATTACCGGCGATGGTGTCATTACCGTCGCCGCCGGCAATCGTGTCATCGCCAATCCCGCCGTCCACCGTGTCGAGACCGTCACCGGCTGTGATGCTGTCGTTTCCGACTCCACCAGTGACCGTGTCATTACCGTCACTGCCGTCCAGAGTGTCATTGCCGGCATTACCAATCAACGTGTCCGCGCCATGACCGCCGATAATTGACTCATTGAACGAGTCCGAACCCGTGATGCGGTCGTTACCGTTATTACCGTCAATAATGATACTGGTGAGTGCCGGGAACTGGGCCGACGTCATCGAGCTGACATCGATCACGTTGTTGTCATCGCCGGCATCGATCAGCAGGCTGGTCAATTGAGTGGACTGCAGCGCCGGCACTGACGTCAGGACACCGTTGGCCGTGGCCACTTCCACGCGTCCGTTGGCGCCCTGGCGCACGGTGATTTGATCGGCGCCATCGGAAAACAGTGAGAGGTCTGTACCAATCAGGACGCCGGTGACCGTCAACAGCGTGCGCGTTTCGAGCTGCTCGGCATCGACTCGACTCGTTCGTCGTCGCTTCAGATCGGATCTTTGGAGAGTACGTTGCAGACGATTCAACCAAGACGATAGATGCACGATGACTGTCCCTGATGCAGACCCGGTGGACTCGCGCGAGATGGAGATTCTCTTTCGCTGGTCTGGTATCGACAGCGTTCTGATAATTGCGTGATTGCCTCTGAAATCCTCAAGCCGGTTCTTAGAATCGCGGTCTTGCAACTGATGAAGGCGAAGCAGCTGTAGTATTCGGCTCGCAGCGCTCAACTCGCTTCACTGCTGCCAAAGACGAGTGCGGCAACGCCGGACTTCGTGGAACAATCGGCGTTTGCGTTGCAACAAGCTGCTTCGATGGCCGTGCGTCTGGCTCTGCAACGCTCGTTGTCTCTCTCGGCGCGAACGACGCTTATGGCACTGGAACTCCTGTGAAGAATGCAGATCAAGGCTGCCCTTCCAGAGCACCCTTTGACAGAATGGGTTTACGGTGATCGCAGTACGCGATGTCTGCGAATTCAGGTGGGCGTCATCTCGGTCACTGACAATTTCTGCGCTCTGTGAAACGCCGGGCTCATCACGAGGAACTTGCCGTGCCTGTGAGACGATCGATGCGAGTCTTGCTGTTGCCGGTACCACCGCGGTGGGGAAGTTGTCGTCGGTTTCTTCGTGGAAGCTCGGCTGCTCACGGCATCGACCACCGATTGCCGCGCGCTTTCGTGGCATTCGTATTTCCAGCGTGGCGAGGTATAGCGGTAACTTCGCTCCGAAGAAGTTCTTTCTAAAGGACGGTGGAACACAGTTTCCGTTGTAATCAACGGAGATCGCGTTCCCCCGGCCGGGAACTTGTTGAGATGTGTTACACAGAGTGCTCTCTGACAACTTACGGGAGTCGTGGATGAAGTCATTGATTGTGAGCTTGCTGGTGGTTGCTGTGGTGTTAGTAGCAACCGATGCGCAAACGCAAACTGAGAATAAGCCGGAGCAAAAAGAAGCAAAGCAGCCTGTGGTCGCGACCGTGACGTCGAACCTCAAGTCTGCCAAGGGCCAGATTCGCCAGTTCGTTTTCGACGGTGATGAAACCACGTTCTTTCAATCGGACACAAATCCTCAGAAAGACGATCATCTGACGTTGACCTTCGATCAGCCTGTGATGCTCACGTCTGTTCGAGTACTGACAGGGCAGGAAGATGGCAAGGGCGGCTTTGCTGAAGGTGACTTGGAAGTTTCGACTGACGGTACGTTCTATCGCCGCGCCAGCAAGTTTGAGGGCGGAAAAGCGGGCGCCGATTCCATGGATCAAAGAGTCATCGGTGTCCGCATTAAATCCGTGGGGCAGGACCATCCGCTGATTGTGCGCGAGGTCGCGATCAAGTCGACGCCGGAGGTGGCCACGTTTCGATATCCCGTCGAGTTCATCGTCAACTCGGACGACGCGCCGGATATGAAGGCGTGGGCTGAAAAGGCCGCAGCCATTTGCGAACGAGCCTATCCGATGATCAACGATGAGCTGCGCAGTGAAGGCTTTCGGCCGACGAACGTAATCACCATGACTCTCAAGAACGATTATCAGGGAGTCGCCGCAACCAGTCGCTTTGATATCGTCGGATCGGTGAAGTTCTTCCGCTCCCACAAAGATGACGTCGGGGCGATGGTTCACGAAACGATTCACTGTGTGCAGAGGTGGAAGGCCCGCGCGTTTCCAATCTGGCTGGTGGAGGGAGTTGCGGACTATGTTCGCTTCTTCAAGTTCGAGCCCGGCAAGTTGGGGCGTATCGATCCCAAGACTGCTCGTTACAACGCCAGCTATCGGACGAGTGCGTCGTTCCTGGCTTTCATCGTTGAGAAGTACGATCGCGAGGCGATTCTGAAGCTCAGTGCTTTACTGCGGAATCCTCAGGAAACGTATTCCGATGCGGTCTTCGAACGCATGACCGGCAAGACCATGCCCGAACTGGAAGCCGAGTGGCGTGCGACGCTGCGGTAGGGGCTTTCACAAGCTGTCAGTAATCCAGTCCGATCAATGAACAAGCCCGGGATCTGCAGTTGCGGATCCCGGGCTTGTACTTCAGCGGTCAGCAGAACCTGCTTATTTCTTCTTGGCAGTCTTCTTCGCGGCGGCTTTCTTAGTCGCAGCCTTCTTGGCGGATGCCTTGGCCGGCGCTGCCGCGGCACTAGTCGCTTTCTTCTTGCCGAAGATCTGGTCGTAGTTGGCCCAGAACTTGGGGTTCGTACCGGTGCGAACGATTGGTCCACTCATGTGTGTTGCTCCTGACTGTTGACTTATTTCGAGAGTCAGCCGTCACAGCACTGTTCGAGGAATGCTGCGCGGCTGTGTGTTCCGATTCATGCGGCTCGTGTGCGAAGCCGCAGGCTGCAAGCGGTGGGGCGTTTTGACAAGGGCTATCCGCTTTGTCAAGCAGCGGTTCGCGACATACAGTCGCGGTTCGCTGACCTTGTTTTCCAGTTCTTCGAGAGGCGTTTCGATGCGACTGTTTTCAGACTTCGTGAGTGGCTTCGCTCCTTCATCACAGACCCATCTGAGACGAACGACTGCGGCCTTGATGTTAGCGCTGATGGCAGGCTGTTCGAATGAAGGCAGTGGCGGCGGTTCTCGCACCGAGACGCCAACGAAGTCTGAGTCATCTGGCCAAGTCGCAAACGCGGGTGCGAAGAAGACAGAGCAGGTCAACAAGGGCAAGGAGAAAGAGACTACCGCCGCAACACCCGGCACTCCGATGCCGACTGTGTGGCTCAGTCCGGAAGAGGTTCGGGAAGGCTGGGTGCAACTCTTTGATGGCCAGAAGCCTGTTGACAAGAAGATCTTCGGCTGGACGCCCAGTCCCGACAGCGATGTGGATTGGCATGTGACTGATGACGGTGAGATTGAAGCCAGTCAGGGCAAGCCGGGCCTGCTGCTCACCAGTGTCCCGTTTGCCGACTACGAATTCCGTTGCGAGTACTGGATCGAGAAGAACGCCAACAGCGGCGTATTCCTGCGGACTGTTGCGCAGCCGAAAGATCCGAAGGTCGATTGCTACGAACTGAATATGTGGGACGCCGCGCCGGAATTCAAAACAGCCAGCCTTGTCGGCCGCGTGAAGCCCAAGAAAGAAGTGACCGGCGAAGAAGTCTGGAAGACGTTGCACGTGGTCTGCGATGGCAACCGCATCACAGCTAAGTTTGATGGTGAGGAAGTCCTCGATTTCACTGACGACACTCCGAATCTGTGCCGCAATGGTTTCATTGGCCTGCAGAAGAACGCCGGTAAGGCGCGCTTCCGCAAGATCGCGTTGAAGCCGCTAGGCACGAAGCCGTTGTTCAATGGCAAGGATCTCGACGGCTGGCACGTCGTGCCGGGAGGAAAGAGCAAGTTCTCTGTCGCCGACGAAACGATCGTCGTCAAAGATGGCCGAGGCTTCCTGGAATCTGATACGTCGTTTGCAGACTTCACGTTGCAGTTCGAAGCAAAGACTCATGGAGATGGACTCAACAGCGGCGTCTTCTTCCGACTAATCCCCGGCACCGAAGCGGCTCCGTCGAACGGCTACGAGTTCCAGATTCAGAACGCCATCGTGGACGGTGATCGCGCCAAACCAAAGGACTACGGCACCGGAGCGATCTTCAATCGAGTCAAAGCCAGGTGGGTGGTGTCGAACGATCACGAATGGTTCACGATGACGTTGGTCGCCCATGGGTCGCACTTCTCAGGCTGGGTGAACGGGTTGCAGGTCACCGATTGGGAAGACACGCGCAAGCCAGATCCGAATCCTCGCAACGGCAAGAAGCTGGAAGGCGGACCGATCAGTCTGCAGGGTCATGATCCGACGACCGACCTGCAATTCCGCAACATCCGCGCTGCCAGCTACCCGGCCACCGAAGGGACGAAGTAGTTTTCGACAGAAGCTCGCGAAGGTCGCTAAGAAGAAAGGGGCCTACCTAATCGGTCTCTTCGTGTTCTTTGCAGCTTTCTGTTCCAACCTTGAGCACTCTTGAGTGAGATCTTCCATGACGGAGTTATCCGCACTTCGATCGGCAATGATTGTGATCGCTCTATGCGGGCTTGCCGTTCGCCCCGTCGTCGGCGCTGAGCCTTCAGATCCCGCGCCTCCGAAGGTGCAGTCGCTAACTCCGATGAAGGCTCCGGGGACCGCGAAGTATGACCGCGTCACGTTTACGGCCGCTCCGAAGGCGTTGCCTAAAGGTGCAGTCACTCAGGACTGGCCGACGTTCCTCGGTCGTGCAGGCAAGGCAGTCTCGACGGAGACCAAACTGCTGAAGAAGTTTCCGACAGGCGGCATGAAGCCCGTGTGGGAATTGAGTAAGGGCATTGGCTACGCCTCTCCGAGCATCCAGGGCGACTACCTGGTCTTCCCACATCGAGTGAAGAACGAAGTCATTGTTGAATGCCTGCACCCTCAAACCGGCGAGAAGTATTGGGAGTACCGCTATCCGACCGAATACGAAGACCGCTACGGCTACGGTTCGGGGCCGCGAGCTAGCCCGGTAATTGACGGTGATCGTGTCTATCTGCTGGGCGTTGAAGGACAATTCTTCTGCCTGGAGCTGGCTACTGGCAGAACCATCTGGGAACGGAACATCAACAAGGAGTTCAAGGTTCCTCAGGACTTTTTTGGTACGGTCGGCACTCCGTTGCTCGAGGGTGATCTCCTCATCATCAACGTGGGAGCACCGGACGGCCCGTGCGTCGCCGCATTCAACAAAGTGACCGGCAAAGCCATGTGGCAGGCGGGCGACAAGTGGGGCCCCAGCTATGCCTCGCCCATTCCAGGGACCATTCACGGACAGCGACGAGTCTTCGTGCTGGCGGGCGGTGAGAGTAATCCGGCCGTTGGCGGTCTGCTGTCGATCGATCCGAAGAACGGGAAGGTGGATTTCGAGTTTCCATTCCGCAGCAAAAAGTATGAGTCGGTGAATGCATCTCCGCCGCTGGTCGTCGGGGATACGGTGATGGTCTCGGCGACCTATCGCACTGGGACCACGTTGTTGAAACTAGGGACGGACTTCAAACCCTCCACCGTCTGGAAAATGACAGACCGCGAACACAATGAGGGTGAGAACGAGATGGGTCTGCACTGGACCACGCCCGTCTTCAAGGACGGTTACGTCTATGCCTTCGACGGCCGTAACGAACCCGACGCGTCGCTGGTTTGTGTCGACCATGCCAAGGGCAAGGTGGTGTGGCGCAAGGTGCCTGAATGGAAAGAAACGCTCAAGCTGAACGGCGAAAGCCAGGTCATGGATCTGAGCACCCTGCGCGGCAACATCTTGCTGGTGGATGGTCGTGCTTTGGCGCTGGGAGAACTGGGGCACCTGCTGTGGCTTGATCTGAATCCCAATGGCTACAAGGAACTGGACCGTACGTGGCTGTTCGCCGCCCGCGAAACCCGAAAACGGCTGTTCTTGATTTTCGTCCTCTCCTGTCTAGCGACGGCCCTTCACCCCGACATGAGAAACCTTCTCTCCACCGCCGTTCCGCAGTTCACGCAATCCGAATGGCACGCCTATGTCCGCGAATGGATCACGCCTCCTTTCCCGGTTCTTCTGATCCTGTACGCCCCCCTCTTTTTAGCCGTGGCTCTTCTGGGACCGCTCGCACGAGCGAACC
>CAYLTY010000281.1:0-10386 GCA_964386705.1 uncultured Planctomycetaceae bacterium
GGATCGCCAGAATCGCGAGCGTCGCGGAGTGGTCAGAACGATCGTCGCCTTTCGTTCCGCGAAAGCGCGTTCTTTCGCGGAGCCCGTCGTCACACAATTGACTTTCGCGGGCTCGCTTCCATGCTCCACGGATGGGCGAAGCAATTGATCTGCCGTCGCGGCGATCCAGCGTAGTTGTTCGAGAGATAGTTCCTCGCCCAATCAGCAAAAACTTGGTGATCAAGAATGAAGATGCTCTTGGCGCTGCTTTTAGGATTGTGCGTGGCTCGAAGTGTTGATGCCGCCGAATCAAAGCCGAACATTGTCATCATCTTTATTGATGATCTTGGCTACGGCGACATCGGACCCTATGGCGCGACGAAGCAGAAAACGCCGAACCTCGACCGTATGGCGAGCGAAGGCATGAAGCTCACCAGTTTCTATGCAGCCCCGGTTTGTTCGGTATCACGGGCTCAGTTGCTGACGGGCTGTTATGGGGCACGCGTGTCGGTGCCGGGTGTCTATTTCCCTGGTCAGCCGAACGGTTTGAATCCCGCCGAGTACACCATCGCGGAGCGCTTGAAGGGGCAGGGCTACGTGACCACGTGTGTCGGCAAGTGGCACCTTGGTGACCAGCCCGAGTTTTTGCCGACGCGGCAAGGCTTCGATCACTACTTCGGCATTCCCTATTCGAACGACATGCAACGCAAGTCGTCTGAAACGGGTGAGCGAGTTGTGCCCTTGCTGCGCGACGAGACGGTTGCCGAACTGCTCACTGATGAAGCTCAGAGCAGAATCGTCGAGCGATACACAACCGAGGCCGTCGGTTTCATTCGTGAGAACCAGCAGAAGCCATTCTTGTTGTATCTGCCACATACGGCGGTTCACACGCCCATTCATGCCGGCGCTGCGTTTGCTGGCAAGTCCGCCAATGGCCGCTTCGGCGATTGGGTTGAGGAAGTGGATTGGAGCGTGGGACGGGTGCTGGATACGCTGCGCGAACTGAAGCTCGCGGAACGCACACTCGTCGTCTTCACCACTGACAATGGGCCGTGGCTGGTCAAGGGAGCGGATGGCGGTGTCGCAGGCCCGTTGCGCGGAGGCAAAGGCAGTACATGGGAAGGTGGCGTGCGCGTACCGACGATCGCCTGGTGGCCAGGCAAGATTGAACCGGGCAGCAGGTGCGATGCCGTCGCAGGCACCATTGATTTGCTGCCCACAGCCGTCACGCTCGCCGGTGGCAAGGTGCCAGACCAGCCGGTCATTGATGGCCGTGATATCTCGCCATTGCTGTTTGGTAAGACCACCCAATCTCAACGCGAGGCGCACTACTACTTCTCGGGCTACAACCTGCAGGCCGTGCGGCAAGGCTCGTGGAAGCTGGCTTTCGCAGCTCAGCCAGGGTCCGGAAACAAGGACGCAAACACTGACGCCAGCGGCAACGCTCCTCGACTCTATAACCTCGACACCGAAATTGGTGAACAGTCCAACGTGGCCGCTCAGCATCCCGACATCGTTGCGAGGCTTCAGCAACTGGCTGACAAGATGGGCGCTGCGATTGGTGGTAACTCCCCGACGGAGCGCCGACCTGCGGGAGTGGTCGCGAACCCCAAGACTCTCTATCCAACGGCGGAAGCTGATGGAACCGCCAAGCCCGTGAACCTCGATCGCCTTAAGCCGGGCGATGCGGTGCCTTCGGCCAAGGCCCCGCAAGTGGCCAACAAGGGATTTACTATCACCTGTACCGTCGAGACCAAGCAGAGCGATGCGGTTGTGCTGGCTCACGGTGGACTCAGCGCGGGTTACGCCTTGCACTTGAAGGATGGAAGTATTGCCTTTGTGGTCCGTACGGGGGCCGGGGCGTCGTTCACAGAGATCACGGCCGTCACTGAGTTCTCAGGCAAAGATCGCGTTGTCGCCACGCTGGGGGCTGATAACACCATGACTCTCAAGGTTGGCGACCACCCACCTGTCACGGGCAAGGCGAATAAGCTTATCGGCCGTCAGCCGCAGGAAGATTTTTGCGTCGGGCATGACAATGGAAACCCCATCGCGGTTTACACAGGCAAGGACCGCTTTCAGGGCTCCATCACGAACTTAAAGGTCACCACACCATGAGACATTATTTCATATTACTGCTACTGGGATGGTTCGGTGCTGCGGCTCACCTACTACCGACCGGTCACGCAGTTGCAGCAGACAAGAAGCCGAACCTGATCCTCATCATGGCCGATGATCTCGGGTCCGAGACCATCGGGGCCAATGGTGGCACCAGCTATCGGACTCCAGTCCTCGACAAGCTGGCGGCGACAGGTGTCCGGTTCACACACTGCTATGTGCAGCCGCTTTGCACTCCTACTCGAGTGCAATTGATGACGGGCCAATACAACGTCCGGAACTATATTAATTTCGGAACGCTGGATCCGCGTGCCGTGACGTTTGGCAACCTGTTGAAGGACGCGGGCTATGCCACGTGCATCGCGGGTAAATGGCAACTTGGCCATGACGTCGACCTGCCGAAGAAGTTTGGCTTCGATGAGTCTTGCCTGTGGCAGCACACGCGTAGACCACCGCGCTACGCCAATCCGGGTCTGGAGATCAATGGCATTGAGAAAGACTACTCTCACGGTGAATACGGCCCTGACCTGGTGAATGACTATGCCATCGACTTCGTGACTCGCCATCAGGAAAAGCCGTTCTTTCTCTACTACCCCATGATGCTGACTCATGCCCCTTATCAGCCCACCCCAGATAGTGCTTCGTGGGATGCCAAGACTCAGGGCGAAGAGGCCAAGCAAGACCGCAAACACTTCGGCGACATGGTCGAGTATATGGACAAGCTGATTGGCAAACTGCTCACCAAGCTCGATGCCTTGAAGTTGCGGGACAATACCCTGATCGTCTTTCTGGGCGACAATGGAACCGGCAAGGGCACTCGTTCCATGATGGGCGACAAGGTGGTGATCGGCGGCAAAGGCACCACCACTGCCGCCGGAATGCACGTGCCACTGATCGTCAGCTGGCCGGGCCGTGTGACATCAGGCGTGGTCAAACAGGACCTCGTCGACAGCACGGACTTTCTGCCCACACTGCTGGATGCCGCCGGAGTAAAGCCACCTGCAAAACTGACGCTGGACGGTCGCAGCCTTCTCCCGTCGTTGCGCGGCGAGTCCGTACCTGCCCGCGAATGGGTCTATTCCTGGTACTCGCCGCGTCAAGGAGCCGACCTCACCGTGCGAGAGTTCGCCTTCAATCAACGCTTTAAGCTCTACCGCAACGGCGAGTTCTTCGATCTCGAACAGGACATCCAGGAAAAGCATGCGTTGAAAGTTGAATCCCTCAAAGGTGACGCAGCATCGGCCGCGAAGCTGCTGCAATCGGCTCTTGACCAATTTCAATCCGCACGTCGTGAAGATCTCGACCGCCCCGGCAAAAAAGCCAAGAAGAAAGCCGCTTCGAAGAAGGTGGAATAAATGTTGTCCCTACGGACTTGGCCACTCGTCAGCAAAGCGATAGCCGACACCCTGCTCGGTGAGGAGATATCGCGGCTGCGCCGGGTCGACTTCGATCTTGCGGCGGAGGTGAGTCATAAAGACGCGGACGTAGTGACTCTCATTGGCATGTTCAGGCCCCCAGACTTCGTTCAGCAGGAACTTGTGCGTTAGCACTTTGCCGATGTGACGAATCAAAGTCGTGAGCAGTTTGTATTCAAGCGGCGTCAGGTGCGTTTCCTGATCTCGCACGAAGACCTTTCGCGTCGCAAGATCCACTCGCAGATCGCCTCGGACGAACGTGGCGGACTCCTCATCTGATCCTTGCTTAAGGCGATTGAAGTGCCGCATGGCGACTCGCATGCGGGCCATCAACTCTTCGGTGCTGAATGGTTTGGTGAGGTAGTCGTCTGCCCCGTGATCCAGCGCCATCACCTTCTGGTGTTCTTCATTGCGCGCCGACAAAACGATGATGGGTGCCTTGAGCCACTCACGCAGTTGCGCGAGCAGTTCCTGGCCATCTTGATCAGGCAGACCGAGATCCAGAATCACGAGATCCGGAGGTTGCTGCGTCGCGAGGCGGATTGCCTGCTGAGCCGTCTCCGCTTCGGCAATTCGATAGTCTGCGGCGGTCAGCGCAGCTCGCAGGAAACGGCGAATCGGCAACTCATCGTCAACGATGAGAACAAGCGGTGAGTTCATAGGGCAGCATCCAGTTTCACGCTGGGGGCGGTCTCCCGGTTCGGCAGCCGAATGACGAATTCCGCCCCGCCCGCCTGTCCCTGACGCGCCCCAATTTGACCGCCATGACTTTCAACGATCGCCCGGCAGATTGCCAACCCGAGCCCTACGCCGCGACGACTGTCGGGAGTCTGGCGATTCGCCTGAAAGAACTTCTCGAAGATCTTCTCTTCCGTTCCCGCTGGCAAACCTGGGCCATTGTCGGTAATCACAATCTCCATCTCTTCACCCTTCTGGCGAGCGGTGATCTGAATGGCGGTTCCAGAGGGCGTATAGCGGGCCGCATTTTCCAGGATGTTGACGAAGACTTGCTCCAACAAAAGTCCATCAACCAGCAGCAGCGGCAGATCAGACGGCAGATCCGTCGAGACGGAATGGTTCTGCAGCGCGGGCCGCACTCGTGACAACGCAGACCCTACCAGTTCTTCCATGACGTGCCATTGGCGATCTAGTGAGACCTGCCCAGACTCAAGCCTCGCCATGTGCAGCAAGTTCTCGACAAGTCGGGCCAATCGCTTCGATTCATCCACAACGATCTGGAGGGATTCCCGCCGGGATTGTGACTGTTCGCCAGCCAGCAATCCTTCTGACGTCCCAGCGATTGCTGCCAGTGGGGTCCGCAGATCGTGAGATACCGAACTGAGCAGTGAGTTCCTTAGCTGCTCTGCACGCATTTCAATTTGAGCCTGATTCGCATCCAGCAGCGACTGGTCCCGCTCAAGTGACAAGGCGATTAAGCTCGCGCAGGTTTCGAGCAGCCGCCGCTGGTCTGGATCGAGAAATCGTTGCTCATCTCGGGGACGCACGCCGAGTGCTCCCAGCGAACGCTGTGTGCCGATCAGTGGGACGAACAGCGCCGACGCATTCGGCAGAGTATCGGTGCCCAGTCCCGCGACCTGTCCATGATCTGCAACCCACTGAGCGACGACGGGGTTAATGGGATGTTTGGCGATCTCCGTCGTTTCGCCGGACCGCAGTGAGAGTTGCGGGGCGCGTTGCGTACCAGGTGCCTCTAATTGATCACCGTCGTCTGACACCTTACGCAAATAGACAACGGCTTCTCCTTCGAAGATCTCGGAGAGCTGTTGGCCCGCCGTGCGCAGCAGAAAGTCGGAGCCTGTTAACTCGGTCAACTGACGCGTTAAGCGGAAGAGTCGAGCGGTGCGATGCTCTTGTTGTTGTGAGGTACGCAACTGGTCCCGAATACGAGCCGTTAGTTCGCTGATGAGCAGCCCAAGCCCCAGCATGACCACAAACGTCAGCACGTACTGGGTGTCGCTGACGGAAAAGGTCATATACGGAGGCACGAAGAGAAAATCAAAAACCAGCACGCTGGCAACAGCGGAAAAGACAGCTGGGCCGCGCCCAAGTTTCGATGCGACTAAGGCCACGCCAATCAGGAACACCATGACGACGTTGGCCTCGGCCAGGCTGAGCGAGTGAAGTCCACCGCCGGCGAGCGCGCAGATTGCTACGACAATACTCGTGAGCACATAGTCGGTGACTCGCGCGGACGCCGATGGCTTTGGCAACACCGCCTGTTTGGCAACTTCGGTGGTTTCGTGCTTGCCGGTGATGACGTAGACGTCGATCTCACCGCAACGGTCAAGCAGTTCGTCGACGACGGTACTGGAGAAAACTCGATACCAGCGAGGCTGAGCGGTCTTACCAACGACGATGCGCGTGACGTTATGCGAGCGAGCGAACTCCACGAGAGTGTCGGCGACATTAGAGCCGACAAGGGTGTGCGTCTCCGCGCCGAGCTGTTCCGCTAGCTGCAGATTGAAAGCGATCTGCTGTTTGATCGCCGGCGGCGTTGCTGCTTCGCCTTGGGTATCAACTGAAACCGCCAGCCATTCCCCGCCAGTTGTTGCCGCCATCCGCTTGGCCGTCCGAATGACGCGCGTGGTACTGGGGCTGGGGCCGACACAGACCAGCAGACGCTCACTCGTTGCCCACGGTGCCCGGACAGCCTTGTCGAGCCGCGCTTCATCAACGTCCCGCTGCAATCGCTGAGCAGCTTGTCTTAGAGACAACTCCCGCAATGCCGCGAGATTTGACTTCTGAAAAAAGTTCGTCAACGCCCGCTCGGCTTGAGCTGGCAGGTAAACCTTGCCTTGCCGCAGCCTGTCCGCGAGTTCTTCCGGAGTGATATCGATCAGCTCAATCTCATCCGCGGCTTCCAGAACGGCATCGGGCAATGTCTCACGAATCAGGATTCCCGTTACCTGGGCGATCACGTCATTGAGACTCTCCAGATGCTGCACGTTCAGCGTGCTGAAGACGTCGATTCCCGCATCCAGAAGCTCATCGACATCCTGCCAACGCTTGGCGTGACGCAGACCTTCCGCGTTCGTATGGGCGAGTTCATCGACCAAAATGAGCTTCGGGTGCCGCGCTAATGCAGCATCCAGGTCGAACTCACGCAGCACGCTGCCCCGATACGCGACTTCCCGAGGTGGAACAATTTCAAAACCGGCTACTAACGCAGTGGTTTCTGGCCGCGCATGCGGTTCGACGTACCCGATCACGACGTCGATACCCTCAGCGCGCGACCGTTGCGCGGCTTGCAGCATTCCGTAGGTCTTACCAACGCCAGGAGCGTATCCAAAGAAAATCTTGAGGCGCCCTCGCTTGGCCCGCGATTCATCCGCTTGAACGCGGGCCAGCAACTCATCGGGATTGGGGCGCTCATTCATCATGGTGCGATCCGTAAAGGCCTCCTGCCCTCAACTTTGCTCGGCTCTTGCTTCAGTTCCGTCGATACAGACGACGAATTGGAACGTGTCTTGTATCCCGGCGGTATCGGCTGGAGTTATTTAACTCCAGCCTTGAGCGCAAGATTTAATTTCAGGACGTTCACCCGGGGCTCTCCGAGAATGCCGAGTGTGCGCCCTTCCGTGTGTTCGCTCACCACCTTGCGAACAGCCTCTTCACTAAGGCCTCTTGCCTTGGCAACGCGCGCCACCTGATACTCTGCCGCAGCTGGGCTGATATGTGGATCAAGCCCGCTGCCCGAGGCCGTCACCAGGTCAACCGGCACGGAGTCTGACTGACCGGGATGCGCCGCGCGAATCGATTCCACACGAGTGCGAATCGCATCGTGCAGCGCCGGATTTGTGGGTCCCAGATTTGAACCCGTAGAGGCTGCCGAGTTGTAACCCACGGGACCTGTTGCCGACGGTCGTCCCCAGAAGTAGCCCGGCTCATCAAAGAACTGCCCGATTAAATCTGAACCCATGGCCTTACCGTCAATCTCAATGACGCTGCCATTCGCCTGATGCGAAAATGCAACTTGAGCGATGACCGTAATCAAGGCGGGGTAGGCGACACCGGTCAAAAGTGTGAGCAACCCAAACAGAGCCAGGCACGGACGGAGTAAGTCGTTCATAATCAATGATCTCCAGAAGAGAGCGAACCGTACGTTCGAGATCGCTCATAGTTGTTGTCTTTGACACGCCTTGAATCGGCGCCTTCAGTGTGCGTTGTCAGTTGACGTCCTACGCGATTCCGAAGCTTACCAGTATCACGTCAATCAGTTTGATGCCCGGGAAAGGCACGATTAAGCCACCCAGCCCATAGATCAACAGGTTGTCTCGCAGCAGACGGTCGGCACCCACCGCACGATACTTGACACCGCGCAGTGCAAGCGGAATCAAGGCGATGATAATCAGCGCATTGAAGATCACCGCGGACAAGATCGCACTCGTTGGAGTAGCCAGCCGCATCACGTTCAAGTGGTCAAGAACTGGGTATGTTGATGCAAATGCTGCGGGAATGATCGCGAAGTACTTCGCAACGTCATTTGCCAGGCTAAAGGTAGTGAGCGCCCCGCGAGTCATCAGCAATTGCTTGCCGATCTCAACCACCTCAATCAGCTTGGTCGGATTGGAATCCAAGTCGACCATGTTGCCGGCTTCTTTTGCGGCCTGCGTTCCTGAGTTCATCGCCACCGCAACGTCAGCCTGAGCCAACGCAGGTGCATCGTTAGTACCATCCCCCGTCATGGCGACCAGTCGACCCCCGCTTTGCTGCTCACGAATCAATTTCAACTTCGTTTCGGGAGTCGCCTGGGCGAGGAAGTCGTCCACTCCCGCTTCTGCTGCAATGGCGGCCGCTGTGAGCGGATTGTCGCCTGTGATCATGACAGTCTTGATGCCCATACGCCGCAGTTCACCAAATCGCTCCTTAATACCACCTTTCACGATATCCTTCAGATAGATGACGCCGAGCGCGCGTTGTCCGTCGGCGACGAGGAGCGGAGTTCCACCGCGTTTGGCGATATCCTCCACACTACGCCGCGTCTCGGCGAGCACTTGTCCGCCATGTTCACGCACAAACTGCTCAATAGCTTCTGCGGCTCCCTTGCGGATCTTCTGACCGTTCAGGTCGACACCGCTTAATCGTGTTTGTGCGGTGAACGGGATGAAGTGACCGTGAAGGTCACCGACGTTGCGACCACGCAATCCATACTTTTCCTTCACCAGCACGACGATGCTTCGCCCTTCCGGCGTTTCATCCGCCAGTGACGCCAATTGAGCCGCATCTGCCAGCGCTGACATCTCAACGCCAGGGGCAGGAATAAGCTCAACTGCTTGCCGATTGCCAAGTGTGATCGTGCCTGTCTTATCGAGCAATAACACATCAACGTCACCCGCAGCCTCAACTGCCCGGCCGGAGGTCGCAATCACGTTTGCCTGAATCATGCGATCCATGCCGGCAATGCCAATCGCGGATAACAGACCTCCGATGGTCGTAGGAATCAAACAAACCAGGAGTGCTACTAGCACCGTTACGGACACTGCCTTGGTGCTATCGAAGTCGACGCTATACAGGGAAAATGGTAACAGAGTGACACAGACCACCAGGAAGATGATGGTCATCGCCGCCAGCAAGATATCCAAGGCGATCTCATTGGGAGTCTTCTGTCGCTTTGCGCCTTCCACCAGAGCGATCATGCGGTCCAGAAATGTTTCGCCCGGATTCGCAGTGATACGCACCAGCAGCCAGTCAGACAGCACGCGAGTACCACCCGTGACGCTACTCCGATCCCCACCACTCTCTCGAATCACGGGAGCACTTTCTCCCGTGATGGCGCTTTCATCAACGGACGCCACACCTTCGATGGCCTCGCCATCAGCAGGGATCTGATCTCCGGCTTCCACGAAGACGATGTCACCAGCGCGCAGTTCGTCGGCCACACGAGGCGTAATGTCCCCCTTATTCAATAACGGCTGAGACTGCCGCTCCGAGCTCAATTGCTTTAATGGCACATTCAGAAGCTTTGCGGCCAGGCGTGTTCGCGAACTTCGCAACGCATCGGCTTGTGCCTTGCCTCGGCCCTCGGCCATAGCCTCCGCGAAATTGGCAAACAGTACCGTGAACCACAACCAGGCCGAGACCCCCAGAATGAATCCCGGCTGAGAGCCACCGACTGCCAGTTCACGGACCCACAATCCGGTCGTCAACATGCTGCCGATATACACCGTAAACATAACTGGATTACGCAGTTGACGCTTCGGGCTCAGCTTCTTCAGTGAATCCACCAACGCCCGTTTGACAATCGGCCGGTCAAACAACGGACGAGCCTTCGTAGTCATGAGATATTCCTAAATACTTCGCGGCCGCGATTGGCGACGGCGAATATGCAATGTCAATAGATCCTCAAACGACCGGACGCATCGCCACAAGGCTTACATCGCAACCATCTGCAAGTGCTCGACGATTGGCCCCAGGGCCAACGCCGGCACAAACGTCAGCGCTCCCACCAGTACCACGGCACCTACAAGCAGCACGACGAACAAGGCGTTGTGCGTAGGCAGGGTTCCTGCACCCGGCGGCGTGTACTTCTTGCGAGACAGAGAGCCGGCAATCGCCAGGACCGGAATGAGCAACCAATATCGCGAGAGCCACATCGCGATGCCAAGGGCCGAATTATAGAACGGTTCGTTCGCTGTCAGTCCGGCGAACGCACTGCCGTTGTTATTTCCTGCGGATGTAAATGCATACAGAACCTCGGAGTATCCGTGAGCACCTGGATTGTTAAGATTTCCCTTGACCTCTTCGCCGGCCATGTACGTCAACCCTGGTCCGACGATAGCAATAGCGGTTCCAATAAGCACAACCACTGGCGGAATCAGGATCACCAGCGATGCCATTTTCATCTCGAAGGCTT
>CAYLTY010000282.1:0-10343 GCA_964386705.1 uncultured Planctomycetaceae bacterium
CATCGCAAGAGTCGCTCCCGAGCGTGAAGCTGAGCTCGCGGATGTGATGCGCGTGCTCGCACAAAATCCTGCACAAAACGATGTGCTGTCGTTCGGGGCCTTGCCCGGCTGTCATTTCGGGCGCGTGCTGCATCTGCACCAGACGCCGCGCGTTCCACGGATTCGTTTCCGTGTGAATGATCTTGGTGGCTTCGGCGAACTGATCCTTATCCGCCACGACGGCTTCGAAGCTGGGGATGAGCGTGGTGGGAAAAACGGATGCTGTTGAATCCGGCTGCAGTTCGTTGACCAGTTCGGCAGACTCTTTCGCTCCGAGCATGTAGGCCACGCCGCGCATGTCGCGGAGATCTTTGACCGTCGCCCCAATCTGCATGCGCTGAGCGATTTCGAGAATCGCGTCCTCGCCCATGCCGTAGACAACAAGGTCCGGCTTCGCGTCCAGCAGGATCGAGCGCTTAACGGTGTCGCTCCAGTAGTCGTAGTGCGCGAGTCGTCGCAGCGATGCTTCGACTCCACCCGCAATCACCGGCACGCCCTTGTAGGCTTCTCGCGCCCGCTGGCAGTAAGCGAGCGTCGCGCGATCAGGACGCAAACCAATGCGACCGCCGGGTGAATAAGCGTCTGCGTTGCGCACCTTTCGGTTCGCCGTGTAGTGGTTCAGCATCGAGTCCATGTTGCCGGCGCTGACTGCGAAGAACAGCTTCGGCTGACCGAAGCGCCGCCAGGCATCGCACGTCTTCCAATCGGGCTGACTGATGATGCCGACTCGGAAACCCGCGGCTTCGAGGACTCGTCCCAGAATCGCCATCGCGAAACTGGGATGGTCGATATAGGCGTCGCCCGTCACGAACACGATGTCAATCTCGTCCCAGCCGCGTGCCCGAGCCTCATCCATCGACATAGGCAACGGTCGGCGATCGCAACGGCTGGCGCCGCGTTGCAACGCGGCGATCAGTCGATCACCGCTGTAATGAGAATCGTGAATGATTGGCAGTTCGATCATGAAACAAATCTAACGCGGCAGAGCCGCAAAGACCCGGCGAGGGTCGATCTGGCAGTTCTTGTAGGTCGGACAATCCTGTCCGACAGCCGGACAAGATGTCCGGCTTACTTCGCAGTCCAATTTCGCTGGTCCACGCTTCGCGCGCACGGGGAGTAGCAAAGCCGCGAAACGGCCCCGATTGTTGAGCATTCGCAGTAGAGATGCCAAGCAACTCTGCCAAGCGGCGGAAAAGTCGTGGTCTTTTCCGCGGGCGGGTCGGATTGCAGTGCCCGCAGCTTTCCGCCGAAAGCTGTAACCGTCGTGGCCGTTAAGGTTTGGCTGCTTTCGTATCCAGCGAGAAGTACGTCGGCAGCTCGCCAATCAAGGGTTGGGCGTAGTCCAGAAACGCCTTCGTCACGAACAATCCGTCCTTCGTGATGTATTTGGCTGGCATCGGACGGGCGCTGATCGCGACTTTGGAGAGTTCGATCGTCCCAAAGTCGGACGCGTAGGGCTCGCCGGGTTTGGACGTCCGTTCGAGGGTGACCATCACTTCGGAAGTCCCCGCTTCGGCGAGTTTCACCGCGCGCTGGCCGCAGCCAAAAGCTTCTTCGATGTCCAGCTTCACGGCGCGATCGGCCGCGCACATCTGCAGTGATTCGGTGACCTGAAACTCGCCACGCCAGCCGAACTGCTGCGAGATCATGCGATGCAAAAACATCGCCGCGCTGGTACCGCCCATCGCGCCGAACTCGACGTTGCCGAACTTGTCCTTCACCGTCGAAGCGCTAACCGGATTCCCATCGCGATCGGTAATGCCTTCGCCGCAAACGATGGAGACGAAGCCATACTTCTTGTGAGCTTTGCCGACAGCTTCTAAAAACTTGTCCTGCTCGAACGGGACTTCCGGCATGAGGATGATGTGCGGCGCGTCAGATGGATCACGCTTTGCGCAGGCCGCCGCTGCTGGCAACCAGCCCGCACTACGTCCGACCGTCTGGAAGATCACGAACTGATCCACACGCTGCATGTCGCGAGCCAGCAAGCCGCTCTGCTGAACACTCTGTGCGACATACCGAGCCGCGCTCGGGAAGCCCGGCGTGTGGTCGGTGCCGAACAGATCGTTGTCGACCGTCTTGGCGATGCCGACGCCCAGCATCTCGTAGCCGGTACTCTTGGCGTATTCGACGACGCGATGGATGGTGTCCATCGTGTCGTTGCCGCCGATCATGAAGAAGTAGCGGATGTTGAACTTCTTCAGTGTCTTCAGAATGGGCTCGAAGTGCTCATCCTTCAGTTTCAGACGGCTCGATCCCAACGCGCTGCTCGGCGTGAGCTGCAGTTGCTTCAGTGCCGCCTTGTCGTAGCCTGACAGGTCCAGCAAATGCTGATCGAGCACGCCTTGAATCGCGAACCGCATCCCGAACACTCGGTCGATCTTCTTCGACTTCTGAGCGGCATCAATGACACCTGCCAGCGATGCGTTGATAACGGACGTGGGACCTCCCGACTGACCGACAAGTGCGTTGCCCTTAAGCATGAGATTCCTTCAAAGTGCGAAGCGATATCGACGAGCCAGCTCGTATGTTGGGGACCAAGCCCGGACCCGGCAAGTTAGGCGCAGGGGCGACGCGATTGCTGTTCTTCGGATTTCCCGCAGAGGCGAGGAATGCGCAGAGAAAAGCATGAGATCAGGCCTCGGACCGGAAACCCTCTCGGCGGCATCGGCTCCAAGAGGAAAACTTGAAACACAGAGGAACAGAGGTCACAGAGAAGGGAGCTTTGCAGACTCGGTGCATGCTCTCTGTGGCCTCTGTGTCTCCGTGTTTCTCTCTTCTGGATCCGGTCTCGAGACTAGGCTGCGCTTTTGAGGGAGGCGACGCGTTTTTTTCTGCGAGCTCTGCGCCTCTGCGGGAAATCCCATTCAACCACTCGCGATTCCAACAAGCTTTCTCCTCGAACGCACTTCAAAGAATCAATTGCGAGTCGCTTTCTCTTCTGAGTCGCCAAGTTCTGCCATTTTGGCTCGCAGCTTGGCTTCCAGATCCGCGCGGACGCGTTGAACTTCGGAGTTGCCGCTCTTCGTCAGGTTGTCGGTTTCGCCGGGATCAACTGACAGATGATAAAGTTCAGACCGCCCCGGGTTCGCGAAGTCGATCATCAGCTTCCATTCGGGAGTGCGGTAGCAGCGCATGGCGGTGGTTGCTCCATTCCGCATGTTGTACTCACCGAAATAATCGTTGTTCCAAGCGGGCGATTCTCCCTTGAGCAACGGGATGATGCTGCGACCGCGGAGCACCACGTTCTCCGGTACGGAGGCCCCAACAGCGGCACACAACGTCGGGAACCAGTCCAGGTTGGTCACCGTTTGTGAAATCGTCGAACCGGGCTTGATATGTTCCCGCCAGCGAACGACCGTCGGCAGGCGCAGCGACGTATCGAACATGTTGGGCCGAGTTCCCGCAGGAATATGCGGCCACTCTTTGGCCGGCGTCTTATTGACCATCCATGCGGCATTGCCCTTGTGCCAGATGCCATGCTGTCCGACGTTGTAACCGTGATCCGACGTAAAGATCACCAGCGTGTTGTCCGTCAGCTTTAGGTCGTCCAGTAATTTCATCACGCGGCCCACATTACGATCCACACAAGCGACGGATGCAAGGTACGCCCGCATGTTCTTGCGAGTCTTATTCACATCCAGATCGGGATAGTCGGGTAACGCGAGTTTCTGCTCTTCGATGTGGTCCAAATCTTCATCGCGAACCGGCAGGTACGCCGTGTGCGGAGCCCGGAAATGCAGTGACAAAGCGAACGGCCCTGCGCGATGCTGTTCAATGAATCCCAATGCGTGATCCGTAAAAATATCCTCGGCCAGACCCTCAAAGGCTTGTTCCTGGCCGTCCTTCTCGAGCGTCGGGTTCTTCGTGGCGCAGCCACCTTTCAACAGTCCCATGAAGTAGGCGTAACCACGCTTGGTGGGATGATGCTCGGCGGTGTGGCCCACGTGCCATTTGCCGACCAGTCCTGTCTTATACCCCGCCTTCTGCAACATCTGGGGCCACGTTGGCATGTTGTCAGGCAGACCTTGCGTTGATGCGGGCACGATCCAGTCATAGATGCCAATCTCCGATGAGTAGCGACTGGTCAGCGTCGCGGCGCGCGACGGACTGCAGACGGGTGTGACGATCAGCGAGTTCGTCAGCCACGCACCTTCGTTTCGCAAGCGATCGAGGTTCGGCGTGTGCGCGTCCTTGTTACCGGAGAAGCCGGTCGTCCATGCGGCTTGATCGTCGGTGCAAATGAAAAGGATGTTCGGCTTCGTGTCGGCCGCCTGAGCAACCAGCGAACTCGCGAACACGACGAGTGCCATCCAGAGCCAGCGTGCCATAGACTGTTCCTTTCCGTACCGATCATGATCCCGTCAGCAGCGCCTGCGGAAACAACTGCAGAGCGGCTTGAACCATCGAGAACTTTTGACATGACAGCAACTCATCTGCTGGATCGCCGCCGGTTTCTGGGAAGCATGGGCACCGGACTGAGCAGTATCGCGCTCGCTCATCTGTTGAACTCAGACGGGTTGCTGGCGAACGAAGAATCCCGACCACCGATCCGTCCGCAGATTGATCCGTCGCGTCCGTTCGGAGCTCGAAAGACGCACTTCACTCCACCCGCGAAGAATCTGATAGTCATCTTTTGTTCCGGAGCGTGCAGCCATCTCGACACGTTCGATTACAAGCCGGAACTCATCAAGCGCGACGGCCAACCGATGCCCGGCGCTGAGAAACTCATCACGTTTCAAGGGGCCAACGGCAACCTCACAAAGAGTCCGTGGGCGTTCAAGCCGCGTGGAGAATGTGGCAAGCACGTTTCCGATCTGGTGCCGCATCTCGGCGGGCTGGTCGATGACATGTGCTTCATGCACTCATTGACCAGCAAGACCAACACGCACGGGCCGGGCGAGAACTTCATGTCGACCGGCAACACGCTCGACGGTTTCCCGAGCGTCGGTGCCTGGGTGACTTATGCGCTCGGCAGTGAGAATCAAGATCTGCCCGCCTACATCGCGATCCCCGATCCGCGCGGGAAGCCTCAAGCCAGCGTCAACAACTGGGGAGCAGGCTTCCTGCCCGCCGCTTATCAGGGAGCCGACTTCAACGCGGCGACGCCCATTCGCAACCTCGCCAAACCAGCAGCAATTTCGGCGGAATCAGACCGAGCCACTCAGGACTTTCTGAAGCGATTGAACGAACGCCATCTCGAAAAGTTTCCGGGCGACAGCGAACTCGCCGCACGCATTTCGAGCTACGAGCTCGCTGCCCGCATGCAGGTGAGCGTACCCGCGATTATGGATCTCAGCTCCGAGCCTGAGCACATCAACAAGCTCTACGGGGCCGACGATACTCAGAACAAACTGAAGGCCAGTTACGCCCGCAACTGCATTCTGGCCCGCAAACTGATCGAACGCGGCGTGCGGTTCGTGCAACTCTTCAATGGTGCGTATCAAACCGGCGGCGAAGGCGTCAGCAATTGGGACGGCCATAAGGCACTGGCTCAACAATACGCGCTGCACGGCCCCGTGCTGGACCAGCCCACGGCCGGACTGATCACGGACCTGAAACAACGTGGCCTGCTGAAAGATACGCTCGTCGTCTGGTGCACCGAGTTCGGTCGCATGCCGACGTTCCAACAAGGTGCCAGTGGTCGCGATCACAATCCGTCCGGCTTCACCTGCTGGATGGCCGGAGCCGGAGTGAAAGCTCCGTTCTCTTACGGAGCGACCGACGAATTCGGCTACAAGGCCGTTGACCAAATTACGTCGGTCTATGAATTCCACGCCACGATCTTGCACCTGCTCGGTTTGGAGCATGATCGCCTGACCTTCTACTACAACGGCTTGGAGCGACGCCTTACGGACGTGCATGGCAAAGTCGTAACGGACGTTTTGAAGAGCTAGCGGAGCTGACTTATGACGAGCGTGCCGCTAGCCGATCAGGGAGATTCCGCGGCGTTCCTCTTTGACGATCATCTGAATGAAATGCATCTTGCGCAACACCGGGCGTGACATCACGAACGGATAGAAATCGTGCTGGCCCATGCTCCGCGCCAGTTCGTTCAAGACTGTCGTGAGCTGCACCCAGGAGTTGGTCAACAGGATCACGCGTTGAGCATCCGGTGCGTTCGGGTCGTAGAGGTCATCGACGGTAAATGGTTCGATGGCCTGCTCCACATCCTCGCCACGCAGACCAAACCGCAAGGCTGTGTCGAGACTATCAACCACATGCAGGTAATGAGCCCACGTCTCCGCCCAATCTTCCCACGGATGGACTGAGGCATACGAACTGATGTGCTGGTCCGGCCAATTGGGGGGAGGACCTTGCTCGTAGTTACGTTTGAGCGCCTCGCCGTAGTCCTGCCTCTCGTCGCCGAACAACTCGCGGAACTTTTCCAGCCAAGGCGTGTCCGCGACCAGCCGGTCCCAGTAGTAGTGGCCTACCTCGTGACGGAAATGTCCCAGCAGAGTCCGATACGGCTCGCGCATGTCATGCCGGATCTTCTCGCGGATCGAGTCATCCGCTTCTTCCACGTTCAACGTGATCAATCCATTGGCGTGCCCAGTGAGAACCCGCGGGCCCTCGGGGGGACTACGCAGGAAATCGAACATGAAGCCGCGTTCGGGGTCTTCGCTCACCTTTGAAACCACCGGCAAGCCAAGATTCAGTAGCTGCGCCACCAGGCGGCGTTTCGCATTCTCGATCTTCCGCCACCACAGTTTATTATCTGCGTCATCCAGAATCGGAATGATGTTGTTCAGGCGGCAGGATCGGCAGAGGGTCTCTTCCTCGTCCGCCTGCACCAGCCAGTTGCAGCCGGCAGGCGATTCAAAGTTTTCGCAACGTTTCCACGTTTTGCCGTCGTCCTGGGTTCCATCGAGCTTCCAAGTTCCCTGCTCCGGCCCCGGTGTCAGTGACCGAACTTGTTGTAGTTCGGGTTCGTAGCCCAGCGGCGCGTTACATCCGAGGCACAGGCTGTTATTAAAAAACACAGGCCGTCCGCAACTACAACTGAACGAACTCCTGCGCCCCGACGGCTCGTCTAGTCTCCATGCGTCGACCAGCCGCTTTGTGATTGACTCGAAGATATTCAGCATCTGTTTGTTTACCACCTCGCCGGTTGTGAAAAGGTCTCTGAACGCTGAACTGCATCTTCGATGCCACCTCTGGCATGAGTTGGAGAATCTCCCTGCGCGGTGACTAGAACTCAACCTGATACCGCTTGGTCATCTCCTTACGGATGGCCGCAGAGGCGTCCTCCATCTCCTTCCACGTGTTGTATCGTACGTTCCGTGCTTGAGACTTTTCTTCAGTGTCGATCTGTGATCGCACGCTCTGACTGCCACGCGTAGTGCTATAGCCGCTGCCGTCGTAGCCGTACTGGTAATTGCCGTAGACGCTCGATTTGCGCACGCCGGCTTTGATGCCGCTCGTGCGTTGCGCGAGTGCCATATTGCGGAATGCCTCGCCGACCTTCGCGCCCCAGGCGAGCAAATCCTCATCGACATTCAGCACCGGCAACGCATCCACTTTGCGAGCGTACCGCTCCATCCACACCATGTGATTGTCGCGCGTGTTACCAAGGGTCTTGCGCAGATCCTCAATCAAAACAGTGACTCCCTTGTAGTAGGACTTCGACGCAGCAGCCTTCGCGGTGGGGCTGGCCACGCTCGATTCGCTCGCGGTCTCTGGAACGTCATCTTTCAGAGTACTGAACTTCGTCGAGGGGAGTTCCAGCAGGCTGAAGACCCGACGCAATGCATCCGTGGACAAGGGTCCTTCCAGCACAATGGCTTTGGCTTCGATCTTCGCCGTCCATTGATCGAGTCCCGGCAACTGAGCCCCGAAGGTATCGAGGACTTCCAGCAACAACGGCTTGGCCTGAGTTCCCAAAACTTGAGGACTATCGCTGAACTCAACTTTCAGAGTGCCTTTCGCCGCTTGGCCAACCGCGACCTTCATGGTCACACCTTGTACTCCCAGGATCAGCTTTTCGATCTGATCAAGCTTAGCGGACAGCGTCTTCAACGCGGGCGAATCCTGTAGCCGCTCCCGCAGACGATGCGGCTGCGGCACGTCCTTGAGATCGACAGCCATCACGATCTGGTTGGTGCGATCAGCTTGATTGCTCGCGAGTGACAGAAAGCCGGACGACATCGCTCCCGCAGTATTCTGCTTCCACCGTGATACCAACTGTCGATTCGCCGGAAAGACGACACCCAATTGCTTCGGCTGTAATGACACAAAGTAGGCGTCACTGGGGATCCAGGCGCACTCGGCACCGGCAATCGTATCGACATAGCCGCCTTCAGCCCGAGCGATCGAACGCATCGCGACAGGCTCATTCAAGTTCATTGCGGAGACTTGCCACTCAACGTTCATCTCACCAGCGAAATTGAGTTGCGAGCCGATCACAATTCGAGTTGCTTCAGGCGGCAGCATCATAGGACGTTCAACAAATGCCGCTTCATGTTTCTTCGACCATCCTTGAGCCTTTGCCAACGGCGCGGATTCCAATGCCGTGACGTCAATCACCATTAAGGCGTTTGCGCCCGCAGGAATCCGTTCGGTCAGTTCATCGGCCACAGCCAAGGTAGATCGAGCAGCCAACAGACACGCGATTACGGCAGTCAAAGAGCGAAGTGTCATGGGGTGTTCTCCGGAGGTGCGTGTCGTTCGTAGTTTGCCATTTGCCAAACCTGCTGCTGCGACAACGGCAATGCAAGCGGCTGCAGACACTCAAACTGCGAGGATGTTCATAGGGTCGGATTGGTAGTGTCGCAACCATTCGCCAGCGGCGGTATCAGCCTGCGAGTCGACTTGGCGGTTTCTTAACAAGCACCTCAACTCAATAGGACCAGCCGCCGTTCTCCGTTGAGACACGACATCAGCCAAAGTGCTTCTGCACGGCAGAACGATTCAGCGAAACTCCATGGCTGAGCAGGACGGCCATCATGCGGGTCAGTGCGTTCGAGGCATCGGAACCCTTCTGATCAATCGAGACCGCGGCGTTTGGACGATCACCCAGAACGCTGCGAATCCAGGTCGCACAGTTCTGTCGCGGTCCAACCTCCACGAATACTCGCGAACCTTGCTGCCACGCGGTCTCCACGATCTGCGGAAAGTCGACAGGGTTCAGAGCCGTATTCACCAGAGTGCGCGAGATGATCCGCGCGTCATGCGGAATGCGAATGAACGGCACCATTGAAGCGAAGGTGATCTCCGGTCGCGCATCGAGTTCCAGGGTGTAGATCTCGTTCAGCTCGGCCGCACTGGGTTCGCACAAACGTGAATGATATGCCAGTTGGAAAGGCAGTCGCTGACCGACCAGCCCCAGTTCGTTCAACAGTCTCGACACTTGCGGCGGGTCGCCTCCGATCACGACCTCATCCACGGTGTTGATATGAGTCAGGCAGACGCGTTGCTCTTGCGCAACTCGCTGTCGGATGACCTCCGCCGGTGCTTTGACGAGGTACAGCGCCCAATCGGCATCTGATCCCCAAGCGTCGTGCACCGCCGTCAGTGGACCGGAAATCCGCTGCGGAAAGATGTCGGATCCGCGCATGTGGGCGGCTAGATCCTGCGGTCGTCGCCACACTCCACACGCGGCGAACATGGACAACTCACCCAGCGAATTGCCGATGGCAGCAACCGGCTGCAGTCCGAATTCACTGCGCAGTAGATGAGTCAGCACATAGCAAAGACTGACGCAAAGTTCGGCTTGAGTGGTGATGTCTTCCGAAAGCGTGGCTGCAGCGGATTCCATTCTGTCAGTCTCGGGCCATAGCAAATCCCGATGCAGCAGAGCCGAAATTTCTCCTCTGCTGACTCGCGGCAACGTATCCAGCAATGTGGGAAAAGCGTCCTCAAGGCCGCTCAAGCATCCCGGATACAAGCTGCCAATGCCCGGATAAACAAACGTCAAACGCCCCGACTGGCCCTGCGGTTTGGGAGTCAAAAAGGAGCCATTGGGAGTTTTCCAGTCGCGATTCTGCGCCAAGGCCGCTCCGGCCGTCGCGCTGGCCATCCTCAGTTCGCGCTGCAGCTCCGCAGCATCACGAGCGACCAACGACGCCACAAACGCAGGCTCGCCAGTGACTCCGAATTCCTGCCAGCACTCCGCTGAGATCGCGGCCAGATCCGGCTTTTGCTCCAGTTGTTGGCTCAGCCGTTGCAACAAGAGCATGAAGTCGGAGAGAGCGTTCAACGCGAATGGCAACAGCACGATGGATGGTTGTCCTTACAGCCGATCGGCGCGCGATCCGTCGCGATGTCAGAGCGGCGGAATCTTGAACTTTTGCGGCGCCGCT
>CAYLTY010000283.1:0-10297 GCA_964386705.1 uncultured Planctomycetaceae bacterium
ACTTACGCAAAATCAGCCGTCTCGTTTGCATTAGTCTGTGAGATTTCCGCGCTAATGACTCGGCACACCTGCCGTGAACTTGAATCGCTGTGAAGGCACCATTCGATGAAGCAACTCCTGATTCTCTCGCTTGCCGCCTTCCTCTCAGCGTCAGTTACACTTCACGCTGCTGAACAGGCCAAGCCGAGTATCGTTTTCATTTTCTCAGACGATCATGCCGGGCAGGCGACGGGGGCTTATCCGTCTTGGCTGAAGAACTTCATTGAGACCCAAAAGGTCACACCGAATATTGATCGGTTGGCCAAAGAGGGGGTGGTGTTCGAGAACAGCTTTTGCGGCAACTCGATCTGCGCTCCGTCGCGGGCCACGGTTCTCACGGGCAAGCACAGTTATTCCAACGGCGTGACGCGCTGGCAGGAGTTCAACGGAGCGCAGGCTACTTTTCCAAAGCTGTTGCAAAAGGCTGGTTATCAGACCGCGATCGTGGGGAAATGGCATCTCGTCAGCCAGCCGACGGGTTTTGATTTCTGGCGAATCCTGCCGGGGCAGGGGGCCTATTACAACCCGGAATTCATCACGCCCACGGGCAAGCAGCGAATTCAAGGTTATACCACCGAAATCATTACCGATACGGCGTTGGAATGGCTGGAGAAGCAGCGTGACGCAACGAAACCGTTCCTGCTGATGATTCATCATAAGGCACCTCATCGTAACTGGGGGCCGGCGCCGCAGTATGCGAAGTGGCTCGAAGACGTGACGATTCCTGAGCCGCCCACGTTGTTTGATGACTACACCGGACGCACGCCATCGGCAGCGAAGAACGAGATGGAAATTGGTCGGCACATGACTTTGAAATCGGATCTCAAGACCGATCCGGCAGAGTTTCAAAAGCTGGGGCTGACCGGCAAGGAAGCTGTGAGCTGGAAGTATCAGCGCTATATGAAAGACTATCTGCGCTGCGTCAAAAGCGTGGACGACAGTGTCGGGCGTGTGCGGGACCACTTGAAACGCACGGGACTCGACCAGAACACGGTCGTCATTTACTGCTCCGACCAGGGTTTCTACCTCGGCGAACACGGCTGGTTCGACAAACGCTGGATGTACGAGGAATCGCTACGGATGCCCTTGATCGTCTCCTGGCCCGGCGTCACGAAACCCGGCGAACGACCTGCGCAGCTCGTGCAAAACATTGATTACGCACCGACGTTTGTGGACATGGCAGGCTTGGCGGCGCCGGAGGAAATGCAGGGCGTATCACTGGTCCCGTTGCTGCGAGGTGAGAAGCCCGCCAACTGGCGTAAGAGCATCTACTATCACTACTACGACTGCCCCTCCGAGCACCGCGTCGAATGCCACGAAGGTGTTCGTACGGAACAATACAAGCTGATCAACTTCTACCGCCCCGGCGACTGGGAACTTTACGACTTGGCCAAGGACCCTCGCGAAATGCACAGCGTCCACGCCGACCCCGCATACGCAGAAACGCTATCACAGATGAAGGACGAACTCGCCCGGCTTAAGAAGCAGTATGCCCTTCCAGCAGATCCTGCAAAGTGACCGTAACATCAGAGTCGCACAGAGGGGCAGCCTGGACAGCAATTCTGCTTGAACGAGTTCACGCTGCATGAGCATGATTGCGGCGTGCAGTTCGCATCACTCCGTCGGCCATTGGGCCGAGTGGCGTTCATATCGCTCAGAGATGGGGAGACGCCATGTGGATTCGGCTGCGGCTCGACATTGGGTGGGGCGATCTTGTCCGTGGGTTTTTCTATTGCTTGAAGCCCGGTGGCCGATCGAAAGCCGTTGAGCGGGCGCGACACGCATGGAGCGAGCAGGCAGACGTCCTGATTCCTCTTTCCGTCAGATCAGGTTTTGATTTGCTGCTGCGGGCGTTGCAACTGCCACCGGGCTCGGAAGTGCTGCTGTCCGCGCTGACCGTGCCCGATATGGTGCGCATCGTCGAAATCCACGGGCTCATTCCAGTGCCGGTGGACACAGATGAGAACGGCCAGATCATCGTCACGTCGCTCAGACACGCGATGACACCGCAAACCCGGATGGTCGTGGTCGCACACTTGTTCGGCGGCTGCGTGGTTCTGGATGACGTGCTGGAGATCGCGCGTCAGCACAACCTGATGGTGGTTGAAGACTGTGCGCAGAGCTTTCATCGCGTCGGTGATTCTGCACATCGAGCCAGCGACGTGGCGATGTTTAGCTTCGGACCGATCAAGACCGCGACTGCCCTGGGCGGCGCTGTCATTCGGGTGTCATCGCCCGAGTTGCGTGCGAGCATGGCGGAGTTACTGAATGCGGATCCGATTCAATCTCGCGCCTCGTTTGCGCGCCGCCTTGTCCGATTCACCGCCCTGAAGTTTTTGTCCGGTCGGCTGGCGGGGACGCTCTTCCGGTGGTTTGTCGAATGCCTGGGCTATGATTTCGATTCGCTGGCGAACTCTGTTGTCAAAGGTTTTGGAGCTTCAGATCTCATGACACAGCTTCGCCGGCAACCGTCCACGCCGTTAATGCGGCTGCTGCGAAGGAGATGGCAGTCTTACAACTTCACCCGAATCGAGCGTCGAATTCGTATGGGCAGACGTCTTGACGCTCGAATTGGCCAGTCCCACGCCGAGTCGTATTCCTATTGGGTATACCCCGTCTATGTTCGCGAGCCAGTCACCGTGCGTGACCGTTTTCGTAGCGCGGGATTCGATGCTACATGTCGAGCAAGAATGACAGTTGTGCCTGCCGTTGATGAATCGCGGGTCCCAGCTTCAGCTCGCTTCATCTGGGAACACGTCATGTTCTTGCCGTGGTATCCCGAGATGCCTGACGAAGTGGTCGACAAGATGGCCAGTCTTATTGGACCTGCCGACCTCATCGCGGCGCAGCAGTACAATCCAACGCCCGCGAAGTCGTCCTCCGTTGTGGCCGGTCTCCGACCGAGCCACGAATGCGACCGCAGGTCTCCCGAGTGAGCACACGCCGGATTCAGCTAGGCTTGCGGACACCGACGGTGAGCAAAAGATTGGCCCAGAGGGCTTGGTCGCCGGTTTGGATGGTGAGGACCAGGTCGCGGGATGCTACGGCGTCGTAGAAGTCCCACTTCTGGATCGGGGCGAGCTTTATGTTGAGCTTGGCCTTCTTCAGGAGGCTGCGGTATTCGGTCCAGATCGGTGGATCGCCGCCGAGGGCGTAAGGGTCATCCTCGGGAATGCCCATCGTGTTGGCGGCTTCGATCGGGATCGCGGAGAGCAGGGCTTCCAGCACTTGAGTGCAACTCACAACTCCCGGCATCAGGTTGAGGCTGATGAGTTGCGCGTTCGGTCCCAGCGTTGATGACGCCGGGTAGTTGCCGTCCGCGATTAGGATCTTGGAGTGATGGCCGGCGCGGCCGATGATGGCATTGATCTCGGGGTGAATCAGAGTGTGCTTCAGCATGGAATCGTCCTGATTGCTGGCTGTGGAATGAAGTTGTCGATGCGGTCGATCGAAGACGCTCAGACTTGCGAATACTTTGCGATTGGCTGCGGGTGTTGAATCGGATCGCGAGTTTGCAGCGACTTGATTCTGGCCTCGGCGTCCTTAACGGCTGCGGCCGAGTCATGAATCGTCATCGTGAACGCCGCTGAGTAAGTGGCGCCGGGGGCGAGCGAGATCACTCGGCCTTGCGCACGTTCAAACCCCCGGAAGTTCGGGAAGTTGGTGCCGGGCTCAAGGCCGGTCACGTAGCCATCAGCGTCTGCCTGAGGATTCTTCCAGAGCGTGAAGCAGGGGAGCTCACGCAGCGAATACGTCAGGCTGATGCCGAGGTCTGCCGCCGCATTCACCAGCATGACGGACGTCTGCTGCGACTTGTCGCCGAGCAGTTCAAAGAAGAACGCTTCTTCGCGCACGCCAGTGATGGGACCGGGATAGCGGGCGATCTTGGTCGCGCCGGTCGCTGAATGAGGATCTCGCGGAGCCACTTCGGCGATCGCAGCCACCAGTCGGGAATCGGGTTCCAGGAACGGGCGACCGATGTTGGTGTGATACAGCAACTCCAGCTCGGTTGGCTGAGCACCCAGGTTGGTCACGCGATCGCTGATGGTGATGCTGTTCGAGCCAGCCTCCGTTGAGACCGTCGACGACAACCGCAGGGCAGGGCCGAACATGGTGGTTTCATCCACCGCCCCTGTAACGCTGAGCGTGCCGGCACCGGTATCGCTGGCTTCAATCGCCACATAGTGGGCGGGCAGGTTCGCAATGCGGCCATGCAGAGTCAGTTCTGCTCCGTTGTCGTTGCCTGGAGGCCCATTGAACGACAGGCCGCAGCGGCACATCAACTCATTGAAGCCGTTGAGCCAGCCTAACCCGCCGCGTTCGAGCTGATTCACAAACTTCGGATGGACAGGACGCGCGACGGGTGACTTCCACTCGATCGGAATGCCGCGGTACTGCCCGCGCCACAGGCCCATGCCGCGTGTGGGGAACACGGACATCGACAAGGCGCCGTTATCGACCGTCACGACTTCGACACCGTCAGAGAGGCCACCGCGCAGCGTGGTCTTCTGCAGCGACCAGTCCGGAGAGCCAGCCAGCTTGATACCGTTGCTGGCGTCGAGTCGCAGGGATTCCTGCCAAATTCCGCGATCTACGTCTGTCAGGACGACTTGCGTCGCAGCCATGTCTCAAACCTCGCACTTATGCCGACTTGATCTCGAAAATGGCTTCCACTTCGCAGGCCGGGCCTGTGGGCAGAGACGCGAAACCCAGCGCGCTGCGGGCGTGCCAGCCATCGCCTTCCTTGCCAAAGATGACGTGAATCAAGTCGGAGGCACCGTTGATCACAAGATGCTGGTCGGTGAATTCCTGAGTTGAATTCACACAGCCCAGTAACTTGATGCAACGCAGGCCATCGAGCGTTCCATGCACCGCGTGCACAGCCTGCAGCACCTTGACGGCACATTCGCGGGCGGCCTTGTAGCCTTCTTCAACCGAGATGTCCTTGCCGAGCTTGCCCTTGATGTTGCTGACATGGCCGGACGTGAAGAGCAGGTTGCCGGACTTGGCACACGGGTTGAGATACCCCGGCTTCAATTCTGGAAACTCAATTCCCAATTCAACAGCTCGTTGCTCGGGACTCATGAAGCGACCTCCAGGTTGATCGTGAACTCATTTTGAAGAGAGATTCAGCACGCAGCGAAAGCCGATGTGAGGATCACGCTCGCTCATCTTCACACCGCGCCGAGCCCAGACCTTCCAGTCCGGACCATTGCCTTTGACGACTCGCAAACCTTCCGGTGTTGATTTAGGTCCCGCCCAGTTCTTGCGTCGCTCGGGCGACAACGTCACTAGCGGTGCAAACGCTTCAGGATGATAAAAGTCCAACGTCCATTCGCGAGCGTTGCCGGCGAGATCCAAGACGCCGAACGCGCTTTGATCGTCGGGAAAGGCTCCGACGGCGTTGATTTGTTCCAGAGTTCGCGGAGACGTCCACAGAGGGCGAGATTTCCCCCACGGATAGGGAAAGCCCCATTCACCACGAGCAGCCTTTTCCCATTGAGCTTCCGTCGGCAAATCGCAGCCGACGGCCTTGGCATAAGCTCGCGCTTCAACCCACGGCACACCGACAGCGGGCTGATTAGGATCGGAATTCGCGTTGACAGCTTCGCCGATGCCCCCTTTAGGGAACTTCAGGCGAGTCGCCTTTGCCTGGGCTACTGTCACTTCGGTAACACCGATGTAGAACGCATCCAGTTCCAAAATGATGAACGGCCGCGCTTCGGCAGGGCCGTCATTACTCCCTAGCGAGCCGTTGCCGGCGGGAACAAGGACCAGTTCCTGGCCATCGGCTTCGCAACGCAGCCGCGTCGGCAGACCGGAAGAGTGCAGGGGGCCAATCGGGATGAAACCGGTCGGTATCTTGATCGACGACTTTTCCGCTGCGGCTGTCGCTTTACCTTCGGCCACTAGCGTGGGAGCAAAGGCATCTGACGGAGCACTCGCCAACACGACGTCGCCATCGACGGGCTTCCCGGTTGACGCTGCGACCTCGAAGTTCGCGGTCGGCGTTTCCGCTGGGAGAAAGACGTCTTCAGGTGCAACACCCGAAAGGTCCGGCCCCGGCGGCTCAGGAAGCGGTTGCACCAGCTTCGTCGGTGCAGACACGGGCGCCGGCTGAACGATCTCTTCCCCTCGTGGCTGGGGAGCAGGCGTTGAGCCTCCGCAGCCGGTGAGTGAGAGACTCCCGGCGAGGCCGCACAA
This sequence comes from uncultured Planctomycetaceae bacterium, assembly GCA_964386705.1. Lineage (GTDB taxonomy): Bacteria > Planctomycetota > Planctomycetia > Planctomycetales > Planctomycetaceae > AM-0621. The sequence continues at coordinate 6,244 of CAYLTY010000283.1, forward strand.
AAGGAGAACGCCTCGACGTGTCAGGCACATCGAGGCGTCGCAACTTGAAGTCACAACTTGACGCATCTGGCAACTCCGCGATCTGGTCTTGAAACGGAGAGATGCCGACTTCTCGCGAAGTCTAGGCCTGCGTAGCGGGCGTGGCGTCCTGGGTAGCGGCGGCCGTAGCTGCAGCTGCCGCAGCGGCGGCTTTGGCTTCATCCGCAGCGGTTGCTCCACGGCGTTCCACCAGCTTTGTCGCCTTACCGATACGGTCACGCAAGAAGTAAAGCTTGGCGCGGCGGACGCGACCGTGTCGCTTCACGACCAGCTTCGAAATGAAGGGCGTGTTGGTTGGGAAAATACGCTCGATACCCTCACCGGCGACGATGCGACGCACCGTGAACATCTCGCGAGTACCGCTGCCACGACGGGCGATCACGACTCCAGAGAAGATCTGGACTCGCTCTTTTTCACCTTCTTTGATCCGGCAATGAACGTCGACCGAGTCGCCAATCGCGAAGACCAGCGGTTCCTTCCGCATGTACTGTTTCTCGAACTCATCAATAATCACATTTCGCATGACCGATCACCCTTCCCACTGAATTTGAGCCGCGTGCAATTCGGCTGAACGACCTTCCGTTGGCCGACTAGCTGTTTCGACGTCTCTTCCGTTTTTTTGGTGGCGGCTCCGGGAATCGCTCCCGAAACTGCACATAAAGCTCCGGCCGCCGTTCTTGAGTGCATTGCTGAGACTGCTCAGCCTGCCATGCGGCGATCAATTTGTGATTGCCGCTCAACAACACTTCCGGAACCGTCATTCCACGGTACTCGCGAGGTCGCGTGTACTGTGGATACTCCAACAAACCTGTCTCGGCGAACGATTCGTATTTGCTGCTTGTTTCGTCTCCCAGCACGCCGGGAATCAGACGGATCACCGTGTCGATGAGCGTCATGGCAGGGACTTCACCGCCGTTGCAGATGAAGTCACCAATCGAAACTTCCAGGGGCTTTAAGCCCAAGCGAATACGTTCGTCAAAACCTTCGTATCGACCACACAACAAGAGCAATCTCTTGTGAGCGGATAACTCTCTGACAAATTGCTGATCCAGCGTTCTGCCACGCGGAGTCAACATGATCAATTGGCCCGGTTCAGGGCCGTCTGCTTGAGCGGCTTCCACGCAGTCGAAGACTGGAGGGCACATGATCAACATGCCCGGTCCGCCACCAAACGGTGGATCATCAACTGACTTGCGTTTGCCGGTCGCCCAATCTCTGAAGTTCCACAACCGCAGATCGACCAGTCCCTTCTGAATCGCCAGCTTCAACAGGCTCTGCCGCATGTATCCTTCGAAGATCTCGGGAAACAGCGTCAGCACGTCAAAGCGAATCGAATCAACAGGGGGCCACGATCCCGAAGGATGCGGCTGATCTTCGGCAGCAGCAACGGCGAATGGTTCGTTCATTGTCACCAATAATCATTCGTCGTCGTTCATCAAGGGCATCGGTCAGAATGCCCTCAACAAGCCTTACTCTGCAGCCGCTTCGCCACCCTCAGCCGGAGCTTCTTCCGGAGCGGCAGCAACTGGCTCCTTCGGAGCAATGTAGGCTGGCGGAGGAGCAGCGACGCCCCAACGATTGCCCTTCAACTTCTTGACCAACGTTTTCACGTTGTCCGATGGTTGAGCTCCGACGCTGAGCCAGTAGTCATAGCGATCCATCTTGACGGTGACTCGCTTCGACTTGTCATGAACCATCGGGTCGTACGTGCCAATGTCTTCAATCGACTCGCCGTCGCGAGCCTTCCGGATATCCATGACCGAGATTCGATAGAACGGACGATGAGTCCGCCCCAAACGCTTCATTCGAATACGAACCACTTCTCGCAACTCCTTGAGATGAGGATCCCGTGGCGACCTTCACCACGTAACCTTTTGAACCAACTTCCGAAATCGGAGCAGCATTAGAGCTTACCGATTTCTCTTTCGCGACCGATCGGCCTGTTTCTTCTTACGCTTTCGTTCTTCACGCAATGCATCCATGTCGACCGGCGCCTTCGTACCGCTCTTGGCGACTTGAATTTCCGCCCCCGGATGCATGGCTCCGATCTTAGTCAGATCGTTCATCGCCTTCATCCGGTCCATCATTCCGAGGCCTGACAGACGTTTCATAATGTCTGCCATTGACGTAAACTGTTTAATTAGCGCGGACACCTCAGCAGCTTCGACACCGCATCCAGTCGCGATGCGATTGCGGCGGCTGCGATCGATCCGCTCGGGATTGTCACGTTCGAACTCGGTCATCGAATTGATGATGCCATCAATTCGACGCAGCTCTTTTTCTGGATCCTGCATCGATCCCATGGCGTCAGCGAGCCCGCCCATGCCGGGGATGTACTTCATCACGTCGCGAATCGGTCCCAGCTTTCGCAGCATTTTCATCTGCTTCTGGAAGTCAGCCAGCGTGAACTGGCCCTTGCGCATCTTCTCTTGAGCTTTGAGAACTTCGTCCTCAGAGATCTCTTTCTGAGCCTTCTCGAACAGGGTGACAACGTCACCCATGCCCAGGATTCGCCCGGCCATACGGTCTGGATGGAACAGCTCGATGCGGTCGAGTTGTTCGCCGATACCGATGAACTTGATCGGCACGCCCGTGACCTGCTTGACCGACAACGCGGCGCCGCCGCGGGTGTCACCGTCCAGCTTCGTGAGGATCACGCCGTCCAGTTCCAAGGCTTGATTGAAGGCCTTGGCGCTGTTGACCGCGTCTTGTCCGGTCATCGCGTCGCAGACAAGCAGCACCTGATGGGGCTGGCAACGGCGATCGATTTCGGACAGCTCTTTCATCAGCGATTCGTCGATATGCAGGCGTCCTGCAGTATCGAGAATTACGACGTCGACGTTCTGCTCTTTGCGAGCCTTCGCCAAGCCATTCTGGCAAACGGCGAGAGGACTGCTGGCTCCCGGAGCTTCCGAGTACACCGGCACGCCAACTTGCTCGCCGACGATGCAAAGCTGGTCGACAGCGCCCGGTCGCTGCAAGTCGGCCGCGACGAGCATCGGCTTGTGGCCTTGCTCTTTGAGCATTCGCGCCAGCTTGCCGCAGGTGGTCGTTTTGCCTGAGCCCTGCAGACCGCACATCATGATGACCGAAATGTCGCTCTTTTGCAGATGCAACGAGTGGTCAACCGGGCCCATCAGTTGGACGAGTTCCTGATGGACAATACCGATGATGTGCTGAGTGGGGCTCAGCGATTGCAGGACTTCGCCGCCGACTGCTCGCTCGGTGACTTTGGTAACAAATTCTTGCGCGACGTCGTAGTTAACGTCAGCTTCAAGCAGTGCTTCGCGCACCTTTTCCATGCCTTCGCGGATGTTCGACTCCGTCAAACGTCCCGCCTGCAGGAAGGAAAGTGCGTTCCTCAGACTGCTGGTGATGCCTTCAAACATGACTGCGCTATGGCTACGAGGTGACAAACAGACGAAAATTGCCGCATTTTGGCAGCAATGTGAGCACAGGACGGCGATGCAATGCCAGTCCCAACGCCGACGTCTTGCCCAGCTTAGCGACGTCGACCGCCTCCTAACGGGCACTGGATAATAAGCCCGTACTTCTTTCTTCGCAATGCTCTAAGTGCATTACGACTTCAGAGCAATTTGCCGGAACTTCATGACTTGGCTGCAGGTTGTGAAGTTCTCGCGTGACAGTGTTGTGAGTTATTCCGACTTGACCTTAAGATCGGATCGTAGCGGTGTGAAGGAAATGTCTCAGGAGAACGATTCGTGACCGATCAACAGCTGATGCAGTTGGTCGCAGCGGGGCAGAGTGAGCTGTTTGATGAACTCGTCCGCCGGCATCGCACCCCGATGCTGCGGATGGCGATCAGTAAACTCTCCGACCCGGCTGACGCCGAAGACGCTGTGCAAGAAGCGTTCTTCGCTGCGTTTCGCGCGAAACACACGTTCGACGCCCGCTATTCGTTCCGTAGCTGGATTTGCACGATCTTGCTGAACGTCTGCCGCCGCCAGCTTCGGCAATCTGCAACTCGGCCTGCCCGAGTTAGTGGGTCTCTGTC
>CAYLTY010000284.1:0-10274 GCA_964386705.1 uncultured Planctomycetaceae bacterium
TGCTCAGCCAGCGTTCTCGCGTTCGGGGCGGTCCTGGGCCGGCTGATTTTTTAACGCAAAAGAACAAGGAGTTGGCCAGTCTGGGGCAGCAGTTGTTTGAAGATCTGGGCTGCGTGGCTTGCCATCGATTCACCGAACCTTCGGTGGCAGATCCCAGTGACCGGCGGTCATTGTTTCATGTCAATCACAAGTACCATCTGTCGACTCTGAAGTCGTTCCTGGAAAATCCCGCGGCGCGGCATCCCAACACGCGTATGCCGAACTTCCAGTTGACTGACCCTGAGATCGATCAGCTCGCGGCGTTTCTGATGATGAAAGCCGCAGACACTCCGCAGAAGGTAGATTCCTTCGAGGTCAACAGTGGTGGAGTTCCTGACCCCATCCGGCAACTCTGCATTCGCTGCCATGACCTGCGAGGAGAACGTCGCACACCGCTGGAGAAACCGATTCCCATGAACGACCTGAGGTCGCCTATAGGTTGCATTGCGGCGGAACGACATCAGCAAGGCGGAACACCTTGGTACTCGCTATCGGCGACTGATCGTGCCGCGCTGGTCAGGTTCGTACAGTCGAAGTTGACTGGCTTGGATCTACGGGTGCCTGTTGAGGAATCGCGACGGTTGGTCAAAACGCTGCGCTGTGAGTCCTGTCACGACCGCGATGGCGCAGTCAGCCCGCGTAGAGCGTTAATCGTTGAAGAGAGCGACAGCGGTCTTGTTCCGGATGTGTTTCCCAGTCTTAGTTTGGCTGGAGAGAAGTTGCACGGTGCCTGGATGGAACAGTTCCTGAAGACTGGAACACACGGCTTACAGCCGGCCAAATCGCCACCGAATGCGACTGGCCTCAAGGCCACGGATCTGAGATTGCGTCCCTGGCTAAAAGGCCGCATGCCGTCGTTCGGCCATTATGCCTACGCACTCTCGCGTGGTTTGGCCGCGGAGCATGGTATCGACGCAACCGAGGAAGCCCGCTTCACCCCTGAGCCGCAACGTGCAGAGATCGGTAGTCAACTGGTACAGAAATCTGCTCTCGACTGCCGCCAATGTCACGCGGTTGGTAACCAGCCAGCTCAAGGTGATGACAAGACGAAGATCGCTCCGGGTATCAACTTTGCGCTGGTGAAGGCACGGTTGCGGCACGACTACTATCAACGCTTCACGCTCGACCCGCCGCGCTTTGATATCAACACCAAGATGCCGAAGCTCGCCGCCGATGGAAAGACAACCAAGGTGACGACTATCCTAGGAGGCGACGCCCGTCAGCAGTTTGATGCCGTCTGGCACTTCATTAACACAGCGTCGTTCGACACTGCGGCAAAATGAACAAGCTGAACGAGAACTTGTGAAGCAGTCCTCAAACGACACCAAGCCAATTTAAGTAGCTACCGACTGGAGCAACTCCCGCAGCAAGTTCGAACACGAGCGATCCGCAGGATATGACTACGGGTCCCAGAAATTAACTGTGCCTCGCTGATTGTCGTCTTTCGCTCCGCGAAAGAATGCGTCCTTTCGCGAAGCGAAAGGCGACAATGTCGAGCTGCAGCGGGAGGCCACATCTGACGCGCGGTTAATTTCTGCGATCCGTATAAGATTAGAACTACTTCCTTATGGCAAAGCCGAAGCTTTCGGACTGGTTGCAGGAACGGGTGAGTCGTGAAGGCCGTTTGTGTCTGATGTCGCCTCTCTTGCTGATTCCAGGCGCGGTGCTGGCGACTGTGGTCACTGGCTGGGCCGTTTTCATGACCATCCTGATGGGTTTCGGGATGCTGTTCGCGCTCAGCTTCAACCAGAGCATGGGCGCGACGGGCCTCGTGATAGGCATCCTCTACCTATGGCAATTCACCAAAGGCCGCACGCATCGCGAAGAATGGCAGTTTTCAGGCAGGGAAATGGGCATCACGGACCTCGCCGTGCGCGTGGTGACGGGATCTCCCTTCGCGGTGCTGGCCCTCGATCCGGCGGCGGGCAAGATGTTTGTGCGGATGCTGGCCACACTGCTGCTGAGCGGTCCTCGGCTGCTTGTGCTGGCGTGGGATCTGGTGCAACGCGGTCGCCGCCTCAAAGAACTGGATGTGGCGGCGTGCACCAAAGTGTTGTCGATACTGCTCAAGCGGCAGTCGCGAGTCAGTATGAAAGATCTGCTCAATGAAGTCCCACAAGCGACTTTGCAAACCGCCCTGCCCCAACTGGGCGACGTGGACGGCGTGGTGTTTCTGAGCACCGCGCCCATCGGCCTGACACTTGCTCCGCGTTTTCAGAAAGACTTTGAGGAATGGCGTAAGGCGGCGACCGCAACTGCTGATTCAACGGCGTGAATCGCAGGCGGAGGCTTGCATTACTTGGGGTAGACCAGCATACGATACCGTCGGTGCACACGTGATTCCGTCGCAGATTCAGCGGGTTGGTGCCAAGCCCTGCAAGCCGCCTGACCGCAGCAATTGACGCGGCCGAGAACGTTGGAGAACGTCGATGCATGTCCAATGTCCTCAATGCAAGACGATGCTGAACATCGTGGATGTGTCTCTGAGCGAGTCGGCTTCGTGTCCGTCGTGTGGCAGTCAGGTTCCGCTCGGCACGTTGACGCTCACTCGCAAGCCATCGCCCAAAGAGCACATCGCCCACTTTGAACTCATTGAGCCCGTGGGCATGGGGCATTTCGGCGTCGTGTGGAAAGCTCGGGACACGCGTCTGGAGCGTATCGTCGCGGTCAAAGTCCAGCGGTGGGAAGACCTCTACTGCGGTGAGCGTGATACCTTCCTGCGGGAAGCTCAGGCCACTGCTTCATTGGAACACCCCAACATCGTACGCGTGCACGAGGTCGTCGAAGAGGCGGGACGCTGCGTGATCGTCAGCCAGTTCATTCGCGGCGTGACGCTCGCCCAAGCCCTGAAGGCGCGACAGTTCACCTGGGCTCAGAAAGCCGAATTGCTGGCAAAGGTCTGTGAGGCAGTGCACTACGCGCACGAGCACGGCGTCATCCATCGCGACCTGAAACCCGGCAATATCCTGCTGGATACTGAAGATGAACCGTTCGTAACCGACTTCGGTTTGGCGAAGCGTGACAACGCCGAAGTGACCATGACAGCCGAAGGCGTGGTGCTGGGCACGCCCGCGTACATGTCACCCGAACAGGCTCGCGGCGACAATCAGATGATCGACCGTCGCAGCGACGTATTTTCACTGGGCGTCATGCTGTACGAGATGCTGGTCGGCGAGCGTCCCTTCTCTGGCCCTGGCTTGATGATGCTGTATCAGATCGAAAGCACGGACCCGCGCACGCCGAGATCCTACAGCGAGGACGTGCCGCGCGATCTGGAGACCATCTGCCTGAAAGCGCTCTCCAAAGCGCGTGAGAAGCGCTATCAATCGGCCGGGGAGTTTGCCGACGACCTCCGTCGGTTCCTGTCCGGCAACGCAATCCTGGCCCGGCGAGCCACCTGGATTGAACGATGTCAAAGATGGTTATCAAAGAATCGCCTGACAGCCGCGATGGGTGTTTTCTGTTGCCTTAGCGCCGTGGCACTTGCATCCCGCCTGACGACGCATCCGGAAGTCGACCCGCGCATTCAAAACGCGAGACGAGGTTCCGTCATTCAGGTGATTGAACCTCGCAACGTCAGTATCACGACGGAGCCCGAAGGTGCAACCGTTGTATTCTATCCGCGTGACCCGCTCACCGGCGAACTCATCACCGAAAAAGCGATCCGACCGGACCACAAATCACCGTGCAAACTGCAGATTCTGCCTGGAGAATATTTTGTCGTCGCGGCACTCGATGATGCGAGATTCCATGAAGTGATTCGCACCGTCCCTGGAGAATCAGTCAAGCTAACAAACTATTACCGTCATCAGTCATCGAAAGTAGAAAACGGGATCACAGTATTGCCGCGAATCAGAATTCCAGAGGCAAACATCACTGCTGGCATGACCCTTCTGGAGGGCGATGAATCCTTTACTGTGGGCATTGCCAACTCCACTTTGATCCCTCAGCACCCTCAAGACATATCCAGCTTCTATCTCGATACACATGAGGTTTCTCTGGGCGAACTGCGTGCGGGATTTCAAGGTTCAATGCCTGAAAGCCTGAAAGGCAAGCAATTCCCAAGCCTTGACCTGCCGGCAACAGGCATACTGATTGACGAAGCCATCCTGTATGCCGAGTTGATCGGCAAACGCTTGCCGACGGAGTTCGAGTATGAGTTTGCAGCAACCCAGCGAGGGACGACTATTTTCCCATGGGGTGACGAAATTCGCGAGCATGACCGCCAGTTGAGATCGGTCAAAGATGAAACGGCGGACCATACGAATACGGCACCACCGATTTACGGACTTTTCTCAAATGCGGAGGAGTATACAGCCTCGCTGTTCACACCTTACCCTCAACCGCAAAGGGATATACTGGCGAATGTCGTTTCTTCTCCGATAGGGTCCTACATCACGATTCGAGACTTGTCTGACGCAGCCAAGCATACGTCTCCAACCTCAAGCAGTTTGGGAGTCCGAGCACGACGAGGTGTACCACGGATCTCCGCATCTCCCGAGCTGGGATTTCGATGTGCAAGAAGCAAATCTCCTCGCATTTAGTGCACAGCTACGCCATCGCAGTTTCAGTGGCGACGTCAAACACCTGCCCATCAATCGTAACTTTAATTCTGTGAGGCTGTTCGTAACTGACGAGTTCCCGTTGCACATCAAAGGGCTCGGCGCCTTGTGGATGGAAATTGTCTATTTCTTGTCCGACCAGAAAGAGCTTAGGGGTTTTCACGTGGGCTGGATCAACCTTTGTGCCCTCTTCCGGACCCTGCGGACGAACTCGAACGTGGAAAACTCCCAATCGAACTTTGATGACCACGTTATCTGTCATGTGCGGAATACGACAAAACACAAAATCTTTAGCATTGGGTCCAATCACTGTAAAAACGCGGCGAGCCTCACCATGCTCAGGATCTTTTTTCCCATCAACCTTCTTGATCGGCTTCTCGTGACGGTCGTTGGGAATAACTTGCGGGCATGTTGAGTCGCCTTTGGTGCCAACAAACGTGCAATGGGTGCAGTTGCCTTGGCTGTCAGGTACGCAGACGTTATTGGTAGATGAGGCACTGGGGGCGACGATATTGGTTGCAGTGAAGTTCGGACAGAGAACTCCGTAGTAGGCAGAGAACCCGTTTCCAAAGTTTGCATACTCCCAAACTCTGCAGGCGTGACCACCACAACCCGATTTAGTGGGGAGAAACATCGCAGGTTGGCAGGGCTGAGAATAGGTCGGCGGATAGCAAGTCGGCTGGCACCACTGCACGTAGCGTTTCTTGTCCCCCGCGTTCGCCGGGCGGGAGAAGGCCCATGCGCCAAGACCTGCCAGCGATGCTCCTAAAGCTTGTCGACGATTCATGCTCATTCTGCACCCTTCTTCTGTTGAGCCCAATTGGCACCGGCGCCGTACCAACAACGCATGTCTGACTGTCGATGTCATGACACTTTGTTGTGCGAGCTTCAAGAGTTGAATTGGGCAGCAGGGTGATTATGGAGCAAATAGAGCAAATGCGTTGTGTTCAACTGTTTGCGTTGGCTCCTGACCGGCAACCTCACCGTTGGCGTGACTACGGACGAGCTCGCGATTCCGGCTCAGTTCGTTCAGGCAGCGGCGCATTGAACGCAGGACGACGCGCAGAGGGAGTCTGATTGGTCGAAACTCGGGGGCGTGGTTGAGATTCCTGACCTGGTTCGGCTTCGGGGGCCGTGACGGCCTTGGTGCCGACTTTGCCTTCCGGAACTTCGGCGGAGGCGGGTACGACGCCGCGATCTTCGGTCAGCGGCGTCGCATTGGCGTCGATATAGATCTTGCCGGACGTCGGGTAGATGTCGACGGTCGTCACGATCTGCTTGTGCTGATCGAACTCGGACTTGTCAGGCAGGCGGACTCGGAGCGCGAGATTGCGAGTCACCTGACTGCGGGTAGGCAAGCCGGTGGCTCGGTCGACGGTGCAGTGGCCGGACGTATGACCATCCTTAAGGATGATTTCTGAATCTGACGGCCTCTGAGTAGCGGGAGCGGCTGAAGTGACAGTCGCGGGAACAATAGTGCCGATGATATCGATCTCGGCACGCTGATCAGTGAGTTGCGCCAGTGAGTAGGTGGTGTTGATCGCCATCGGCAGCGGCTGCAGGAACTTGCGGGTGCGTGTCCACTCATCACCTTCTTTGACCATCGTTTCGCGGCCGGGTGTTTCCGGATTGAAGCGCAGCAGGCCAATACTGTCATCGACGAAGTTCGCGAAACCCTCGTCTTCGGTGTTGCTGGTGATTTGAGCTACCAGTTGCTTTTGCTTGTTCTGCGGAGCCTTCTGCACACAGCGCTGCAGGAAGTTCCGAAAGTCGACGATGTCGGCAATCTGGTTGTCATGAGTCAGCCAGAATGCAAACCCGTTGTTGATCATTCCCTGATACAACAAGGCCGCGTCGGGCACGGGGCCACTCTCCAGCGAGTCGTATTCCACTTTGTCGCCGAGCAGATCGTGCGAGTAGCGGACGCGCTGGTACTTCACGCGCAGCAGACGCTTGTTGCTCTCTTCTTTCTCAACGGTGATGCCTGCCGTAAGCGACAGCAGCGAAGTGCTGCGGACCAAGCCGTCCTTCATGCGTTGAGCAAGCGACTGCGAGATCGTCTTCCGCAAGGCGAACATGTCGCCCTGCTTCAACGTGAGCGCCAGATTGCCTTCGCGCGGTGTTCCCTTGGCACTGACCTGCTGAATCTCACTGGCGGATTCGACGGTAGGCTTTTCCAACGGAGGTGCTTCAGACAGCGTGAGCTGGGGGATTTCCAGGTCCTCACCCAGATCGTTGGCTTGCTCACAACCAGCAAGCAGACAGCACGTCAACAGACCAGCACCGAGCCGCGACCATTCCAGTCGAGCCATGTTCCACCCTTCCCTGGATTTTGAACTGGACTCCGTCCAGATGCACCGCGATCAGAATAACAGGCTCGGCAGATGGGGCAAACAGCGGTTTGTGCCTGTGGATAGCGCTGACGGCATCTGCTATATCCAATGTCTCTCACAAGCACTGTTTCAAGTCTTGGTTCACCGGCATTCCGCGAAGAGGTTGTTTCGATGTCCGACGATAAGAAGAGATTGGCAGGCCAATGCTGGAAGGTCGGAACGGAAGCGATGTTGAAGCAGAACTGGCCGTACGCCATCGACATGTTCTCGAAGTGCGTCAAGTTCGTGCCGGAGAATCTGGTGTACCGCCAGACTTTGCGCGGAGCTGTCCGACGCAGCTACAACGAAAACAAGACCGGCGCGGGGATGGGCGGCATCAAGTTGATGGGCCCCAAAGGCCGGATCAAGAAGTGCCGCATGCAGAAGGATTGGGCGGGGCTGGAGGCCGCCGCTGAGGAAGGTCTGCTCGTCAATCCGTGGGATGCCGCCCTGCACGCAGATCTGGGCGAAGCCAGCAAGCACCTGGGCTACAAGGACGTTGCTGTTTTTTCATATCAGTGCGCTGTGGAGAACGACGGCAACAACAAAGACTATCGGCGATCACTGGCAGAACTGTTGGAAGACCGCGGTGAATTCACTCAGGCAGCCGTTCAGTGGGACAAGATTTGTCAGATCGATCCGATGGACGGTGATGCCCGCACGCGTGCTAATCAGGCAGCAACGAAGCACGTCATTGACCGCGGCGGCTATGAGGGCGCCGAGGACACCAAGGGTGTGATGGCCGACCACGAGGTCCAGAAGCGTCTGAAGATGACCAAACCCGGTGAGGCCGATGGTCCCGGTCAGTCGGAAGAAGCGGATCTGCAGCGTGCCATTCGCAAAGAGCCTGAAAACAAAGACCATTACAGCAAACTGGCCGACTTCTACCGTCGTGAAGGCAAGCACGATCAGGCGTTGCCGATGTTGCAGAAGGCGCTCGAAATCTCAGGCGGCGATGCCAACATTCGCGAACTGCTGGAAGACACCGAAATCGATCTGATGAAGAAGAACGTCGGCATCGCGAAGGATCGTCACACGACGAAGCCGGACGACGAGAAGATAAAGAAGACCTACGACGATCTGCGTCGCGAACTGCGGCTGCGCGAAATGGAAGTGCTCCGTGCCCGCGTTGAGCGTCATCCGGCCAACCTGCAGTACAAGTTTACGCTCGCCGAATTGCTGATGGCGGAAAAGAAGTACGGGGAGGCCATCCCGCTCTTTCAACAGGCGAGCCAGGACAGTCGCATCGAATCCAAAGCCCTCTACAGCATGGGTTTGTGCTTCATTCAGGAAAAGAAGTACCCGCTGGCTCGGCGGCAGTTCGAAAAAGCCATCGACAAGCTCAACTCACACGACAACAAGGAGCTGTTCCTCGACGTGCACTACTGGCTGGGTCGCCTGTGCGAACAGGCGAAGGATCGCGATGCGGCGGAGTCGCACTACAGCGAAGTGCTGGCGGTCGATTATGGATACAAGGACGCGTTGCAGCGTCTGGAAAAACTGCAAGGCGGAGAGGGAAGTTAGGGGTCGGCGACAGACTCTCGGTCACCGCCGACGGGCAACATGGATGTCGCTGAAGTGTTTCCCGACAACTTGCGCGACCTGCGCACACGGATTGGCGGCAACAGACGTAATTGGTGGGCAATATTTTCGTGCGGACGAACGCACGTTGATTCGATTCTTTTGACTGCTGTATGCTCGGGCACACTCAGCCGACAGCGGTCAATGTGGTCTTCCGGGACCGACTGATCCAGATCGGAAACAAATGTTCGGCAAGTGCCGGATTTCACACGAAAGGCGCGTCGATGCCCGGAGTGACTCGACCGAGGGATCGGAACTGCATTCAGGAATTCTTCATCGGTTGTGATGTTGGTGGAACCAATATCAAGACTGGTGTCGTTACCAGCACAGGCAAGGTCCTGTCTTATGTCGTCACGCCCACCGAAGCCGAAAAAGGCCCGGAAGTCGGCATGCAGACGATCAAAGGCGCGATCGAAAAGGCTGTCCAGGAAAGCCCCGTCCGCTGGCAGGCGATCAACGGCATCGGCCTGGCTACCCCCGGCACGCTCGACATTCCGAACGGCATCCTGATGGAGCCGGCCAACATGCCGAAGTGGCGTTACATCCCCATTCGGCAGCTCATCGCAGATCACTTCGAGAAACCGACCGTCCTGCAAAACGACGCCAATGCGGCGGCTTACGGTGAATACTGGAGCGGTGCGGGCCGAGGTGCTCACAGCCTGGCTCTGTGGACTTTGGGTACCGGGATCGGCTGCGGCCTGATCGTCAACGGACAAATCATTGAGGGTGCGCACTCTCACGGCGGGGAATGCGGCTTCCTCTACATTCAGATCGAGAACGGACGCCCGGCGGCTACCGGGATGAAAGGCGCTCTGGAGGCCTACGTCGGCGCGGCGGGTTTGGTAACTCGCTGCCGTGAAGCGCTGGAAGCTGGAGAGAACTCGGCTTTCATTTCAGAACGCCTGCAGCGCGGCGAACCGCTCACGCCATTGCTCATCGCGGAAGCGGCCGAGCATTCCGATCCATTAGGCCTGAAGGTGATCGACGAATCAGCACGTTACATGGCCTACGGCACCGCGAATCTGATGCACACAATCGACCCGGGCGTGATCCTTTTCGGCGGAAATATGACGTTCGGCCGCAACGAAACAGAACTCGGCCGACGGTTCATCGGTCTGGTACGTGAAGAAATCAAGCGGCTTTCGTTCCCCGTTCCGTCGTCGCAGGTGCGAATCGACTACGCAAGCCTCGGTGGTCAAGCGGGCTTTATTGGTGCGGCAGGTTGGGCCTGGTCGATCTTTGGCGCGGAAGCGCAAGCAGCTCAGCGCGGCGCAGCAATCTGATCAAAAACGGTAGAAGACTGGCGAAAGAATTCCGCCAAATTGATGTGAGGTTCCAGTGAATTTGTGGCAACTCTGATGTGAGTTGTTACTCTGGCTTTACAGAATTAGCGCTTGGTTTGACGTGAGAGAGTGCGGGGTGATCGAGTTGCGGTCACTCCGAGGTTGTGAGTTCTGCGTTGGAACAGGGGATCGTTCCTGGCTGAAGCCCGGAGCGACCCCCTCTTTCAACGGGACTGCCGGGCCACAGGATCTCGTTTCAGCGCAGCGTCAGGTCATCGTGTGCATTTCCTGAGGGAAGTGGGCGGCGAACTTGACTGACCGGAAGCGTGATCCTGCGGCTCTGGCTCGTTCTGTTTGAAGAGCCCATCATGAGCGATCCGTATGATGAAGACGTGTTCGATTTCGTCTCATTCGATTTCGAGACTCTGTACGATCTC
>CAYLTY010000285.1:0-10216 GCA_964386705.1 uncultured Planctomycetaceae bacterium
CGGGCGGATTATCAATTCACAGGTTCCCCCCGCCGCCGGGTTAACCTGAGCGTTCGGCCTTACCATCGCAGCTGCCAATGCAACAAGATGATGATGCACCATGACAACAGCGCTGTGCTTCAACTGTGGCGAAACGAAATTCGGTGCGTGGTGCCCGTGCGGCAGGTGCGGAACCGCGACCAGTGGTGATAGAAATCTCGACATTCTTTTTAGCGATCATCGGATGACAGTGGCGACGCTCCGAGGATTCGGCGGTGTAATCAAACAACTGGCTGCGCGTTGCGACGATCCCGAAATTCGCTTCTGGGCTTTTATTTCGTACCTATCAACTCATCCCACCCAGCTGCTGTCCGCGACACCGCCCCCCGAACTTTCCGATCGTGTGAGCAATTTACTCGCGGAAGCACGGCTTCCAATTGTCGCGGCGGATATCAAACCGCCGCCGAAAGAAACTGGGCGTCCGCAACGGACGATGGCAATTCCTGATTCATTGCTTCAGGCGTACCTGAGCACCAATGAATTCCATGGACTCGAAAGCATCCAAGTACGTCGGTCAAATGGCTCCATCGTAAACGGGATTCTCATGAGTATTGACGGGACACCGCAATTCATGTTGCGGGCTGATATTGAAATGCTCCCTGAAGAAATCGTTGCGATCCGAAAGGCACCGGGGTGCCTCTTTGGTTGGCTCGTAAGGCCAAAATGGATTGACGCAGTTTGACCAAACGAAGGCCGAACAAGGCCGTCAACCGGAGCGGCGGTTGGCGCGATTTCTGTATTCCAAGGTTTCTGGCCGCCGCCCGGCTACCTTTAGCGTTCGCCCACTTCCGTCCGCGACAATTGTGGTTCAACATGGACACACAGAATTGCGACCGTCGCCGCAGTGGTTTTCGCACGGCATTCGCGTTGTTTTGTGCTTTCGCGCTATGCGCCAACCTCGCAGGGGCAATCCACGAATTCGGCCATGCCCTGGGTGCCTGGTTGGGCGGAGTGCAGATCGCTGAGTGGTACTTGCGACCTTTCGACTTCTCCCGCGTGGAGATCGAGTCCCAAGGCGCATCCCTGCGGGGCATTATGTTGTGGAGCGGCGGCGGCATCTTCTTCGGCGTCCTGCTACCACTGCCGCTGTTGCTAATCGTGCGGCGTGTTCCCGTCGGCTCACTGACGTGGTTGATCTTGTTCATGACCGTCACGTTGGCCTTTGGCAACAACGGAATCCTCCTTTTGCAGAGCGTGGCGACGGGGGCCGGGGATCCAGGCGACTTCATGGGCGTTGGGGAGGTCGTGTATCACATCCCGCGCATTGTCTGGAGACTCGTCTTTGCCATTGGTGCGGTTCCGTTGTTGTGGGTGTTTGTCCGGATGATGCTGAGGCTGCTGCGCGCCTTTGGTCCCTCGCAAGAGGATTCCTATTTCCGTTGGGTGCTCGTCGTGGAGGCGGGCTTTCTAACGTATTTTGTGCCGATGTTGGTTCATACGGCGATCTTCGGAAATCGCGAACGACTTTTTCGCCTGTTCCCGTCCATGTACCTTCCGATTATTTTGCTGCTTGGGATACTCGTGCTGGCTGCGGCCACGATTGTTTATCGCAAAGCTGGCCTCGCGCGTGACGATCCGGCGATCAACATGACTCCGCGAAAAACTGTGGTGCTGATTCTCATAGCTTGTGTGGTGATTGGTATCGAGCTCGCATTCCTGGGGCCGTCATCAGGGGGCCAATAGCGGCGAACAAGGCGGTCAACCGAAGCGGCGGGCAGCGCGTTCTCTGTATTCCAAGGTCGCTGGCCGTCGCCCGGTTACCTTTGTCGTTCGCCGACGAAGACATCCAACTGACGAGAATGAGCAACACTGCATGCCGAGCAAATCGAACGCTGGTCATCCTCAGCATCCTCACAGGCCGCCATAAAACCACAGAGACTTGAAACACAGAGGCACGGAGAGCACAGAGAAAACGAATTCTAGAACATTCCTCTGTGTCTCCCGTGCCTCTGTGTTTCTATTCCGGGTACCCGTACCCGTTGACGATACGATGCACCCCGTCAACAAGCTTCTCTTCGTGAAAGTTGATCAACAAGCCGAATCGTAGATTGAGCAATTTCAGGTGCGACAAGGTCTGTGCTTTGTCCACGGGGTGAATGGCAGACTTGGCTTTGAGTTCGACGACGAGACCATTGACGACCAGGTCGGCACGGAATCCGCAGTCGAGTTTAACTTCGTCATAGATGACGGGAACGGGACGCTCTTCTTCGACCGACATTCCGCGTTTGCGAAGTTCGTATGCGAGACATGCTCGATAAGCTGATTCAAGCAATCCCGGTCCCAAGCGTCGGTGGACTTCAATTGCGGCGGCAATAATTGCTCCCGTGAAGTCGTTGATCTGCATGCTCGCTCCTGTTCGGAGAGATTTGAAACACAGAGGCACGGAGATCACAGAGAAAATGACTTCTAAAACATCTCTCTGTGTCCCCTGTGCCTCTGTGTTTCTGTGTTTCTAACGCTTTTGCAACTACTTCAGTTCCTTGATCCGGATGCGGCGGTATTCCATTTGGCCGCGGTCGGCTTCGAGGCCGATGGGGCCTGTGGGCGGGAGTTCGTTCGGGAACTTCAGTTCTTCGCCGTTGCAGGTGCAGGTGGCGACTTTGCCTTTCACGATGACTTCGATCTCGTTCCAGTCCTGCGGCTTGTAGTTCTTCAACTCTTTGTAGGGACCTGCGACGAGGTAATCTCGGCACTGAAGTTGAGGCTTGCGCAGGAAGATGCCGCTGTCGGCGTTGACTCCGGCGCGGAACTCCAACTTCAGGTGGAAGTCGTGAGGGAACTCGCGCGTGGTCCAGAGTTGAGCCAGACCCTTGCCGGGATTGACCACGATGCGTCCATCGCGAGCCGTGTAGCGAGCATCGCTGGCGTTGGTCATGCCGGCGAACTCAGGGCCCTTGTCGTAGTGCCAGCCGGTCAGGTCTTTGAGATTCAGCAGCAGTTCGAAGCCTTCTTCCAGCACAAAGGCTCCGTCAGTCTGGAAGGGAGATGCCGGCAAACCGTCTTTGTTCCACAAGCTGCCTTCCGGCACGTTGGTCCAACCATAACGAACCGTTTTGGGGCTGCTCACAGCATCGCTGCTGGCGACGATGGTGTCACCGACGATCTCGGCTTTGGCCTCGACGAACTTGCCATCGGCACCAGCGATGGTGAAGCCTTTGAGTGCCCCATCCTTCGCCACGAGTCCGCCACCCACATGCTTGAAGTGCAATGTGGCCTTATTGCCGCTGACGCTCATGGCGTCGTAGTCCGGACCGGAGTATTCGATCTTCTCACCGTATGCGAGCGCTCGCGCACCGAGCGCCAATCGCTGACCGATCGGCTGCTTGTCTTTGGGGTGAATGTCAGATGGATGGCCGATGTCGATGGTCACGGCCATTGCGGTGTTTTGAGTGGTTTGAACTGTGATCCGCTGAGCTTCACGCACTTCCGGAGACATGCCGTTGTGGGGAGTGATCTGCACGAACAGGAACGGGAAATCTCCCTGTCCCCAGACTTTGCGCCAGGCGGTGATCAGAGCAGGGAACAGAGTCTGATATTCCTTGCCTCGTCCCGAGTTGGATTCGCCTTGATACCAGATGGCTCCACGAATGGCGTACGGGGCTAGTGGTGCAATCGAGCCGTTGTAGAGTCCGAACGGGCGATTGTTGTTCGTTGCGGGATCGCCAGGGCCGGTCGGTTTACGAGGTTCTTGTTTCTTATCGGCTTTGGCCTTGGCGACGGCGGCTTCCCATTTTTTGAGTTCGTCGGCTTCGATCTTCTTCCAGGCGGCGAGTTGATCGGGATAAGCCTCCAGCTTCTTGGCTTGCTGGTCGAGCAGTGTCTTCAACGTGGGGTTTGCTTCGAGGTCGCCCTTCGGGGTCCAGGCTTCGGCGACGGTGCCACCGACAGCAGACTTAATCAGACCAACGGGCACGCCCAGCTTGGCTCGCAGTTCTTTCCCGAAGAAGTATGCCACGGCCGAGAAGCCCGTTGCGCTTTGAGCGGAATCCACCGCCCACGCTCCGCCGATGGATTCCTGCGGAGTGTCGACGGCGCGAGCGTGAGCGTTGAACAGACGGAGTTGATTGTCCCCGGCGGCGGCGATGGCTGCGTCACCACCGACGGCGCCCTTCAAGGCAAAGCCCATGTTCGACTGGCCGCTGCAGAGCCAGACTTCTCCTACGAGCACGTCCTTGATTGCGGCTGTTTCAGAACCCGCTTCAGCCTTAACGGTCAGCGTGCGGCTCTCAGTTGAAGCCGTCAGCGGGTCCAGCTTCACGGACCATTTGCCGTCTTTGTCCGCCGTCGCAAGCTTCTCCTGACCGGCAAACTGGACCACCAGTTTCGCTCCGGGTTCGGCTTTGCCCCATACCGGCAAGGGCATGTCTCGCTGCAGGACTGCATGATCGCTGAAGACGCTGCTGAGTGTGAGCTTCTCGGCGGCACTCAGTGAGCTTGAGAGCAGCAACAGAGCCGCCAGGGCGCGCACCGTGGCTCGAAGATGAAGTTTCATGTGCGTGTGACCTCCAATCGCGAAATCGTCCGCTGGGGGGAAAGCGCGGAGTTGCCAGCGGGAGGGCAGACTCCGAAAGAGTGGCGGCGAGTGTAGGCCGCGAAGTTCGAGCACGCACCGCAGCCGCAGGTGTCACGCCCAGTACGTCGAAGGAGCGTCACTCATGAACTCAGCCGATGGCTGCGGAGTTGGTCCGCTCGGAGTTGCGGCGTTCCATGTCAGCGAATGTGTTCCAACACTCATCGGGTGTCAGGGCGGCCAGCGATCGCGCGAAGATGATTTGAACGCAGGCCGCGATCGTGAATGCTGCTGCAAAGAGCCATGCGTATTGTCCGGTGACAATTGCTACGAAGACAAGTGGTCCACCAACGACAAACACGTGCAGGAAAGGTGGTCCACACCAACCGAGAAAGTCATTCTGCTTCTGCGAGCAAACACGATCCCAGATGTTGGCTCTGCGAGACGTGTGCAGGCTGGGGTCAAGCCACGCATGAATGCGGTGCTGGGAAAGAGCCGAGCAGCCAATCGTCATCAGCAGGAAGCCCAGCACCCATCCAATCGGCAGGATCACGGTGCCCATCATGAGCATTTGCCGCGCTTGCGGGTCTTGAACGCCTTGTTGCGTGAAGTTGGCGACGACCGCGCCCAGCAACGAAATCAAGGTGCCACCCAAAGCCATCAAGAAGCAGCCATGCGCTGCGAGCACCCAGCTCAGGCTCTTGCCACGTTCAGGAATTGGATCGGAACGCAGCCATTGAGCCGTCAGGAAATCATTCCAACCAAACTTGATGCAGACGATGAACAGGCCCACCCACAGCGGTGTCCCGAGTTCCAAGGCGATGACGCCGACGACCGGAAAGACCCAGGCCACGAAGTCCGACCAGCGCTTGGCGGACTGCTGAGCTTGCGTGTCTTCGATCTCAAATACTGCGTCACCGGTTGTCATGGCTTTCCACAGCACGGTTGCAGGGAAGATGCATCACCAGAGACATGCTAACCAAGCCGTGCGGTCTTCTCTAATCCAATTTTGGAGATGATTTCGCAGCTGATGAACACTGGATTGATAACGCCCGCGAGCCAGCTAACGTGCTCGCTCATGCGTGTGCTTGCGATCGATCCGGTTCCTCATGACGCTCTGGGAGAATGCTGCGATGGTCCTGAAGAAGCTGCTCGCTGCGGGGCTTGTTGCCGGTGTGTGTGGTTCCGCGCAAGCTCAGGTTTCACCCGGGCATGTCAAAGATCTGTCGCTGCTGGTCGCTCCGGACATGCCTTGCGTGTGGCCGGTGGGTATGACTCCGATCGCCGTGATTCCCACCAAAACATTCGGATTGAGTCCAGTGCATCGCGATTTGATTGTCATCGATGAGCACACGGGCACTCAATGGGACGCGCCGGCACACTTCGTTCCACCACCGGGTTCTGGAGCGGATGGTGCTGGACCGAACGGGCTCATCACCAACGAAAAAGTGCCCGCCTGGCAGTTCTGCGGCGAGGCGTGCGTGATCGACATCACCAAGCATTGTGATGAAGCACGCGACGGCAGCAGTTTTTTAATTGGGCCGGAGATTGTGAAGGCTTGGGAAGAGAAACATCGCAGCTTGAAGTTTGGCGACGTTGTGCTGTTTCGAAGCGACTACAGCGACCGCTATTACAAGCCGTTCCCGGGTGGTGAGCGATTTGTCGCGTCCGCATTGCGGAAGGACACTGCAGGTTGGCCGGCGCCCACTCCAGAGACGATGGCGTATCTCGCGAGCAAGGGCGTGATGACGTTGGGGCTCGACGGTGCCAGCATGGGGCCGCTGCCTGATCTGGCTGTAGCCACTCATCAAGCCGGTGGCCAACGCGGCATGATCTGGACTGAATGCGCGACGAACCTGGGATCACTGCCGACGACAGGATCTTTCTACGCGTTGCTGGCTGCGAAGCACGCGGGCGGATCAGGGGGCGAATGCCGTTGCATCGCGATTACCGAACCATCGCTGGCGCCGAAGCTCATTGCCGCCGCTCGCAAGAAGCAGGTGGTCGATCTATCGGTTACCTTGCATGAGGACTATCCCATCACGTGGCCGGGTTACGGTCCCGGCGAGGAAGCCAGCCGATACGTTTCGAAGACCTTGAACGCCTTCAGCAAAGCGCGCGGTCCGTACTTTGCAATGACGCACCTGCTGGACAGCCAGGTGGGAACCCACGTCGTGCTACCGAGCTTTTCGCGACCGGACGAAGAATTCCGTGCCGAGAACTACAGCGACGCCGTGCGTGCGTCTTTGAAAAAGTACGAAGACAAGTTTGGTCCGTTGGGCCGCGCAACCATGACTATCGATCAAGCGGGGCTCGATCAAACATTGGGCAAGACCCATGTCATCGACGTTCGTAGTTTAGTCGGCTCCACCAAAGCGGCCGAATGGCCGGCGTCACCGAAGATCACTGTGGAGTTCTTGAAGCAGCACGAAGCCAAGCATCCGATTCGGCCGAGTGAGATTGTGGTCTTCTACTCGGGTTATTCGGATCAGCATTTCAAGTCGCTGCCTGCTGCGCCTGAGTTGGATTCCATGTTCGCGGCTCCATTGGCCGGCAAGTCGGAAGGTTGGCCAGCGGTGACTCCTGAGGCCGTTTCTTACCTTGCCGACAAGGGCATTCGTTGCATTGGCACTGATGGTCCGACGCTGGGCGGAGTTGGTCGCGAACAGGCTCTCTTCAGCACCTGGATGGCCGCAGCACGCGGCATGTTCGTGGTGGAGTACCTGACGAACGTCGGCGCGATTGCGGACAAGCCGTCGTTCTTCCTGTTCGCTCCGATCAAGATCAAAGGCACTCGCGGCGGGTACGGCCGAGCCTTGGCGGTCCTATTGGACCAATAGGACTTATTGGACCCATAAGACCTCTAGGACCAGTAAGACGCCTTACAACCTGATCGTGGAGCTGAATTTGACCACCCTTTCTCCGGTGTTTTCTGGTAGCATCTGTGATCTGTGACGTTCCTGAGTGACGCCGCGTCCTGCGGTACAGAGCGGGCAGTTTTATGATTGATGTTGGTTCATTTCGGGCCCAGTCGTGTCAAGGACTTTCGCGTCGGTCGTTTTTGCGACTCGGCGCCGCGGTTCCTGCGGCTTTGGGCGCGACCGGCTTGCTGGCACCACAACAGACAGCGTTGGCCAACGCGAAGGCGCGGGCGAAGTCGACGATACTGGTGTGGTTATGGGGGGCTCCGTCGCACGTCGATACGCTGGATCCAAAACCGGATGCGTTGTCTCAGTATCGAGGTCCGTTCGCTCCGATCGCCACCAAGACGCCCGGCGTGTTCTATTCCGAGCTGCTGCCGAAGCTTGCTCAGCGCAGCGATCGCTACACGCTCGTTCGCAGCAATGTGTCCACGATGCCGGGTCACCCTGATGCCGGCACGCTGGGCCTGACGGGTTTTCCGGAGAAGCCCGAACCCGTGCAGCCGAATTTTGGTTCAATCATCGCGAAACACCGCGGACATCATGGTTCGCTGCCGCCGTTTGTCATGGTGGGGACTGGTATCCCGCGTGACGTGGTCCGGAAGGTCGATGGCTACGGTGGCGGAACGCTCGGCAAGTTGTGGGATCCGTTTCCGGTCAGTTGTTCAGACACCGGTCAGGTCAGCATCCCCGCTCTGCAACTGCTGGATGGCCTGAACCCGAACCGCATCGCTGACCGCAAGGCTCTGCTCGGTCAGGTCGATGCGGCGGAGCGGCAGTTACGGCAAGCGGGGTTCGATGATTGGAATCGGCAGTATCAGCAGGCGTACGGATTGCTGACCAATGCGCAGGCGCGAGCGGCGTTTGATCTCACTCAAGAGCGTGACCTGACTCGCGACGAGTACGGTCAGACGACGTTCGGGCAGAGCTGTCTGATGGCGCGGCGACTGGTGGAGGCTCAGGTGCCGTACATCCAAGTCAACTGGAGCGAGTACGTCGAGTCGATCACTCCGAACTGCGACTTCGGTTGGGATACTCACATCTATAACTTCGAGATGTTGCAAGACACTCACTGTCCGATCTTCGATCGAGCGTTCTCGGCGCTGTTGGATGATCTGGAGCGGCGTGGCTTGCTGGACTCGACGCTGGTGGTGGCGATGGGTGAGTTTGGCCGCACGCCGCGCATCAACTCGCGAGCAGCTCGAGACCACTGGCCGCAATGCTACTTCTCGATCTGGGCTGGAGCCGGTCTGCCGCGCGGTCGAGTGATCGGGCAAAGCGACAAATACGGCGAGCACCCGCTGACCGATCCGATTACGCCGTTGATGGTCGGAACGACCATGTGCGAACTCGCGGGACTGGATACTCAAGCTCGGGCCGAGCTCAATGTCCTGAACGGCGGTCGCGTGATTCATGAGTTGATGAGTTAGTGATTCGAGTTGCTTTAGGCTCACATGTTGACCTTCGTCGTCTTTCGCTCAGCGAAAGAACGCACCTTTCGCGGAGCGAAAGGCGACAATGGTTTGATTCGACGATGCGAAGCGCAGTCTGCGTGTTTGTGACCTGGTTTATGCTGAGCGACTTTGCATTCAGCACTGCTGACGAACCGCGCAGGCTGACGACTGACGGGCATGTCAAACGCGATCCCGTCTTCGCGATGCGCGATGGTTCTGAGCTGATCTTTACGATGCTGCAGAAGCCGACACAGTTGCGGCTCATGAAGTTGAACCTCAAGAGTGGCGTCGCTGTGCCCGTTCATCCCGAGGAAACTCGGTCGGAGTTTGAAGCGACGGTTTCTGCCGATGGCCGGTACCTCGCGTTTGTGCAGAATCGAGGGAACCTCAGCCTGGCGCTGGTGATCAAGGATCTCGCGGAGAACAAGCAGGCTGATATTCCGCCGCAGGGTGGTTTCTCTGGTATGCACTGCCCGGCGATTGCTCCCGACCTGTCGCGAGTGATCTACAGTTACCCCGAGGACGGACGGCAGCATCTTTTTGAATGCAACTTGCGAGCAGAACAGCGTCGGCGATTGGTCGATTCGGAGGGCGTCAACAACTGGCCCCACTTTGCCGCAGATGGCAGTCGAGTTGTGTTCGGTTCGTCGCGCGATGATGACTTCGAGATTTACGTCATGCGTCCCGACGGCACGGATGCTCGGCGACTGACGCACAGCCCGGGTCAGGATATCCGCCCGAAGTTCTCGCCAGACGGCAAGCGGATTGCGTTCACAAGCAACCGCGACGGCAACTACGAGATCTACCTGATGCAGGCCGATGGTTCGGGCGTGCAACGGCTGACAAACAACCCTGAGCAGGATGACTGCGCGTGCTGGCACCCAGATGGACGAAGTTTGATTGTCGTCAGCGAACGCAAGGGCCGACACGATCTTTATCAGATCGCCGTGCCGTGAACTTCACGACGCAGGTTTGTAGGTCGGACAATCCTGTCCGACGCCGGACAAGATTGTCCGGCCTACTTGTTATTTCGGCTCGCATGGTCTTTTAGCGGCGAGCTAGTGCTCGAAGCTCAGGTTCCAGTCGTCGCAGGCCTTCTTCGACTGTCACTAATGGTTCGTAGCCGAAGTCGCGGCGCGCGGCGTCGATGCGGTAGCTGTGTGACGAACTGAGCTGCGAGGCCAGGAAGCGGGTCATTGGCGGCTCGCTCTGCAGCTTAAGCGCGGAGTAGATCGACTCCAGCACCCCGCCGATTCGCGTGGCGGTTTGCGCGCTGATGCTGCGACGCACGG
>CAYLTY010000286.1:0-10121 GCA_964386705.1 uncultured Planctomycetaceae bacterium
TTACGCAAAATCAGCCGTCTCGTTTGCATTAGTCTGTGAGATTTCCGCGCTAGCTGCAGCTCAACTTTGCTGCGCCCACAATCGCGTGGACGATGCCTCTCACAACGGGTTCAACCGACGACACCGTGCGAATGACTTCTTCTCCGCTGACGGGGTCACCTATGTCGCTGGTTTCGACGTTGGAGATGACAGACATCGCCAGTACCCGCATGCCCGCTCGGCGAGCGATCAGTACCTCGGGCACGGTCGACATACCGACGGCGTCAGCTCCCAGGTTGCGCACCATGCGATACTCGGCGCGAGTTTCATAACAGGGGCCGCTGAGTGCGAGATACACGCCGCGAGTCACTCGCTCGGACAACTGGCGGCCCGTCTGCTCCGCCTGCGACATCAGTTGCCGATCGTAGTGAGGGGAGCCGCCGGCGGGTCTCGGTTCACCAATTGCAGAACCGTGGACTGGCAGCGATCTACCGAACAACAGATTGATGTGATCCTCGATCAGCATGACATCGCCGACTTGCATCCCCGGTCGCAAGCCACCGGCGGCATTCGTCAGGATCAATGTCCGCACACCCAGCGATTGCATCACGCGAATGGGCAACGTGATGTGCTCAAACGAATGACCTTCGTAGGCGTGAAAGCGGCCCTGCTGAACAATCACAGGAACACCGTGAACTCTGCCGCACACAAACCGGCCGCGATGTCCTAATGCTGTTGCGCGGGGAAAATGCGGCAGGCAATCGAAATCAATCGTGGCTTCCGCCGTGATGGAATCTGCCAGAGTGCCGAGACCGCTTCCCAGAACAACGCCAAATGCCGGATTGTCAGGCCAGATCGATCTCACCGTGGCGGCGATTTCGTCAATCGGCAAATGGGGATGTGACATGCAGGGACTCATCATCTGACGCAAAATGGGGAACAAGGCCGAAATGATGCGATGCGTCGAGCAGCGGTCAAGCGTTGAATCTGAAAACTCACACCGCGTGACACGCCGGTGTGAGGATCGGCCTTGTTTCTGCAGCGTCTACCGGCTCGCTACTGCGCGTCATTGACCATCCAAATAGACTGATTTGATCTCTGATTCCCGCTAGAACTGAAGTCGTCCTACTTTCCCCTCGGGTCTGTGCGTAGACTCATGCTGATGCGTTCCATGAACTCCGTTTGAGGAGCAGGCTTGTGTCCGAGCATCTTTCTGTCGATCGCGTAAAGCACCTGGTGCAGGCGCTGTTTGAAGCGATTGCCCGGCGCGCGGAGGGTGAACTGGGACTGCCTCGTCGTCTGGAGAGCGAACTGTCTGCTGAGCAGGATCGCTTCGATGCGGAGTCTGCAGAACGCAGACATGGCTATGAGACCGAACGCGGTGCGATTCAGCGTGAGTTCGACGATGTCAGCACGGCCGCCGGGCAGACTTTCCGAACTCACTATCTGACGTTGAAGGAAGAGTTCGATGAAGCCTTGATGGCCGTTAACGGTGACTACAACACCGTCGTGGGCGATGCCAGGCAGCAATTCGACGAAACGAAATGGATGCTGCAGTCATACTTCGACGAAAGCTCAACCGGCACGCCCAAGCAGCAGTTCGAGCAGTTTGAACACAACGTCGTGGCGACGCAGCAGCATCTCGACCACGAAGCCGCGAGTCTGGCAACTCTGGTGACCGAAGGCCGCGAGCTCTTGCAACGGCGGCGCGTCTGGGGCGACGTCGAGGCACCGCAGCCAGCCGCTGTAAACTCGTCTGCGACGTTGGATGAGTTGATCGAACAGTACAACCAACTGGCGGCCGACCTGCGGGCGCACGTGAAGGAGACCAATAGCCAGTCACTGTCCATGTTGAGTGCCGGGTTTCTGCCGGTTGCGATCTTCCTCGCCACAACAGCAGCCTTGACCGCCTTCCTGTACGGTATTGTCGAGCCGTCTTGGCTGAAGCTGCAAAGCAAACCGCCAACTCATATCTGGTTGGCGATGCTCGGCGGAGTCGCCGCAGTGCTGGCGACGATTACTCAGTCCATTCTGTTTGCAGTGGCTCGCAGTCAGGGCGAAGCCGCCGGAGTAAGACTGCTGCAGCTGTCTATTGATGCTGATGCTGTGCGGTGTCACTGGAGCAAGCTGACGCAGAAAGAACTCAAACGCCGTCGCAAAGAGTTTGATGATTGGTTCGGCGCTCTGATTCACGAACGCGATACTGCGTTGCGGAAGGCGGAAGAAAAGCTCAACACCGTTTCGGCGCAAGCGGCAGATAAACGAACAATCGGTCTGCGCGCTGCGAACGAACGCTATCCCAAGCTGATCGACAACCTGACCAAAGAACGCGACAAGAAACTGGCTGCCGCTGAGGCCACCTATCAGGACCAGTTGCAGAAGGTCGATTCGCGCTACGCCTGGGATCAGGAGCGAGCGCAGAAGGATCATGAACGCAACTGCGACATCATTCGCCAACGCTTCGACATCGACTGGAACTCGATGGCCAAAACCTGGCATGAAAGTGTCGACTCAATTCGCGTCTCGCTGAATCGATTGCAGTCGGACTCGGCCGGTATCTCGCGCGGCTGGATGGATCTCGCGTTCGGCAACTGGAAGCCTTCCGCACACATTCCGCCGGCGCTGCGAATTGGTGAATTCCACTTTGATCTGGCGGACATCGAGCACGGACTTCCGGAGGACGACCGTCTGATGCCGGAAGCCACCGGTTTCACGTTCCCCACGTTGCTGGGCTTTCCGCAGGAAGCATCGGTCTTGCTGCGGTCGCCCGGATCGGTTGGTCGCGCAGCCGCCGTGGAACTCATGCAGAACGTGATGCTGCGACTGCTGACGACGATCCCGCCGGGCAAGTTGCGGTTCACGATCATCGATCCGATCGGTTTGGGGCAGGATCTGTCCGCGTTCATGCATCTGGCGGACTACGACGAACTGATGGTCTCGCAACGCATCTGGACCGAAGGTACGCATATCGAGCAGCGGCTGACCGACCTGACCGAGCACATGGAGACCGTCTTTCAGACGTACCTGCGCAACGAATTCAAGACGATCGAGGAATACAACGAGTTCGCGGGCGAAGTGGCCGAGCCTTATCACATCCTCGTGATTGCCGGTTTCCCGGCGAACTTCAACGAGGCTGCCGCGCGGCGGCTCACGAGCATCATCACCAGTGGACCGCGTTGCGGTGTCTACACGCTGATGAGCGTGGATACCGACATGACCATGCCGCCGAACTTCAGCCTGGCGGACGTGGCCAGCCAGATGATCAACCTGCACTGGCACCGAGACAGCTTTATTTTCGACGACGAGGACGTCGCCTGGATGCCGTTCCATGTTGACGACCTGCCCGAAGGTGATGCGTATGGACGCATCGTGCGGAACGTCGGCAATGCGTCGAAGGACGCACGCCGTGTGGAAGTTTCCTTCGAACGCGTGGTGCCGAAGAACCTCTGGGAGAACGACAGCCGCAGCGGTATCGATGTGCCGCTCGGTCGCGCGGGTGCCACCAAACTGCAACACATGCGGCTGGGACGCGGTACTTCGCAGCATGTGCTCGTCGCCGGCAAGACGGGCTCCGGTAAGTCCACGTTCATGCACATTCTGGTGACGAACCTGGCGCTGCACTACAGCCCGGATGAGATCGAGTTCTATCTCATCGACTTCAAGAAGGGCGTTGAGTTCAAGACCTACGCGGCCAATCGTCTGCCTCACGCGCGTGTGATCGCCATTGAGAGCGATCGCGAGTTCGGGATGAGCGTGCTTGAGCGGTTGGATGCCATCTTGAAAGAACGCGGCGATCTGTTCAGGGATTGCGGTGTGCAGGACATCGCGAGCTATCGCAATGCCAATCCCGATCAACGCATGCCGCGTCTGCTGTTGCTCGTCGACGAGTTTCAAGAGTTCTTCGTCGAGGAAGACAAACTCAGCCAGCAGGCATCGCTGCTGCTGGACCGACTGGTTCGTCAGGGTCGCGCGTTCGGCATTCATGTGCTGCTGGGATCGCAGACTCTGGGCGGCGCGTATTCACTCGCCCGCAGCACGCTGGGACAAGTTGCCGTGCGCATTGCATTGCAATGCAGCGAATCGGACGCGCACCTCATTCTTAGCGAAGACAACACGGCCGCGCGGCTGCTGACGCGACCTGGCGAAGCCATCTACAACGATGCGAACGGACTCATTGAAGGGAATCACCAGTTTCAGATCGCCTGGCTGGAAGATGAGCGTCGCGACTTCTATCTCGAAAAGATTCGCGACCTCACTGACGAACGCGGTATCGAGACCGATCCTGCGCTGGTCTTTGAAGGCAACATTCCTGCCGATGTGCTCAACAACCGCCACTTCAAGTCGTTGCTCAACACGCCGGAGAGCGGATCGTTACCGCGCGTGGTCGCCGCCTGGCTGGGTGAGGCGGTCGCCATCAAGCCGCACACGGCAATTGGCTTCCGCCGCTTAAGCGGTTCGCATCTGCTGATCGTCGGCCAGAACGCACCGGGAGCACGCGGCATCCTCGCGACAGTGCTCGTGGCAGCGGCTCTGCAAGTACCGCCGCTGATGCCTATCGGCGCCATCTACATGGACGACGAGCCTGTGGATGACGACGAACCATCCGAGCAATCGAACGAAGCTGCTGCGTCTGCAAGCCAACCGACGGAGCCCGATCCTATCGCGGCGCTGAAGTCGTTCTCGTTCGCGAACTTTTCGGTACCGAAACCGCAACCGCAGCCAGTGGCTGAAACCCCCACAACCCCGCTGGAATCAGCTCAGTTCTACATTCTGGACGGCGATCTTTCCGACACTCCTGAATCCGACTTCTGGAGCGATGTAACGACCGAATTGCCTCACCCTGCGCGTATTGGCGGGCCTCGCGACGCAGCTGGGGTGATCAACGAGATCGCCACCGTGATGCGCAGCCGCGAGGGCTCTGAACTGGAGCCACCTATCTTCCTGGTGATTGATAACCTCGGTCGCTTCCGCGATCTCAGGAAGGCCGACGACGACTTCAGTTTCGGTAAGCCGGGTGCGCAAGCTGCCAGCCCTGCGAAGCTGTTCGTCGACATCTTGAAGGAGGGCCCCGCAGTCGGCATTCACGTGCTGGTCTGGTGCGATACCTACAACAACGCGAGCCGCTGGATGACAAACCAGACGCTGCGCGAACTGGAAATGCGAGTCGCCTTCCAGATGAGTCCTTCAGATTCGTCGAATCTGATCGACTCGCCAGTGGCGGGCAAACTCGGCGCGAATCGAGCCCTGCTGTTTCTGGAAGAACACGGTTCACTGGAGAAGTTCCGACCCTATGGCCTGCCGTCGGAGCAACTGAAGCAACTGTTGCGACAGCGTTTCAACACCGGCGATGCCACAGGGGAAGACGATGATGCCGAGATCTGCGACGACTTGAGCCCCTTCACGATCAAGTAAGCATCGCAGGGTATCAGGGCCGCTCGCAGGGCGCTGGTCGGCTTGCGTCTTGCCACTTACAACTGCCTCACTCGCCTTAGGGTGAGACTAACGCAGTCGTTGTGGATCATCGTAAGCCGCGCCACTCGCGCCATCAGGGGACCTGTGATGTCAGTCATGAAGTATCGATTGCTGAGAGTTTCGAGTCTGCTTTTCGTCCTGATGCTTCTCGCACTTACCACGGCTGACGCGGCGGATCTCAAGACGCGAAACGTCGTCCTGATCACAACCGATGGCTTGCGCTGGCAAGAGGTTTTCACGGGTGCTGAAAAAGCCTTGATCAACAAACCGAACGGCGGGGTCACGGACGTCAAAGGCATCGAGGGAAAATTCTGGCGTGAGACGCCTGAGGAACGCCGAGCAGCCTTGCTGCCGTTCTTTTGGAACAAGATCGCGAAGGAAGGGCAGATCTATGGCAACCTGCAGAAAGGCAGTTCCTCGCAGATCACGAACACGATGAAGTTTTCTTACCCCGGCTACAACGAGATTCTGACCGGGTTCGCCGATCCGCTGATCGACAGCAACGCCAAGAAGCCGAATCAGAACTTCACGGTTCTGGAATGGCTGCATCGCAAGCCGGCGTTCGACGGCCAGGTGGCCGCCTACAGCGCCTGGGACGTCACTCCCTTCATCATTAACCGCGAACGGTGTGGCTTTCCCGTTATGGGCGGCTGGGAATCTGTCCCTGAACCAGATCCCAATCCCAAGCAGCAACTGCTGAACGACTTGATCGTAGACACCACCCGGCCGAATTCCGCGGAAGTCATCGATTCGTTTCTGTATCAGGCAGCCCGCGAACATCTGCTAAGGCACCAGCCGCGAGTAATGTTTATCGGCTTTCTGGAAACCGATGCCTGGGGGCATGCTGGTCGTTACGACAACCTGCTGACTTCGGCAAACGCCGTCGATCGCTACATCCAACGGCTCTGGGAAACGATGCAGTCGATGGATCAGTATCGCGACAAAACCACCTTCATCATTTCAACGGATCACGGTCGCGGTTCAGGTCTGGTGGATTGGAAGAATCATGGCCAGAAGATCGAGGGCGCCGAAGACATGTGGATGGCATTCCTCGGGCCGGACACACCAGCTCTCGGAGAACGAACGAACTGTGACCGGGTGACTCAGAGCCAGATCGCAGCAACGCTCGCGGCGCTCCTGGGCGAAGACTACCACGGCGCCGTGCCACGATCAGGAGCGGTGATCAAGCAGGTTTTGCCGCGTGGCAAATGATCTCGCTACTGGGCTCGAACCAATGGTAGAAACGCTGACTCCTTGTCCGCACAAGCCTTAATCTTTGCGTCCTTCGCGAGCTTCTGTTCAACCTGTTCCCTCACTCGTCCTTGGCACCGCCGAGGGTGACGTTGAGCTTGTACTTGGTCTGCAGGTGCGCGTGAGCCTGGCTGGCATGGCCGTCTGCGGGGAACTTCTTGCAGACTTGCTGGAACGCGGCGATGGCTTTGTCTTTGTCGCCGGCTTCCTCTTGCGTAAAGCCGATCTGCAGCAGTGCCCACGGAGCCGCCTGCTTGGAGCCGCTGACGATCTGGCCGTAGAGCACAACGGCCTCACCGTGCTGCTTCAGGCGACGATGGCAGGCGGCCATTTCCTGATAGTTCGACGGGAAGTTGTTGCACTGCCGGAAGACGCCGATGGCTTCCTTGTTCTGCCCGGCATCGCGATGAGTGATGCCCATGAGCCACATCCATTGCTCGCCGTTCTTCGTGTCTGACTTCACCAGTTCCTGGTAGACAGCGATCGCTTCATTCCATTTACCGACTTCGCGATAGGCGGTGGCGATTTCGCCGTGCCACTTGGCTGCGTTCTGAGCATCTGCCGCCACATTGCGTTGATAGGCCGCGACGGCCTGATCGGTCTTCCGCTCCTGCCGGAAACTGTAACCGATCTGGTTGTTGCCTTCGATCTGATTCTGGAACTTCGCGTACTCGGCACGAGCGGCGTCGTACTTGTTCTGCGTCTTCAGGAAGTTGCCGTATCGCAGGAAGGTGTCGTCCTCATTGCCGAACTGTTGCAGGATCTGGCCATAAATCTGCTGCACAGGTTCTGCACGGCGTGACGCGGACAATACATCGGCTGCGTAGTACCACGCTTCGCGAGCCGCTTTCTTCTTTTCAGGGGTGGATACGTCGGTCGGGGCCTTCTCTTTGATGTACGCCGCTGCCTGATCGGACACCTTCTCACCGCGCGCTTTGGACTTCTCATCACCTGTCATCTGCGAGATCGGACTATGGGCGAAGTACCACACGTGATAGGGCAGTTGCGCGGTGTTGTAGGACGTCTCCAATGCCCGTGCGCCTTCAGCGAACTCGCCCTTGTAGAAGCTGAATGTTGCGTACTGCTGCGACGCCTTGACGCAGGTCTGAGCCGCGAACTGGGTACGTTCAAAATCGAAGGTGAGCTTCTTCCAGAGATCGACCCGCGCTTTGTCGTCCATTTCGGTTTCGGCGAGTTCCAGCAGTTCACTCATCGCCAACGCCGCGACGACATGCTTCTCGTGCTTCTTGACGACATCGTTGAGCGTGGCCTTGGCCTTCTTGGTCTCACCAATGTCCTTGTAGCTGCGACCGATCAGGAACGCTGCGGACTTGGCTTCGGGCGAATCGGGCCAGTAGTCGATCACGGATTGAAAGCCGTCTTTGATCGCCGTGTTGACCTTCTTGAGCTGCATCTGACAGAGAGACCACTTCAACTGGCAATACGGAGCACCCTCGCTCTGTTCGTACAGAGTCATGAATTTCTCGTACTCACCAACGGCTGTCTTCCAGTTCTGTTCGCGGTAGTACTTCTCGGCGATCTGCAACTGGTAGCGTTCAACTTCACGCAGCTTGGCCCAGCGTTCCAGAGACATCTCGTCCAACGGACCGGCTTGAGCGGCCGACCAGGCAGACAACGCGAAACCCAACACCAACGCACGCAATCCCCAACCGCAGAGTGTTTTCAAGAATCGAATTCGCATCGGAATCATGAGCCCGTTTCCCCTTGTATCAGGATTGAGCGTGTTGGTTTCAAAGTCCGTCGTCAGCGAACGTCGCCTACTTGCGACGCTGTTGCAAGAGATCGGCGAACGAGGCGTGCTCGGCTGACTGCAGACCTTCCTGCAGAACAGCCAATACGCGTCGCATGTCATGATCAACGAACGCGTTCACGTCCAGCCAGAGCCCCGGAAAGACGCTGGATCGGATCACTCCCGAGGCATCAGGAGCAACGATCACGAACTGGCTACCTTCCCGCCGATGCCAACGAACTTCGCGCTCTCGCAATAAGGCCGTCACGTACTCTTTGACACCCGCCGCTGCGTAGAGGTCGAGCTTCTGATGCAGGTCGTAGGCTGTTGAGGAATGGCAGATCTCGGCGGCGAGTTCCGGTGCTCCCCGCAGGTATTTGCCGTCCTTCGACGAAGAGCCGCCGCAGTCTTCTTCCAGATGTAGAAAGAGGTCCGGTTGCGGAGCGTCGCCCAGCATTAACCAGGTTACATTGTTACCGGCCTGAGTACGCGATGTGTTAGCTGCATAGACCCCTAACCACGTCGCCGTTCGTGTGTCGGCGTAACCGTGTTCAATTACAACCGGTGGCGGCATGTAGACAACTCCCCCGATGAGTTCAGCCTTCTTGATCTCCGGATGTTGTTCCCAACGCTCCAGAAACTCATCGCGGCTCAACCAGTCTCCTGCTTCCAGCGGCGGGGCCAGTGTGTCGGTCGTTGACATGTGCAACCTCAATGACGGCGAGGCAGTCGGTTCATGCGAATTACTCAAGCGTCCTTAAAGTCTGAGAACCAGCCGCGGCGAATGCGACTGGTTTCAACCTTCACTCGTAGAAAAATTCAGCGGGAGCACAGCCTGAAACGACAAGGTCCAAAGCCGCCGGCATCGTTATGCGGCAAACTTTGGACCTTGATGATTCCAAAAACTGATTAGCGTTGAACGCGAGCGGACCCGCCCTTGGCAAACGCTTCGACTTCCGGCAGTTTGGCCATCGTCGTGTCGCCGGGGAAAGTCGTCAGCAACGCACCGTGAGCCCAGCCAAGCTTCAAGGCTTCTTCCGGAGCTTTACCAGACAGCAGGCCGTAGATCAGGCCAGCCGCGAAGCCGTCACCGCCGCCGATGCGGTCAATGACGTCCAGTTGGCAGGTCGGGCTGACGTAACGCTTGCCGTCGAGCCACAGCACCGCGGCCCAGTCGTGACGGTTGGTCGAATGCACTTCACGCAGAGTGGTCGCGACCATCTTGATGTTGGGGAACTTCTTGACGGCGGCTTCGATCATGTCGAAGAACGTTTCCGGGTTCAGCTTGGACTCAGTCTTCTTTGTGACCTCAGGACCCTTCACGCCGAGGCCTTTCTGTAAGTCCTCTTCGTTGCCGATCACGCAATCGCAATTGCGGACGATGTTGCCCAACACCTTCTCAGCACGCTCGCCGCCACCGACCGAAGCCCACAGCTTCGCGCGGTAGTTGAGGTCGAACGAATTGATCGCGCCAGCAGCCTTAGCCGCCTGCATACCTTCGATGATGAGGTCGGAAGTGGTCTCGGACAGAGCCGCGAAGATGCCGCCCGAATGGAACCACTTCACACCGCGACTGAAGATCTCGGACCAGTTGAAGTCGCCAGCCTTCAGCAAGGCACCTGCTTCGGTGGAGCGGTTGTAGAACACGACGGGAGCACGGACGCCGTGA
>CAYLTY010000287.1:0-10028 GCA_964386705.1 uncultured Planctomycetaceae bacterium
GGGATATTGATGGTGTATTTCTGCGAAATAAGAAATTTACTTGGCATTTGAATTGTAATTATCGGTGGATGTGGCAAGTATTCGGCCAGCGGCGGGGCAAAGTTCTGGACACGCTGTTTTACCAACGTATTTCGCAGGAAAACTGCGGGCTTAAATCAATTACCGAGGAGGCTTGAGTCATGGCAAAGCAAGAAGCAAGTGGAGCAAGTAAGAGCGACGCCGTTCGCAAGTACTTGTCTGCTAATCCGAAGGCAGGAGCGAAAGTCGCTCAGGCCGCCTTGAAGGATCAAGGAATTGAGGTCTCGATTCCGTTGATCAACAAGATCAAGTACGCGAAGCCAGAAGGCGGCGAGAAGAGGCCAGCCGGTACCGGTCGTCGTGGTCGTCCCGCCGGTCGCGGTGGCAACATGAGCGGAACGATTCGCTCTTACATTCAGAGCAATCCTAATGCGACGCGTCCTGAGATCCGCGACGCTCTGCGAGCTCAAGGCCACAACGTTTCGACGTCGCTGGTCAACGCGGTTTACATGAAGGTTCAGAGCGCCGCTGGCAAGCCAATCGCAGCCGCTCGTCGTGGTCGTCCGGCTGGCAGCAAGAATAAGGCTAAGGCTGGCCGTCCTGCCGGTCGCCCGGCTGGCCGTCCGGTTGGTCGCCCTGCAGTCAGTGCTGCTCCAGCCGCTCCCAAGGCTTCGGTTTCTTCGCTCAGTGCGTCTGACCTGATCAGCGCGAAGCGTCTGGTCGATCAGATTGGTGGCGTTGACCGTATGAAGCAAGCTCTGGCTCTGCTGGAACAACTTTCCTAAGCAGTTGCTGAGTGAGATAGTGAAATAAAAACGACCGGCATCATTGGATTGGTGCCGGTCGTTTTTTTGTTACGTGGAGCACGATTTCATCGTGCTCGAAATGCAGTCATCCAAGGCACGTTGAGAACCTGCCCCACGTCATTTGGCGGGCGAAAACGCGGGTGAATTCTACTTCTCGTCGTCCGCGCAGACCCATTCAGCCAAGGATGTGTCGTAGCTGAGCAGTTCTTCCGGACGGAAATAGACAGCGAGTTCTTTCGCGGCGGCATCAGTGCTGTCGCTGCCGTGAACGAGATTCATCTGGCGGCTGACACCGTAATCACCACGAATTGTTCCAGGAGCAGCCTGACGACCATTGGTCGGGCCCATCATGCCGCGGACAACCGCAACCGCTTCCGGACCTTCCAATGCGAGCGCGACTACCGGGCCGGAGGTAATAAAAGATTCCAGCAGGGGGTAGAAGCCCTTGTTGACGTGTTCGGCGTAGTGTTGCTTCGACAGTTCAGGGGTGACTCGCAGCAATTTCAGGCCAATGATTTTCAGGCCTTTTCGCTCGAAGCGGCTATACAGCTCGCCGACAAGACGACGTTGGACTGCGTCTGGTTTGAATAAAACTAGTGTTCGTTCGGTAGCCATTCGATTCTGATTCCTCAGGAAACCACATTCCGTGCAGCCGCGCTGCATCCCTTTCGCGGGAAGTTAGTCCATCTGCCGCCGCTGCTGCAAATCGAGATGTTCAGGTTCGAACTGCCACCGTTGGATTTCACATACTGTTCATTCGAGCCTTCTGCGCACCCCGGCTGATCTGTCATCATGGCGCTACAGACCGAACTGCAGTGTTGCAGGCGTGCTGTGCTCATCGACGAGTGATGTGTGATTTCAGGAAACTCGATGGCGTTTGAATTTGCGAATCTGACGAAATTCCGTCAGCGATTAAATGCATGGTATCAACAGCATGCGCGTGATCTGCCGTGGCGGCGGACGGGCGATCCGTACCGTATCTGGATCAGCGAGATCATGCTGCAACAGACGACGGTGACAGCAGTTGTGCCGTTCTTTGATCGATTCATCACGCGTTTTCCGTCGGTTGCTGAACTGGCGGCCGTCGAGCAGGATGAAGTCCTCCGATACTGGGAGGGCTTAGGGTACTACAGCCGCGCAAGAAATATTCATAAGACTGCTCAGATAATTACCAGTCAGTATCAGGGCGTGTTTCCCCAGACGGTGGACAAGCTGCTGGAGTTGCCCGGAATCGGCCGGTACACGGCCGGGGCGATCGTGTCGTTCGCGTTCAATCGACCGGCGGCGATTGTCGAGGCGAACACGCTGCGACTGTACGCGCGGCTGATCGGGCTGACTGAGAACGCTCGCAGCACTGGAGGGCAGCGGGCGTTGTGGGCATTCGCGGATGAAGTGGTGAATCCGAAGAGCCCCGGTGCGTTCAATCAGGCGCTGATGGAACTGGGAGCCTTGGTTTGTACTCCGACTGAACCCAAATGCGCGGACTGCCCGGTGCAGTTCGCGTGTTGTGCGAGACAGCTCGGAAAGCAAGCGGAGATTCCCGTGCAGGCGGCTCGAGCGGAGGTCACCCAGGTCGTGGCGTTCTCGGTTGCGCTGGAGCAGGACGGCAAGTACCTGCTCCGCAAGAATCCCGAAGGGGAACGTTGGGCTGGGTTGTGGGATTTTGTCCGGTTCGAAGATGACGCTGCTGCGGCGTTGCTTCCGAAGAGGGGGCTGCATGCGGAAGACTCAGTTCCAGCGAAACTCGCGTCGCGGTTGAGTTCGGTTGCTCGTGAGCGAGTGTCGGTTGGAGGGAACGATTTTCGCTTTGTGACTCAGCTCACGCACAGTGTGACTCGCTATCGCATCCGGCTGCAGTGCCTGGTCGCGACTGCGTCAACCGCGTGTCCGGAAACCGAATCGCTGCGCTGGGTGCCACCTGATGAGTTCGAGTCGTTTCCGTTGTCTGTGACGGGACGCAAGTTCGCGAAACTCATTGAACGCAGGCTGCAGTAAGCACCATTTCGACGCGCATCGCAGGGTTTCCGAGTGTGGCTTGAACGCAGGCTCGAGCTGGGGCATGTCCGAAGGGCACCCAGGCGTCCCACAATTCGTTGAGGATGGGGGCATCGTTGAGGTCTCGCAGGTAGATCGTCACCTGCAGCAACCGAGTGCGATCACTGCCGATCTGAGTCAGTCGCTCATCAACGAGTTGCAGCGCTTCGGCAATCTGGCCGCGTGCATCCTGCTCGACGTTGCCGGGCACTTCGACAAAGTACGCGGTGCCGTTGTGAATGACGGCGTCGGACCAGCGGCGAGTGACTCCCAGACGTTGAATTTGGCTCATGGTTTCTTTCGGGTGGCGGACTGAAATCGGGAAACGAAAAAGGCCCGCCTTGAGGGGATCAGGACGGGCCTTCGGTGCAGCGAATCCGGTTGCCGAACGATCAATCAGTTGGCTGAGTTGCTCGCATCGATCATGGCCTGATACCGCGCTTTGTTGAAGTCTGCCGGAACAGGCTCGTCGTGATCCTGCAGCAGGTCGTCAATGGTGACCTTGCCGGCCTTCACGCCGTCCGACGGAACGTCGAGACCAGCGGTCCAGACGATGGCATTCATGATCAATCGACGGAAGCTGTCATTGCCCCAGTTCCAGTGCACGTGTCCGCCGCTGCAGCCGAAGCCGCGACCGCCATCTGGTCGTTGGCGAGCCCAAGCCATGTGCTGAGGCTCCTTGTCTTCCAGAACAGCCTTGCGTACGGCGGGGTTGCCGCTGTGAGGGCCATCACCGCGACTCAGCGTCTCCTTCGGCGGCATGTCGGTGAGGATCGGCGTCACACCTTCCATGTTGTCGCGAAAACGCATGTGGTAGTACCACTCATCGTTCGTCTTGAACGGCTTGACGCCGCGGGCGACCGGATGATCCGGGAACTTGGTGTAGTTCGCGACCCAGTGCGGGTTCACCGACCAGTTGGTTTCAAAGTACCCACCGGTCCAATCGAGGAACGCGTTGCCGGAATCGCCCTTGGGAACTTCGACTCCGTAGTGAATGCAGACGATGCCGGTGCCCTTCTTGGTAAGTTCGGCCAGTTCCTTCACGTGCGAATTGAAGGGATGTCCGCCGCCGCCGTCAGAGTAGATCACGATGGTGTTGGCGGCCGCGAGTTCTTCCGGCTTTGGCCAGCCTTGCTTCTGCAACGAATGCACGGTGGCTTCGACCGGTTGGCCGCTTTGATTCAGCAGACGGGCGAGCAGCGAGCACCCCGAGAGGTGGTCATGAGCACCAAAGCCGTGGCTGGGGTTTCCGGCGAGCAGCAGGACCTTCTTCTTGGCATCAGCTTGACCGACGACGCTGGCTGCCAGCGCCGTCCGTAAGGTGGGGAGAGATGCTGGGGCCGCGCTGGCGGATTTGGCACCTCCTTCCGTTTTCGCTTGCTTCAGCTTGATGTTCTTGAACTGGACTTTCATGGGAGGACCAGCGTGCAACTGCAGGGCAAGCACGCCCTTGGCGCGAGCCGCATCGTCTTCATCGGTGCACTCGATCGTGGCGACGTCGTTGATGAAGTGCTTGAAGTGGTTGCCCTTCGCGACGATGCGGTAGCTGTTCCAGTCTTCCTTCTTGATCTTCGCCTGGATTTCCTTGGTGTCACCGACGGAACCCGCGACTTCGACCTTGAACTTGCCGTTTTCCTTCTTGAGCACCGTCTTTTGGCCGCGGTTGGCCAGGATGCCGCGATAACGCTCGCCGTAGAGAATACCCGAGTACGTATCGCCGGCTTCGAAGTCGCCCTGGTAGCCGCCGATCACCCATTTTTCGTTGGGCACTTCAAAGCTGCGGTATTGAATGCCGGAATTGCCACCGACGATTTTGTAGTCGAGGGTCAGTTCGAAGTCGGCTACTTCGCCACCACGCCAGATGATGAAGGTGTTGCCCTTGGTGGGCTTGTCTTTGGTGGTGGTGCCGGTGAGGGCGCCGTCTTCGACGGTCCAGAATTCTGGGTTGCCGTCCCACTTTTCGAGCGATTTGCCATCGAAGATGGAGACGAAGCCGTCATCTTGAGCCCTCGCGGCGAGCGGTATGCTCAGCGCCACGAGTGCTGTCCACACTGCCGCACGCCAACTGGTTCGGATCATGGAGCACTCCTCGGTTGAAATGTTGCGGCGCGACCACTCGGCCGCGCTTGCCACTCGTGAATGGCAGTCGGACGGATCTTAGGCAGGGGATCGCTCGAAAGACCAATGAGGCGGCTTGAGCAAACGGGTTCACGCAAAGGAATTAATGCGCTCGGCGATGAGGGGTAGGTCGCGGG
This sequence comes from uncultured Planctomycetaceae bacterium, assembly GCA_964386705.1. GTDB lineage: Bacteria > Planctomycetota > Planctomycetia > Planctomycetales > Planctomycetaceae > AM-0621. Next base: position 5,114 of record CAYLTY010000287.1, read on the forward strand.
GCCGCTCGTCGGCGATCATGATGGCTTCGCGAATCTGTTCGATGGCCGCGTCGCCGCCGCTACGGGCGAACACTCTCACGATGGGATCACCAGTCTGCACCTCGCCGCCTTTGCGGACCAGCATCTCGATGCCGACGCTGTGATCGATGGAGTCTCCCAACTGTTGCCGACCGCCACCGAGATCGATGATCGCTCGACCGAGTGCCGCAGTATCAATCGATCGAATGTAGCCGGCCTGCTTCGCGATCAGCATGGTCTCGGGGGCTGTTGGCGTTAGCTCTGAGAGCGTGCCTCCTTGAGCTGCAACCATCCGCTCAAATCGCTCCCGCGCTTTACCAGAACTCAAGAGTGAGAGAATTCGTTCGCGCGCGGTCGGGAGATCGGTCGCCAGCTTGGTTGCCAGCAGCATCTCACTCGCGAGTTCGACCACCAGTTGCTTCAGATCTGCCGGGCCTTCTCCGGCGAGGCACTCCAGTGACTCCTTAACCTCGACAGTGTTGCCGCACATGCGGCCGAGCGGCTGGTTCATGTCGGTGATGAGTGCCGCTGTCTTAACGCCCATCAGGTTGCCCACGCGGACCATGGACCGCGCGAGTTCTTCCGCCTGCGTGGGCGTTGTCATGAACGCGCCGTTACCCCACTTCACGTCCAGCACCAGAGCTTCCAGAGACTCGGCCAATTTCTTGCACATGATGCTGGATGTGAGTAGTGGAATCGAAGGCACGGTGCCGGTGACGTCTCGCAGCGCATAGAGCTTGCGATCGGCAGGCACGAGGTCTTTGGTGGCGCCGTTGATGACGCAGCCGACATCATCGACGATCGCCTGCATCTCCTGGATGCTCAGGCTGGTGCGAAAGCCGGGAATCGCTTCCAGCTTGTCGAGTGTTCCGCCAGTGGGGCCGAGTCCTCGACCGGAGATCTTCGGCACACGCAGTCCGCATTCCGCCAGCAGCGGTGCGAGAATCAATGATGTCTTGTCTCCGACGCCGCCGGTCGAGTGCTTATCGACCACCATTGGTCCTGCAGACCACTGCAAGCGGACTCCCGATGCCACCATCTCTTGTGTGAGGCTGGCGATTTCCAAGTCCGTCATGCCGCGGAAGTAGATCGCCATCGCCAGTGCGGACATCTGATGATTGGGAATTGATCCATCCACGAAGCCGCGAATGAAGTCTGCGATTTCAGCGCGGTCGAGTTCCTGGCCATCGCGTTTGCGCGTAATGACATGCACCGGGTTCATGCCGCCTGCTTTCGTCTCTCTGCGAGGTGATAGCCCGTCTGTCATACGCGGGCTCAGCGAAATACGCGCAACATACCTTCCGCTTTATGCAGTGTTTCTTCGTATTCCGCGATCGGATCAGACTGTGCGACGATCCCGCCGCCGACGCAACATTGAGCCCAGCCATGTCGTACGACGAACGTGCGAATCAGGATGCTGCTGTCCATTGAACCGTCGCAACTCACGTAGAACAGGCTGCCGCAGTACGGGCCGCGGGCGGTTGGTTCCAGCTCCGCAATGATCTCCATCGCTCGAACCTTCGGTGCTCCCGTAATGGAGCCGCCGGGAAACGTTGCGGCCAGCAGCGTCCAGACATCTGCGTGGGCGTCACCTGAAAGCGTACCGCGAATCTCTGAGACCAGATGCTGCACAGTTTCGTACGTTTCGACGGTGCACAACTGCGGAACCGAGATTGAACCGGGATCACAGACGCGTGACAGATCGTTGCGCAGCAGATCAACAATCATCACATTCTCGGCGACGTCCTTTTCGCTTTCTCGCAATTCGTCGCGTGTGAAGAGGTCCGCTTCGGGAGCCGCGCGTCGCTGTCGAGTGCCTTTGATGGGGCGCGTTTCAACGATTCGATCTTGTACTTTGACGAAGCGTTCGGGAGAGGCGCTGACGATGGCCCAGTCATCGTGAGCGAGGTAGCCCGCGAACGGGGCGGGGTTCTTCGTACGTAGTTTCAAGTAGAGATCCAGCGGCGAGTGTGGCCATTGCGCCAACAACCTCTGCGAGAGATTGGCCTGAAAAATGTCGCCCGCGTAGATGTATTCAATGACGCGTGCCGTCGCCTTCAGGTAGTCATCACGAGAGAAGTTGCTGGTGATGCCGTGCTGTGCGTCGAGATCGAATTGCGGCGCCAATTGCAGGTCTGCTGCGGATTTCGTCTGCGGCAGCGGCAACGTTTCACGCTGCTGCGACGCGACCTGTTGCAGCACATCTTGCAGGCGCTGAGTTGCTCGCGCGGTTCGCCTTTCCGGAGCCAACTCGGGAAAGCCCTGCGAGATCACCCAGGCTCGCGATTCAAGATGGTCCCACGCGATCACCCAGTCATAGAAGCCCAGGAAGGCCGCTGGCAGCTGGAATTCATCATTATGGGCGATCGGCAGACGTTCGAAGCAGTGTCCGAGTTCATAGGACAGCATGCCCGCGACACCGCCTTGAAAGGGAGGTAGTCCCGGGACGGTCTCTTCACGAAAGTTCTGCGTCCACTGCCGCGCAATCCCAAATGGATCATGGCGGTAGGTGGAGGTGATGAGACATTCTGACTCCACGGGGTCGGCGGCCAGGAAGGAGTAGCGACCGCGCTCGGGTCTCCGTGCCACGCTCTCAAACAGGATGACGTCCGGCCACGAAGAAAACGCTGCGAGCGCATCTTCGACAAGGGGAGGCGAGGGGAACTCATACACAACGGGCGGCACAAGCTGGCTCCATCTGCGGCGGGGCGACAAACGCGGTTGATGACATTAGCGATCTGGCCGGATTCTGAGGTGACTAATTCTTGTGAGTGATCGTAGCCGCTTGACCCTTGATGGATGTTGTCTGCGCCGGGATGCTGCGTATTGCGACGCCATGATTTTCCGCCCAGAGCAGCCCTTAAGACGTCCAAGGCATGCACGATGACTCCGTTCGAACGATTTGAGCGCAAGTTCGGCGGCTACGCTATCCCCCGGCTGCATCAAATCATCCTGTCCGGTCAGATCTTTACCTACATCGGGATGGAGATTGCGCCGGGCTCGTTCGATCACTGGTACCTCGTGCCAAGGCTGGCGCTGGCTGGTGACTACTGGCGTTGGATCACGTTCTTGATCCTGCCGCCGATCACCAATGTGGTCTTCTTCATCCTGCACGTCATGGCGTTCAACTTTATCTGCGGCACGCTGGAGCAGACCTGGGGAGTGCTGCGATTCAACATTTATATTCTGGCTGGCTGGTTCGCGACGGTGGCGGCTGCTGCCTTTTATCCGGAAATGCACGCTTCGAACTGGTTTCTGGATGCGAGCACATTCCTGGCGTTTGCCACGTTGTATCCTGATGTTCGATTCATGCTGTACTTTGTGATTCCGGTGCAGGCGCGGTGGCTGGCGCTGCTGACCTGGGTTGGGTTGTCATGGACCTTCGTGCAAGGTGGACCCAGTCAGAAGGCGACCGTGCTGGCGACAATCGCCAACTACCTGTTGTTCTTCGGCTCAACGGCTCTGCGGCGGTTCAATCAGCGCGCGAAACACATGCAGGCTCAAGCTGCGGCCAGGGCCGATGCCTGGAAGCCACTGCATGAATGCGTCGCCTGCGGTGTTACCGACAAGTCCGACCCGACGATGGAGTTTCGTTATTGTTCAAAGTGCGAGGGCTCGGCTTGCTACTGCGAGCAGCACATCCAGAATCACGAGCACTTGACCCAACGCGAGAATATGGGGGCTTGAGGAGCCTTGTGTAGGCCCGATTCTTGCTCACTCGAATTCGTTTTCCTGAATGGTCTTCCGATCGTATTGGACACCCAATACAAACCGTGAATGCGCAGGTGGTCACTTCGGCTAACTCAAAAAGTGGCTACCGCTTAAGTCTGTCATCTCACACACATCGCCCTTCGCGAGTTCGTAATGTCGACCACGCCAACAAACAAAGACTCCAACGCGCCGGGTGACAAGGATCCGATTAAAGAAGTCCGCGAGCGGATCATTCAGTTAGCCCGCGAGATCGAAGAGCTGTCGAAGTCCGGTGCCCCGCCGAAGACCTTTTTTGCTGAGTTCTTGAAGCGTGTCGTTGGGGCCGTGGGAGCCCGCGCCGGCGCCATCTGGTTGCGGAGCGACGCCAACCGGCTGGAACTGCTCGTCGAACAGAATCTCGACAAGATCGGCTTCAACAACAATCCGCGAGCACTCGCCGCCAACCAGAAGCTGTTGACCGACGTTCTGTCGAACGGCCAGGCGTGCACTCATCAGCCGGGCGAGACGACGGCGGAACTACCAACCGAAGACATGCTGGTGCTGGCGGCACTGCAGCAGAACAAAGACGTTGTCGGTGTCGTGCAGATTTTCCAGCGGTCTGATACTCCGAAGCAGGCGAGGCCCGGATTCTTGCAGTTCGTCGAGCAGATGACCGGCTACGCGTGCCGCTATCTGGACCGCCAGGCCAATCAGCAGCAAGCCCACAACATGGCTGTCGGGCAGGTGGCAGAGGAGTTCGAGCAGTTCGTGCTGCAACTGCACAAGACGCTGGATTTCAAGGATGTCGCGTTCACGGCTGCCAATGACGGACGATTGCTGGTTGGTGCGGACCGCCTGAGTGTGGCCGTGCTGGACGGCAAGAAGACGGTGATTCGCGCCATCAGCGGGCAGGAGTCGGTCAATCAGCGAGCCAATCTGGTTCGCAAGATGACTGACCTGGCTCACGACGTCATCTCCAGTAAAGAGAACCTGACATACACGGGCATGATCGATTCCCTGCCGCCAAAGATTGAAAAGTCGCTGGGCGACTTCGTGCAGGATAGCGGATCGCGCATGGTGCTGGTGATCCCGGTCTTCGAGCCGGATCCGCTCGTCAAAAAGGACGATGAAGGCCTGCGCGAGAAAGAGAAAATCAGGAAGACGGTCGGCGGTTTGATTGTCGAGCAGGTTTCGGAAAGTCAGCCCA
>CAYLTY010000288.1:0-9887 GCA_964386705.1 uncultured Planctomycetaceae bacterium
TGCCTGCTCCACCGATCAGAGAATCCGTGAAAGCGGTGCCAATGATTGTGTCGTTGCCATCACCACCGTTGATGGTTACCGGCAGATTGAGTCCCGACGCATCGAAGCGATCGCTTTGCCCGCCCAGTGACGCATCAAGTCCCATCAGCCCGGTGCCTGAGAATCGTTGCTCTGTCGCCGTGACGCCGCCGGTGCGTGAGATCACCACGATCTCGTTGGTGCCGGAATCGCGGCTCACGATCACGTCCGTAGCAATGCCTTGAGTGTCCGTGATGACCAGCTTGTTGCCGGAGATCTTGGAAGACACCGGAGCTGGATCATCGTCGGGAATGGTGAACGTCAGCTTCTGAGTTCCACTCTCCAAGCCACCCGTCACGGTTGTCAGGTCGGCGGTGATAGTCTCTGTGGGTTCATCAATGGTGTCGGGAACGAGTGTCAGCACCAGTTTGCCGGTTGTGTTTCCCGCTGGAACGACGATCTGCGTTCCCGGGCGAGTGTAGTCTTCTGTTGGGGTGGCCGTGCCGCCGAATGATAAGTCAACGGTCACATCTCCGACGGCGCGGGCGTTGGACAGGGTGGCGGTGATGGTCACGGTTCCGCCGGGAAGATCAGTCACCTCCGAGAGCGTGACGCTGGGCTGAGCTGGTTCATTGTCTGTCGTCGAAACAGTGATCGTCTTGTCGGCGAGCGGGTCGAAAAAGTCGTTGCTGGATGCATCCACCACCGAGATCGTCAGCGTGCTGGTTTGCGTCCCATCAATGATCGAGTCGTCATGACCTGTGATCGTGACGGTCTGGGGTGTGTTCCAGTTGGATGAGGTGAAGGTCAGGGTGGTCGGACTGGCTTTGGCTTCCGTGGTGTCATTGCTGGAGACAGAGATGACTACGTCGGTGGCTGGGGCGCTATCGAGTACCACTGTGATGGAGTCCGTCGTGCCTGCTTCGCTGACGGATGCCGTTTGCTTACTGACAGTGAAACCCGCGTTGTTGACCTCATAAGTTTGATCGGTGCTGGGTTCTGATGTGGGCAAGGCGAAGCCGGCAGCGTCAGTGATGCTGATCGACGCCGCGAAGTTCAGACCCGCGATCGCATTCAGCGTCGCAAGATTTCCGCCTGTTAACGTAAGGTCGTAAACGCTGCCGCTTACCGGGGTGACCGACGGTGTGGCTGTCGTGCCGGTGACCGCAAAGTCTTCGCTGCCGACACCGGTGACGGCCTCGCTGAAAGTGACTCGAAACGTGAGCGAGTCCGCATTTGTGATCAACGTGCTGGGTGTTTGGCGTGTGAAGGACGTCGTGGTTGGCGCGATGTTGTCGACGATGAAAGTCTCGTCGATAGTGGGCTCGGTGGTTGGTAGTGCATTGCCCGCTGCGTCTTGAATGGTGGGCGTGAGTGCCAGATCCAGACCCACGGGGCCGTTCAGGCTGGCGAGGTTACCGCCGGTCAACTTCGCGTCGTAGACGCTGCCGCTCACGGGCGTGATGCTGATAGAAGCTGTGGTGCCGATGGCTCGAAAGTCTCCCGCGCCGACGCCCAACACCGTTTCGTTGAAGGTCACTCGAAACGTCAGCGTGTCGGCATTGGTTGCTGCTGATGTGGGCGTCTGGCGGACGATGGAATCGAGCACCGGCGGTGTGGTGTCGCTGGTCACGGTGGCTGTGACGGCCTTGTTTCCGTTGAGGGCGGCATCAAGTGCAGCGCCGGCAGCGATGCTGACCTGCACTTCGCCATCAGCACTGGGGACGACGTCCAACTTGTAGGTATCACCGTCGACAGCTTCAAACTTCCCTTTGATACCGTTCGTGATGCTGACATCCGAAATGTCAAAACCGGTGACTGCTTCGCTGAACTGAAACGTGAACGGGATCGAGGCGGCGCTCGAGGTCGTTCCGTTCGGAGTAATGGTGATGGTCGGTGGCGCGTCATCGACGTCGGTGATCTGAAGTAAGATCACCTGCATGGCGGAGTGGTTGAACGAATCCGTCACCCCGATGGTGACCTGAGGAGATGGGTGGTCTTCGAAGTCGATGAGCGAGGAGTTAGCGACGACTAGGTTGGACCCGTCAATCGCGAAACGTCCGTTGCCATCATTGAGGAGTTCGAAAGTGAACGTGTCGTCAACGTTCCCATCCGTCAACAGGATGGTTCCGACTACTGTGCCGTTGGGGCTGTTCTCCGCCACGCTCTTGTTTGAGAGGCGGATGTCGTCGGGACCAGGATCGACCATGGTGATGACGATTGAGTCAGAGACTTCGCTGAAGCCATCGCTGAATCTCACGGGGATGGTTTCGGTACCGAGCTTGCCAGTGCTGTGATACACAAAACTGTTGCCGCTGAAGACTCGATTCTCGGTGTGGGCGGCACTGGGCGGACCGAAAATCGTTCCGCCGCTCGTTGTTCCCCATGGCACTTCCGTGATGTTGCTGATGAGGCCCATCGTGCCCAGTTGTGTCCCAGGAACCGAATTGACCTCGACGTGCATCCGCGTGTACTTCGCGTCGGGAAAGATGCTGCTGACGGGTGCGATTGTCACCGTGCTGCCTGCGAAGACTGAGCGATTGATGGTCAGCAGCAAACGATCTTCAAGTTGTTCCAGACTCTGGCGATGGGGCTGGTTGCGTCTGTTGACTCTGCGCCCTCGCGACTGCAGTCCGTTTTGAAGTTCCGCTCGTAAACGTGCTAGCCAATGGAAACCACGCATGGTCTGAAATCCTCAATAAGTAGATGAGCAAACGCTGGATCGCAGGCACTGCGCGCAACGGGAGCGCAGTCGGCTTGAGTCAAGCGAAAAACAAAGGCGTGCGACGGGCATACGCACGATGCGAGCGTCAGCGACGCCGCGCGAAAACCGGCTATTTCAAGACGTCGGCAGCCGGTTGGCCGTTGATCTCTTTCAGGGTCGGAATCGCCAGCAGGAGATCACGATGACGTTCTTTGTGATAAGTGAGTTCGATGGACTCCAGCGGCAGATGCTTCAGCACGGACCAGTCTGCGACCGGGATCTCCTCGCAACGAAGTTTCTTCAAAGGCAGCTTGGCCAGCGGTTCCAGATTGCTGATCGCGTTGATCTGCAGATTCAACTCGGTCAGGCTACGCATCTCGCTGAGTGGCGAGAGATCGACGACTCCAGTCGCCCAGATTTGCAACTGCTGCAACGGGCAAGACCGCAATGGTTCCAGGCTTTCGACGCGCGTCCCTCCGCAGCCCAGAATTTTCAGCGGCATGTCGGCCAGTGGTGTGAGGTCGCGAATGCGCGACCAGCCACAATCGAGCCGCACCAGCTTCAGCCCTGTGAGCGGCGACAAGTCTTCCAGCACGCCGCTACCCGGCATGCTGCCGTGGCAGTGGAGTCGTTCGAGTCCAGAGAAGCCGCGAACCGGTGAGATATCGCGGACGGAGTCGGTATAGACACCGAAGTCACGTACGACTCCGTTCTCGATGGAGACTCGATACTTGCCGTCGTAACGCGGATTGCGACGCTGCAACTCGGCGACCACGGACTCCACTTGAACTTCCGGCGGTACGCGCTCAATGAGCTTCAGCCAAGCGTCGCTGAGTGGTTCACGCGCGGCTGGAACTGGTTTCGCTGTTGTGGCTTCAACTACCGCCGCAGGCTTTGGGGGCTCGGCAGTCTGAGTCGCCGGTGCTGGCACGATGGGAGTGTTCGTCGTGGAACTGTTTTCGAGCGGACGGCTGGTATTCCACTGAGTGGCGACAACGATACTTAGTGCGGTGGCAAGGATGGTCGCTGCGATTGCGATGATGCGTTCATTCGACGTTCCGGTCTGGGCTGTTCGCTCCAGCTTTTCGAGCTGCTGAATGATGCTCGTCAACGAGATGGACTGCGAAGTTGGTTCCAGCAACTGTTCGACGAAACGGGCAACGCGGGACGGCACGTGTGGGTTCAGCGTCCGCACCGCGACTCGATTTCCTAAAGCTGCAGCGCGATCTGAGACGGCCAGCCAGCGACCAGTCAGCAATGAGTACAGTGCAACCCCAAGCTGTTGTTGCACCGTTCCGTGGCTACGTCCTGTTGGTGTCGAGCGCGACGCCCGTTCGAAGTCTCGCAGCTTCACGCAACTTTGGATCGAGAGAGATAGCTCACCATGCTGGGCTCGCTGCAGCCAGATCTGGTCGGGCGCCAGTTCCGCTGGTTGCAATCCATGAGCTTCCGTGGCCAGCAAGGCTTCTGCGACCTCACGAGTGATGCGGAGCGTTTCGGGAACGGCGGGCACGAAGCCCTTCAGCCAGTCTGACAGAGATCCGTCAGACACAACTTCCATCACTAGGTAGGGCAGGGGATGGACGTCGGCGACTTCATAGACCGTCGCCACGTGACGGTGTTTGACGGCGGCCAGAGCGCGGGCTGTTTCCAGAAACTGTTGACGCTGATCGATGTTCTCTGCGAAGTCGGGACGCAACACTTTCAGCCAGACGTTGCGGCGTAGTTGTGGGTCCTCCGCCTCATAAACCAACGCCGAACCCGTCGGTGGCAGCTCTCGCAGCAACCGATACGGTCCCAGACGACCGCGCCCATCTGGATCAGGGCTCGACGTTGGGAATGAGGGCGTTGAGTCGGTCATCGAATCGGCTCCAGAGCCAAACCAGCGCAGGCGGTCCATCAAATTGGCCAGCTCGCGCGGAAACGGCTGATGCAGCTCATGATGAGAACTCACCAACAAGTCTTCCATGTCAGGCACGACGGAGAGCTGCTCGAGTTTTCGAGCACACTCGCTGCACGTTTCCAGATGCTGAGCCAGACGATCGGAATGATCGACCGGTAGCTCGCCGCCGAGCGACTGAGCGAGTTCTTCATCAGAAGGGCAGGTGCAGAGCAGGAGTGTGGCCATTCGCCGTACCTTGGTTGCGAGGCGGCGGCCGTTGCCGAACGAACCACAGTACCGCCTCGTCACTAAGGAGTACGCGCGGGCGAAGCCGATCTATACGCGAAACCGAACAGATTCTGGGAAATCGCGCGAAGTGCGAAAAACTAAGGGAAAACGGCGTTGAATTGCCGTCCGGGAACGAGAAGTAGGCCGGACAATCTTGTCCGGCAGTCTGACAGGATGTCCGACCTACGGAACCGTCATCGGCGTGATCAATCACTAACCGCCGGGCTTCTTGTTCGGGTTCTCCAGGAACCTTGGCGCTGAGCGGTAGTTGATCGACTGCAGTGTCGGGATCTTGCTCAGCAGCTCTTTATGCAGCTCGGGCACGTAGTGCAGGCGCACGGTTTCCAGAGGGAGTTCGCCCAGGACTGACCAGTCCTTGACGTTCTTCAGTTCGCACGTGAGGTGCTTGATGGGGCAGCCGCGTAACGGCGACAGGTCGGTGATCTGACTGTCACTCAGCTCCAAGTCCGTCAGAGTGGGGCAGCCGCTAATCGGGCTCAAGTCAGTTACGGGCGTGCCCCAGCAACTCAGTAATCTGAGTGACATGGGTTTTAGAACGGACAAGTCCGAAACCTGAGTGCCACCAATCTGCAGTTCCTTCAGGGGCATGCCCTCGAGAGGACTCAAGTCCGAGACTTGAGTCAAGCTGGCTTGCAGGCCGGTCAGACGCATGCCGCGCAGCGGTTCGAGGTCGCGGATTTGAGTCCAGCCGCAGTCAATGTGGCCGAGTGGCATGCCTTTCAAGGGTGACAGGTCGCTAAGGATACCTTTGCCTTCGGAACTTCCTGCGCAGAACAGAGTATGCAGCTCAGGGAAAGCTCGGACGGGCGAGATGTCGGTCACGTGGTCGGAAACAAAGTGGATGCGTTTGACGAATTCCGCGGTGTGATTTTCCTGGTGCTTGCCGTCGAATTCTGGGTTGCGGCGCTGCAACTCGGCGATGACTTCCGTGATTTGAGCGGCTGGCTCCATCTGGCGGACTCGCTCCACCCACGCAGGATCAAGCTTTGGTCTCTGTGGCTTAGCTTGTTGTGATTTGGATTCTGTCTCGGCTGACGTTGAGTCGTTCGCTGCGGCGGAACTGTCGGCGCCCTCGCCTGGCAACGATGCGATTCCGTTGTCCTTTGGCTTGGAATTGATGGTGCCCAAGATCAGCACCGCGATGATGGCGGTGATGGCAACTGCTGCTCCTGTTAGCTTCTGACCCGACGTCAGCAAAGCCGGTTTCGGCAGGTGCTTGGCGAGTTGGTCCGCCACAGCTTGAGCCGACGCGGGCCGACGTTTGGGGTTCGCGGCCAGTAGCTCGTCGATGAGTTGAGCAAGAGGCAATGGTACGCCGGGGGCTTGCAAGTGCACCGACATTGCGGATTGCTTCACGCGCGCTTGCAGGACCTCGACGGGCGTTGAACCCTCGAATGGCAACTTGCCGGTCATCATGCGGTAGAGCACGCAGCCGAGGCTAAACAGGTCAGACCGTTCGTCGACGGTTTTGCCGAGTGCTTGTTCCGGCGACATGAAGGCTGGAGTGCCCAACACGATGCCTCGTTCATCGGCCACACCCTGGCCAGCAACGGAAAACGCGAGTCCGAAATCCAGCAACTTCACGCGCAACCCAGTGCGTCCAGGTTCGCGAGCCGGAGTCTGATCGCCGCGCTGTTCGACCGCTTCCAGGAACACGTTATCCGGCTTGATATCGCGATGGATGAGATCTTGCTGATGCGCAGCAGCCAGTCCGACGGCGATCTCGTAACCGATGCGAATCACATCGCCTAACGGGATTGCCGGACCGTGACGCAGGCGACGCGCGAGGGACTCACCGGTGAGGAACTCCATCGCCAGATAGGGGACGTCGCCAGCCTGACCGATCTGGTAGATCTTCACCACGTTTTCGTGAGCGACGGCTGCCATCGCGCGGGCTTCGGCCAGAAACCGGCCTCGCACGTTGGCATCTTCGGCGAGCTCCGGGCGCATGACTTTCAACGCGACATGGCGGTGAAGCTGCTGGTCCTCGGCCTCAAACACCATGCCCATGCCGCCCTGACCGAGCAATCTCAGCACTCGATAGGAACCCAACCAGCCGGTCTCCCCACCACCGCGAGCAGGTTCCAGGAATGAGTAGTCCGTCGTCGATCCAGTGATCGAGCCGCGGCCCGACATCGTGGCGAAGCTGTTGTCCGTGGATGGCTCAATCGGTGCCTGCCTCATCTGATGCAAGCGGCCCATGAGCAGAGACAGCTCCATTGGTTGAGTATCGCTTGCCGCATCGTGCAGGCGCGGTGCGATCCCATTGGGAGTCGCCGTTCCCGCCAGTTTGCGTGCGCAGGACTCGCAAGTTTCCAGATGTTGCGCCAACACCTCGGCGCGATCAGCGGGCAAGTCGCCGGTGATCGATCGCTCCAGTTCTTCTGCGGACGGGCAAGCAGGGTTCGACATCAATCCAGCATTCCCTGAAGTTCTTCTTTGAGCCGACTGAGCACTCGAATCTTCGAGGCGTACACCGCTCCGACTGTCATGCCAAGCTCATCGGCCACCTGCGGAGCAGTTTTACCTTCCGCGACCATCGCCCAACATGCTCGCCACGTCTGCGGCGCGAAGTCGACTTCCATCACTCGCATGGCCTGTCGCACGATGTGCTGTTGATATTCGTGCTCCCAGAACGCCTCATCAGCCGCGATTGCGTCGCCGCTGAGTTCATCCAACTCAACTTCACCTTCGCCGGATTCGGTCACTCGTTTGCGTCTCGCCTGAGTTCGCCAGAGGTTCATCGCCACGGTTCGCAGCCAGGCGCGAAAGCTCTTGTCGCGGTCGTATTGAAACTCTGGCAGCCGGGCCAACAGCACGGTGAAAACTTCCTGCACCAGATCCGCAGCATCTTGATCCTGCATTCCGATGCGTCGAGCCCAGTAGAACAGCAACGGCGAATAGAGTTCGACAAAGCGTCCCCACGCCGAATTCGCGTCGCGTTCGCGCAGTTGCTGCAGCAGGCTGATCGACGTCGTGTACATCGAGTTCGGGATTCTGTTCTGTTGCACGAACGACTTGATGTCGCGTGCTTTCCGGCGGAATGATGAACCGTGGCTCAGGTCCAAACCGTCGAACAGCGGCAGCGATGCCCCACTTTCACTGTCGACCAACTGTGAAAACAACTCGTCGCGAATTTCACGCGGCGCGCGGATGCTGTCAACCGACGTTGGCAACGGTTCAACTCCGCCGCCAGTACCTGATTCTTGGATTGGCCTTGCCGGAGCCGTCAGTGAGGCTCAGCATCTTGACTGGTTGCTGCTACAGTGTTGCGGTCGGAGAGATGGTTGCCTCCCATGTCTTATCACCGGATGACGAGCGCCTAGCGAATGGATGAGCCAGTAACTCTCTGGATCAATCAGCTTCGGGACGGCCATTCCGATGCGGCGCAGGCATTGTGGAATCACTTCTGTGAACGGCTGCTCGACGTAGCACGTCAGAAGCTGCCACCGAGTGTGGCTCGGGTGTACGACGAAGAAGACGTTGCGGTTAGCGCCTTTAACAGCCTGTGCCGTGGCATCTCGGCCCGCCGATATCCGGATTTGCACGATCGCGATAACTTGTGGCGTCTGCTGGTGACGATCAGTGCCCGCAAGGTAGCTCGACGCAAGCGATACGATTTTCGGGAGAAGCGATACAACCCCACGCCGTCGACCGCTGCAGCCTTTGAGGCCGCCGAGGCGGCACTGAACGACGCGGAGTGCCTGGAACCCTCACCCGACCTGGCTGCTGAGTTCGCTGAGACTTGCGAAGTGCTATTCAGCCGTCTGCCTGACGACACGTTGAAGCAAGTGGCTCACCTGAAGCTGGAGAGCTACCAGAACTCCGAAATCGCCGCACGCTTGGGCTGCACGCGTCGCACGATTGAAAGAAAACTGGAACGCATCCGTCGCTACTGGAGTTCTGCGGATTTGGGTATGGAAATACCCAAAGATGCGCAATTGAACGAACTTAGTGGTGAGATTGATCGTCCAACGCCCGAACTCTGACGTTCGATGCGAGGGTTCAGGTGGGTGGCGATAGACAGTTCACGACAATCGGGGCGACGGTCATCGGACGGCGTTCGCAATGTCCTGAAATTTCTGTCGGAGGCGGCGGGTTACCGGGCATTTGGTTGGTAAAGATCTACTCTCAGGAGCAGAGTGACTGAACGCGCAGTCGATGAACTTCGTCGAGTGCTGCCGAGCTGATCCGAGCCGGTGGCGATCGCAACGCTTTTCTGCAGGGCCATGGATTCATGTCTTTGTTTTCTGACGACCTGAAGGCGCTTTCCGACTCAGATCTCGACTGGCTCGACGACATCAGCGACCGCTTTGAACGCGACTGGCGGAGTGGTGTCCAGCCGCAAATTGAGCGGCTGTTGGATGCTGCGGACGAATCGCAGCGGACGTTGCTGCTGCACGAGCTGATTCGTCAGGAGTTCGAACTGCGGTCGGCGGGAGGCGAACGCCCCACGCTGTCCGAATACCGCCGGCGCTTTCCGGCGATCTCCGCGGACACCACCGCCTGGCTGGAAGAGCAGTTCCTCACCACGGCGCTGAGTGTTTCGCCATCGTCGATCGATACGTCTCAAGTTCACGCGGGAGCGGATGCTGAGGCCACTCTTCCCAGCGCGCCCTCGGCTACAGGCAGAAATACGTCTTCAGACGTGATGACGATTTCCAGAGTCTTTGGACGCTACACGATTGAGCGTGAAGTGGGACGCGGCGGAATGGGCGCGGTGTTTCTCGCCCAGGATCGCCAGCTTGGTCGGCGAGTCGCGCTCAAGATTCCGTACTTCAAGCCCGAGGAGGGGCTCGTCGCGATCGAGCGGTTCTTCCGAGAAGCCCGTGCGATGGCGGTCCTTGAGCATCCGAATCTTTGTCCGATCTATGATGTTGGCGAGATTGATGGTCGCCACTTCATTTCGATGGCCTTTATCGAAGGCTGCCCGCTGTCGGAACTGGTCAGTGCGTCGGCCCTGCGAGTGCTGTC
>CAYLTY010000289.1:0-9795 GCA_964386705.1 uncultured Planctomycetaceae bacterium
CCGAGCCGCTTCAAGTGGCTGGTGCGGCTCGGCAGGAGCCTCGCCCTCCCTGACGTACCCTGCGGTCCCGTCTAGCCGCATGACTCTCTGCGACTGCACCCATACGCGCAAATAACTTCTGCGATCCGTCTAATTTGGCTGTTCGGCTGCCAGGAGTCTCCGATGCGTGAGCTCGAAATTCTAACGGACAACCTCAGGCTAGTGCTCCAAACTGTGGAAGAAACCCTTGCTGCGGTCGAGGCGCTGAGTCCGGAGGACCGGGTGCATGTCTCGGCCGACTGGTTAGCGCGGGTTCGTGCTTTGAGCGGGCCGGATCCCTGGTCGCTCGGCTTCGCCGTGGTGCATCGTGCCAGTGCAGCCGTCGTTGGAAGCTGCGGCTACAAGGGCCCTCCCGACTCGGACGGGATGGTGGAGATCTCTTACGGAATTGATCCCAATCATCAGGGGAAGGGGTACGCTACCGAAGCTGCTGAGGCGCTGGTGACCTATGCTTTTGGTAACTCTCGAGTTCGCGTCGTCCGCGCCCATACGATCGAGAAAGCGAATGCCTCGGGGCGTGTCTTGACCAAGTGCGGCTTCCGCAGCATCGGTGAGGTCATTGACCCCGAAGACGGATTAGTCTGGCGATGGGAGAAACACCGGCCAGAGGCCGCCGCACCATCCGCAGGTGGCCCCGATTGATGGCCTGCGATCTATCGGCGTCGCGCAGTGAAAAAGAGGTATCGGCTAGCGTGAGCGTCGGTCTATACTGCCTCTTCCAGCTTTCGACGCCCTGGCAGCCCAAATGGACAACCGGGGCTGTCCAGCGATTACTTGAGAGCACTAACGCCACGCCTGGCCGAGTTGGTTAGCACGCTGCTCAATTCACTATTCGACGCTGCACAATGGAACGCTTTACTCACGCTGAATTCGAAGAACTGCGAAATCGTGACCACGATCGGCTGACGACTGCGGAGATTGAAGCATGGCTTGCAATCTACAAACGGGCTGACGAACTAATTGCCCAGATCGATATCGCCTTTGACGGCGTGACGTTGGATTGCCCATATTCGGGCTCTCAGGGCGGCGAGAGCCGCAAGAGCCTGTGCGACTCGATGCTCGCACAAACTTCTCAAACGTGTTGTCGCTCAGCGACACCCGTAGACCGTAAGCGGTCAATCGGAGCCACCCGCGCGATTGAACTTTTCGACGTGGGGCTTGCCGGACGGAGCTGCTTCTCCCGCTGAGAAGTGGCCTGCCACGAATTTTTCGGCGGAATTTGCCTGAACTGGCCGCGGTTTTGAACATTGCTGGCGGCTCGCGCATCCTGTTCTGCGTCCAAGGCCAGAACGAGGAATGTCACGATGACCGAGGCGGAACTGATACTCTGTGAACTGCTTGTGCTCCGCTGCCAGCGGCGAGACCTCCAGGCGGCGGACGAATTGGTCACTTTCTTCGAGAAGCCGCTGCTGTACTACTTGCGCCGCATGGTGGGGTCGGAGGCCGATGCCTGGGACCTGGTTCAGGAGACCTGGGTGTCTGTCTTCAAAGCGTTGCCCACACTTCGAGACGCCCGTGCGCTTCCCGCATTCCTTTACCGGTGTGCTCGTAACCACGCGCTCGCGCTCCTGCGTCACCGCGACGCCGACCTCCGGCTGTATGCAGCGGTAGAGCCCGCCCCGAACGACAGCGATCACGAGCCTGAATTCACTCCTGAAGACGCTGCTGCTGTCCACGCCGGCCTCAATCTGCTCTCCCTGCCTCAGCGGGAAGCGCTGACGCTGTTCTTTCTTCAGCAACTCAGCATTGAGGAGATTGCCTCAGTGCTGGCAATTCCATCCGGGACCGTTAAGTCGCGTCTTCATCACGCCAAGAAGGCCCTTGGGGCAATCCTTAAAGAAGGAGATTTCAGATGCCGCACATGAATCACTTGCGCGACAACCTCTTTAGCGCCGAACCAATTAGCCCGGATCGGCAGCAGCGTTTCCGGGATGAACTCGCACAGATTGTCGAGCCGACGTTACCCCGCGCCTACAGACTGTACTATGTATTTTCTCTGGTATGCCTGGCGATCGGAATTCCGGGTGCTATCTGTGGCCTGCTGCTCGATTCCGAGCATCGCTGGACATGGGGCTTGAACTTGCTGATGCTCATCCTCATGGCCGGTTGGATTTTGTATATTCTGCGCCGGGGAGCCGAGCCTTTGCGGACCATGCAAAGCCTGAGCAAAGCCCTGGTTGGCGTAAGCGCATTTGCCGCTTTCCTGCTGATCTATTTCGGCATACAGTATCCCTCCCTCGACAGCGTTCTTTGGGCACTTCTGGGAATACTCATTTTTATACTGACGAGTTCCATCAACGTCTGGAATCGTGTGCTGGCGGCGGAACGCGGAACGAGGGAACATATCCTGAGAGTAGAATATCGTATCGCAGATCTGGCCTCACACCTTGCCCCGCCGAACGGCGGTCCTGAGAATGCAACCCGATGAGACAAGGATCTGTGCCTTCACTCAGATCTGTGTCTTCACTCAACGCCGCCGAGTGTTGGGATCGCAAGGTAGGCTCGCTTACCGTATTCGGCCACTCGGTCGTCGGCAAGCAGAACCGGCGGCTAGCGCCTTGCCGCTCAGCTGACGTCGACTCTGTTATTGACCAACTATGTGATAACAGTAAATTAGAATTAAGCGTGCATATTCGAATTAGGGTGCGACCGGCTTATTTCAACGCACCCGCCGAGTTCACACCTGATTCGACACCAAGGTCAAGCGCATGGACTATCAGCGGTACCTTGCAGAGACGGACGTTGCTAGCGATGCCGTTCTGGACGACTGGGGCTGGCTCGTAGAGCCCAAGCTTCATCTTTGGCGAGTGACGAAAGCCGGTGATGCGTTATTGCGGCATGCAGATGATGGGTCGATTCACTTTCTCGACGTCGTTTCCGGAAACGTTGAGCGAATCGCCACAGATCATACCACGTTTGAATCTGCTGCCGAGATTGCAGAAAACGCAGACCGCTGGTTTATGCCGGATGTCGTGGACGGTCAAGCAGCACTTGGAATGAGCCCCGGTGCCAATGAGTGTCTGAGTTTCAAGCATCCGCTTGTGCTCGGCGGAGCGTTCGATCCTGAGAACGTTGAAACGTGCAGCGTCTTAGTTCACTTCTCGATCGCGGGTCAGATTCACGAGCAGGTGAAAGATCTGCCGCCGGGCACACCAATTGGTAAGATCAAGCTCGTGGAGCCAGGACGAGACAAACGCCCATGGTGGAAGTTCTGGTAGCTGCGGCGAATGGATAGCGCGCGCTGACCGTCGAAAAGGGGGTGGCTGTTGCTTACCGGTGTCCACGACCATCGCCTTGCTCTGGGCGTGCCACCCGATCCGCAGGCAAAGTGGCAACCCGGCGGGTGCTACTTCGCGACGGGCGTTTGGGGGGCTTCGACGGGGGGCTTGGTGCGGCTCTGCCAGAGTTTTTTGGCGACTAGACCGCCCACTACGAAGAGGGCCAGAGCACCGAAGGCGTAGTGCTGAACGTGATCTTTCGCTTCCAGGACTTGCTCCAGCTGGTCGGTGAAAAAGTAGGCCAGGCCGAAGCTGGTGGGCACGCTGACGAGCATCGCGGCTCCGTCCATGCCGAAGAAGACCCAGAAGCGCACGCCCATCGTGCCGGAGGTGAGGAACAAGGGGGCTCGCAGCCCGGGCATGAAGCGGGCGGCGAAGATGATCCAGGCGCCGTACTTGCCGAACAGAGCCAGAATCTTTTCGCGACGTTCCACGGGTAACATGCGTTGCGCGAAACGGTGTTCCAGCAGGCGCGGTCCCCAATGGCGTCCCATCAGGAACATGACGGAGTCGCCGAGCATCACGCCAACGACCAGAGCGGTCAGCGCGCACCACGGGTCGAGCATGCCCAGTTTCGACAGGACTGCGGACGTCAGGATCGGCACTTCTTCCGGCAGCGGCAGGCCCAGTCCGCACAGGATCAGCACGCCGACAATCGCCACGTACTTGAACTGTTCGATTATCTGGGCGAGTTGCCCGCCCACGAGTTCTTCCGCTTTGGAATCACGGATCAAGGTGGTGTCCGGTGCGGTGACCGGTGGTTGTGCCGCTGCGAAGTCTGTGAACCAGCAGACTGAGAGCATCAGAACCACGCACGCTCCTAACCATCGGGCCAGGTAGCGACTCTGCAACATCAGCACGTTCCTTGAGCGACCATACGTTTGTGTTCTCCCGTTTCCAGGGCGCGGGCGGAGTTGTAATCCGACTCCGCCGTTACGACAGCCAAACCCGTCCGCAATTCACAACCCGCCGACTGGTCAGAGGAGACTGACATTGAGTGTGGCTCAGCTCGCCGCAAAGGCCAGCCGGAAACGAACAAACGTCAGCCGATCCGCTCCGCGTGTGCGGATTGGATCGAGCTGACGTTTTATGGCTATCGCGGGTTGATCGCCGTCAAGCGGAACTAGGCCGCTTTGCGAACTTGTTCCAAGCTGGACAGAGCAGCTTCGGCGTTCTCAAAACCACCGACTTCTTCCACAAAGTCCAGAATGTCGGCCAGTTCTTCTTCAGAAAACTCTTCCAGCAGATCACGGATTTGTTCTTCGCTCATCAGCAGCTCCTTTCGAACACTTCAAATTCGAGAGTTCCTCTCTCAAGCCTACCGGTCCAGTGGACCAGCTTTCGTGCCCTTGAAATCGGCTGCGCGGCACCTGACCTTGAAACTGCCGCCGACTTGCCGGACTCGCTGGCCAGTTTTCGAGCCTCAAGGCCGTTACGGTCTCTCTGGCTTACCTGATTTAAGCCTGCTTCAGATCAATTTTGCTTACCTGAGCAAAACAAACTCATGTCAGTGGGGGTCAGTTGTTGGGAGTCTGAGTTCGGCAGAAGCGAGCAGTCGCCTGCTGGTTGGAAGTCTGGCAGGGCTCGATCTCCGTAACATGGACGCTCCGTCCGTGGGTAATAGGTGGAGCACGGACGGGGCGTCCATGCTACGGCTTGTGACCACCCCAGGCCGGATGCTGACGACGCGGGTCGAGCACGGCAGTGACCTCATTGGCTCGCGTTGCTTCCGACGAACTGCCTGGCCGCCGCGACCGGTCCACCAGACCCGCCACAGCAGAGCCACGCGTGTTACCTAGCCTCCTTATTGGGCGTCTGGTCAATCGTTCAAAATCGCCAGCCTTTATTGGCGTTTGTCCACCCATTCCGCGTATCTTTCCCGCCCCTTTCTCCGCCTAGACCTTGCCGGGATGGCGAGAACGCCTGCCTTTTAGTTCACAATCGACCTCCGCTAGCTCTTCGGACCCCCTTCATGCTGCTCATCAACTGGCTGTTGGCACTTCAGAATCGACCTCAAGTCCGCCGTTCCCGAACACATCGACATTCGCTGACGCAGGCAGCAACCGGACACGCTTCGGTGCTGACCGCTCAGGCTGAAGGTCTGGAACCACGCCTGGTGCTGGCCGCCGCGACGCGAATCGACCTAGGCATTCTGAATGGCACCACGGGCTTCCGTCTCGATGGCGAGGAATACAACGACAACGCGGGGTCCGCCGTACGGTCGGCCGGAGACGTCAACGCGGATGGCTTCGAGGATCTGCTGATTGGCGCACCCTATAATCTTGGTCAACTCGAACAGTCATTCGGCAAAGGGTATGTCGTCTTCGGGAAAGCCGGGGGCTTCGATCCGATTATCGAATTGAGTTCTCTGAACGGTATCAACGGGTTCAGTATCAACGGCGATTACTTCATTGACTTTTCTGGTAAGCCCACACGAGCTGTGGGCGATATCAACGGCGATGGTATAGACGATCTTGTCTTCGATGGCACTCTCGCCGGGGAGAGCCGCCTGAGTTGCTTTGTGGTCTTCGGCAGAACCACGGGCTTCGGCGCCAGTTTCGATCTGGAAACGATCGACGGTAATAACGGATTTCGAATCAACAGCACTGCGCCGTTCCCTGGAGTGGGGGATGCCTTGAGTTCCATCGGGGACTTCAACGGAGATGGTCTGGGTGATCTCGCCATCAGGTCATTTGGTACGGCACCGAACCAGACGACTCCACGCACGGCCGCGTACGTGGTCTTCGGAACGTCGGACGGCTTCAGCGCTCAAGTCGACCTGGCAGAACTCGATAATACGGAAGTTCTCGCATTAACCGGCATTCAGACGGATGACTTTTTTGGCAGCTCGTTCAGACCGGCGGGAGATGTGAACGGAGATGGTTTCGGCGATCTTCTGATCGGACTTCCGGGCGGGGATATCACGGATGATGATACCGGCTCTAACGCTGGTCACTCGTACGTCGTCTTTGGAAATAACCGCCAGCTCGGGAACCTAGATCTCGGTTCGATGGACGGTACCAACGGATTTCGCATTGATGGAAGTCAGCGCGGAGCTCGAATTGGTACCGCTGTGAGCTCGGCCGGAGACATCAACGGCGACGGGTTCGATGATGTGGCCGTCGGAGGCGGACAGGTCGACAACTTCAGCTCCTTCTACGGAATGGTGGCCTACGTCATCTACGGCAAGCAGAACGGATTCGCTCCCAGTTTGAGTGTTGCATCGGTCAACGGCACGAACGGGTTTCGGCTTGATAGCGTCAATCCATCTGTAGCAACTCATATCGCTTTGAGCAACGGGGGCGATTTCAATGGCGACGGGTTTGATGATCTTGTTCTTGCGGACAGCTATCAGGGAGTTGGGCCCTCAGGTGGAACAGGCACCGCCTATGTACTCTTCGGAAAGAATGGCGCACTGGCACCGAGCTATAATCTGGAAACGTTGACGGATACAGACGGCATCATCTTCCGTGCGAATGGTTTCCTGGATTATGCCGGAAAGTCTTTAAGTGCGGTGGGTGACGTCAACGGTGACGGGTTCGAAGATATTCTGATCGGCGCAGAAAGCGCGTTCCTGTTCGGTGATAATTATGCGGGTGAGTCCTATCTGGTCTTCGGTGGCGCCTTTACGAGTACGCCGGGGACGCAATCAGGAACTGCCGCCGCGGAACCGCTCGTGGCCAATCGAGGCGCGGCGACGAAAGATGTGCTCGTTGGTTTTCAGAATAATGATACACTCACCGGCGACGGTGGGCCAGACGTGCTTTACGGCGGCCAGGGTGACGACGTTCTGGAAGTAACGGACTTGAACTTCCTGCGTGTGGCTGGCGGTCGCGGACATGATACTGCCAAATTCCTGGGGAGTGGCGCGTCGATTGTCTTGAACGCCATTGCAGACAATCGGTTGATCGATCTCGAAGCGATCGACATCACCGGGACGGGTAACAATGCGTTGGTGGTTGATCAACTGGAAGTCTTGAACCTGTCTTCGACGAGTAATTCGCTGACGGTTGAAGGCAATAGCGGCGATCAGGTCGTGATTGATGTGGGCTGGACGCGCGGCACGGATGAGATCATCGGCGGCGAAACGTTTCAGGTTCTCACGCAGGGCGAGGCCACGCTGAAGGTTGCCGCTGCGGTCAGCGTTGTCATACCGCGACTGAATATCACGCTGTTTAATAACCAGTCCGTGCGAGTGGCTCGAATTGGTGACGCCGTCGAGGTCAAGATTAACGATGTGGTGTCCACGTCGTATCAATTCTTCGCCAATTCGCTGAGCACGATCACCATCACGGGTAGCACTGGTAACAATCTGATTGACCTGACCGGCGTTACGGTGGCGGACTTTCCGGCCATCACCGGGGTCACGGTAACAGGTGGAGCCGGAACGGACACAATCCTCGGTAGCCAGTTTGGCGACGCGCTGTTTGGCGATTCCGGCAAAGACTCGATTGACGGCGGAGCTGGCCAGGACTTGCTTGAGGGTGGTGCGGACGACGACACCCTGTCGGGCAGCAACGGAGATGATACCGTGCGGGGTGGCACTGGTAATGACTCATTACTCGGTGGCTCCGGAGAGGATGCGATCAGTGGTGACGAAGGCAACGACTCCATCTCGGGTGAAGGCGGCTATGACCTCCTGGATGGTTCCGAGGGAATTGATCTGCTCATCGAGAGCACCAACTCGGACGTCGTGATCACGTCCAAGAATTTGGCATTCGTCGCAGGCGGCCCCTTGCATGAGCATCTCTTTATCGAATTTGAAGGGATTCTGATCCTCGGCGGCGGCACCAGTGCCCTCATCGACGCCTCCGCGGCAAGCCTTCCGGTCACCCTGCATGGTGGCGGCGGCAATGATACGCTGATTGGCGGTGCACTGGCGGACGTGCTTAGCGGTCAGGGCGGCAACGATGTACTGATGGGTGGCGGCGGCAACGATGTACTCAGCGGTGGTGGTGGCAATGATACGGTCAAAGAGACCATCGATCAGGACCTGACGTTGACGAATACGTCGCTGGTCGCGCGCAACGGCGAAGTCACTCAAACAACCGACCTGTTCACAGGCATCGAACTGGCCAATCTCAGCGGTGGCCTCAGTCGCAATCGCATTGACCTGAGCGGTTTCACAGCCAGTCTGGGAGCCACCATTTCCGGAGGCGGTCAAAGCGACACGATTTTGGGCTCTCCGGCGGCGGACCTGATTACAACTCTGACCGGTCACGATTCAATTCTGGGCCTTGGTGGAAATGATACCATCATCTCGGGAAATGGTAATGACAGTGTGGACGGCGGCAGTGGAAACGACAACCTGAACGGTCAGACTGGCATTGATTCACTGGTGGGCGGCGAGGGCAACGATGTGATCGCGGGCGGGGCCGGAATTGACATCCTGGAGGGCGGTGCCGGCAACGACTTTCTGTCAGGCCAGACCGAGAACGGGATCCTGAGTGGCGGTGCAGACGATGATACTCTGCTAGGCGGCCCCCATAATGATACTCTCAATGGTGATGCGGGAAATGACCGGATCAACGGTTTCCAGGGGCATGATGCTATCGCCGGTGGCAGTGGGACCGACGCGCTGTTTGGTGATGTGGGTAATGACTCGCTCTTTGGTGGCGACGACAACGATACCTTGCAGGGCGGTGTCGGCAACGATGCACTGGAAGGTGGCAATGGCACTGCGGACCGTATTCAGGAAGTGCTGGATACGAATTTTGTCATTACACCCACCGCTCTGACTTCGTCGAATCTAGGCTCGGACTTGATCTTTAACATCGAACGCATTCTGTTGAATGGCGGTGCGTCGAATAACCTCTTCGATGGTCGCCAGTCGAACGCTTTGCTGGTGCTGTCCGGCGGAGCGGGCAACGACACGCTGCTGGGTGGATCCAAGGCCGATGCGATTGATGGTGGAGATGGCGATGACGTGATCTCCGGTGGCGGTGCGGCTGACGTGCTGCTGGCCGGAGGAGCGGGTTTCGACGCTCTGTATGAGGAAGCGAATACCGACTTCACACTGGTAGGCCTGACACTTCAATCCGCGGCGAGCGACTCTGATACCGCTACTGGTATCGAGTTCGCCGTGCTGATCGGCGGTGCCGGCGCCAATCAGATCTCCGCAGTCAATGCGAGCGTCCCGGTGATACTCGTGGGAAGCCAGGGCAACGACACGTTGAGAGGCGGTTCGCTCGCGGATTCACTGGTCGGCGGAGGATTCGGCGATCTTCCCGGCGGAGTAGATTCGATCGACGGCGGCGGTGCGACGAACACCATTCAAATCGACGCCCAGGATGCAATTGTTGACAGCGCCAATCAAACACTCGTCAACGACATCTTTACCGTTCTGCCGAGTTGGGTTGATCGACTCTAAGAGGCTGGCGCTCAGCTGCCTCGCCGTCCCTTGCCCAACGCGCGGCAGGGTAGCACGCAATGCCGTGCAGAAGATGGGCGGGGTAGAAGTCGGAAGATTGGTCTTGTC
>CAYLTY010000290.1:0-9638 GCA_964386705.1 uncultured Planctomycetaceae bacterium
CGCGTGCCACGGCCATGGCGGCGGAGACGCCCAGCGGAGTTGCCACTAGAAGCTGCGGCAGATTGTCGGGCTTCTTGTCCTGAGACTGGACCATCGAACTCAGCGTGACGACGCAGACGCACAACGATGATACCAGCCATCGACTCTGCAGAGGCTTACGCAAACAGATCACGAATCAGTTCTCCAGAGTCCAGAATCTCGACCGGGCGACCATCGGGCGTATGAATGTGACGTCGCGGATCGATGCCCAGGTGCGACAGCACCGTGTACGACACATCGGCCGGTGCAATGGGCCTGTTGGTCACGTAGGCACCGTGCTTGTCGGTAGCACCGATCACTCGACCCACTTTCACGCCGCCGCCTGCGAAGAGCATCGACGCGGCGGGAGCCCAGTGATCGCGGCCGTTGTCCTTATTGATCTTTGGGGTGCGACCGAACTCGCCCATGCAGACGATCAGAGTCTCGTTGAGTAGGCCGCGACTGGTCGTGTCATCGACCAAAGCCGAGAAACCGCGATCGAACTCGGGCAGCTTCTTTTCGAGTCCTTCCCAGATCTTCGCATGATGGTCCCAACCACCGAAGTTGACGGTGACAAACCGCACTCCCGATTCGATCAGGCGGCGAGCCAGCAGGCAGCTTTGACCGAACGTGTTGCGACCATAACGGTCGCGAACTTTGTCCCCCTCTTTCTCAATCGCGAAAGCCTCACGCGCGGTGGATGAGAGGATCATGTTCGCCGCCCGTTGATGAAACTCGTCGTAGGTCGCGATCTGATCGTTGCCTTGAACCTTCGTCGCCAGACCATCGACGGACTTCAGCAGATTGCTTCGGCGAGCAGCCCGGGCATCGCTGAGCGGTTCACCCGGCGAGATATCTCGCACGCGGTAGTTCTGCTCGTTCGGATCACCCGCCTTGAAGGATTCAAAACGACCGCCGAGGAAGGCGCTCTTGCCTAATTCCCAGGTGAAGCTCGGATTGCGCGGCACTGCCACATACGGCGGTACGCTGCCCGTGAAACCCAACTGCTGAGCAGCCACAGCTCCCATCGCCGGCCAGTCACCGAACGCGGAGCCAAAGCGGCCAGACATCACCCAGTTGGTCGCGGTTTCGTGGTGGTCGTTGTTGTGAGCCCCCGATCGAACGAGGCACACCTTGTCCATCGTCTGAGCCATCATCGGCAGCAGTTCACCAACCTGCAGGCCGGTTAGATTCGAATCGATCGGCTTGTACTTGCCGCGGATTTCTTCGGGTGCTTCGGGCTTCAAGTCGAAGCTGTCATGATGTGACAACCCGCCGCCTAAATAGACGAGTATCACGGACTTCAGCCGCTGATTTCCCGCAGGCTTCGATGCGGTTTCAGACTCAGCACGCAGCAACGTCGGCAGGGACACTCCGAACGCAGACAGAGCGCCCACCTGCAGGCACGTGCGACGATTCAACGATTGCATGAAGTTCAGCTCCTGAGCGAGTCTCAGTGATTGAAGGCAAATTCTTTGGAGTTCAGCAACGCCCAAAACAGATCACGCAACTTCTCTTCGCGGCTGCCATCACCGTTCAACGACTGCCGCACGGCATCGGCTTCAGCCAAAGTCGGTCGGCGGGCGAAGCAGGCGATGAACAGATTTTCGATGACCGTGTTGTCGTCCGCAGTCGACTTCATCAGTTCCGCCAGCCGACCTTGTCCAGACGCAATCTTGGACAGCACAGTCTCGCCGTTCTGCATCTGCAGCAACTGTGGCAACGTGATCTCACCCTGACGCTCGCAGGCACAAGCCGTGACGCGTTCTGATCGTCCAAAGGTCGCCAGGAAGTACGAGTTCAACCCCGAGTCCGGTAACTGCAGGGCTTTCACTCCCACGGGGTAACCCGAGAAGGATTCCGGCACAGCGGTGACATCACTGACCGCGTCCAGCAAGACTTCGGCCTGCAGACGGCGAGCGTAGTAATGCGAGTAGAACCGTGTGTCGTTGGCGTTCGCTGGTGTAGTGGCCGAAGCCAACTGGTAAGTGCGAGAATTCAGAATCAGCCGCATCAGGTGCTTCAGGTCAAAACCACTGCTGACCAATTCGTTCTGCAAGGACTTGAAGAGTGCCGGGTTCGATGGCGGATTGGTCGCTCGCAGGTCATCGACCGGCTCAACCAGCCCCGTCCGCAGGAAATGCTTCCAGACCCGATTTACAATCGCACCCGAGAAGAACTCATTCGACGGAGACGCGATCCAGTTCGCCAGCACGACTCGCGGATTCTGGCCGGCTTCCACCGGAGTCTCGCTGCGATCCAGCGGACGAGCGGCTAGGAACTGCCCGGTGCGCGGCTGTCCCGTGCCGACGGGACGCTTCAGTTGCTCAGCCAGACGCTTATCAAGATCCGCGATCCGTTTGGTCTGTTCTTCCAGCTTCTTTTTCAGCTCAGCGAGCTTAGCCTCGTCCTGAGTAGCTGCGATTGCGGCTTCGAGCTGCGCGATTTCTTTCTGAGCATTCTCGCGTTCACGCCGCCAGTTAAACGTCTCGCCGGTTGCTGTCAGCAGGATGGTCGCGTCCTGTTCGGGAGGCTTGCGGTCAAAGCGAACGCGGCTGAAGAAGCCTGCAAAATGGTAGTAGTCGTCCTGCGTGTACTTCTCGAGCGGGTGGTTGTGACATTGAGCACAGCCAATTCGAGTACCCAGGAACGCTTGAGCGACCGATGCCACAACCTCCGACCGTTCTGCCTCACCGTGCTCACCGACAGTGACGATGAAGTATCCCACAGCCGGGTTATCAGCATTGCTGCCCTCAGCGGTGAGGATCTCTCGACACAGCTGATCCCAGCGGCGATTCGCTGCAACCTGCTGTCTCAACCACGCATGAAACTGCCGCACGCCTTTGGTGCCGCGTACGTCGTGGTCACGCTCTTTTCGATTCTGAAACAGATCCGCGAATTGCAATGTCCAGAAATCGACAAACTCCGCCCGCTCCAGCAGTGAGTTAATCAGCTTCGCTCGCTTATCAGCAGAGCTGTCAGCCAGGAAAGCCTTGGTCTCATCAGGAGTCGGCAGAGTTCCGATCGAATCCAGAAACACTCGCCGCAGAAATTCTTCGTCAGACGCAAGACCAGCCGATTCGATGCGCAACGCGGTCAGCTTCGCAAAGACATGCGGATCAATCGCGCCGCTGAGATTCGATGGTGTGACTACTGCTTGTGAACCGAACGGAATCGTCACAATCGCTGTCGCTACCTGACCATCGAATGTGGCCACGACCGCCGTCTCACCCGAACGCACCGCTGTCAGTTTGCCATCGCGATCAACATCAGCGACCGCTGAATCATTCGCTGCGAACTTCGTCAGCCAGGTGACGTCCCTCTTGCGGCCATCAGAGTATTCCGCCTCAACCGTCAGCGGCTGCGACTGATTCGCAGACAACACCACATTCGTGGGCGAGACGATCAGCTTTGTAACTATCGCTTCATCTTTGATCGGCCCGGGGGCACCCGCCTTCAACCAATCCGCCAGCAGCCGAGTTTCACGACTGTCCGCTTTGAGCAATCGTCCTCCGGCATGAGGCACAATTCCCAGCGGCTTGGACAGCAACAAGCTCTCTTCGGGTTGAGCCCCCGCAATACGGCGTCCGTAGAACTCACGAGTGATCCACGGATGGTCCCATTCCGGAGCAAATCCGCGCAGTGACAACCGAAATCCGTTCTGACCGGCGAGCTTGCCGTGACACGCACCCTGGTTGCAGCCCAGCTTAGTCAGCAACGGCAGCACATCGCGACAGAAAGACGGTGGCGCGGCTTGATCGGCGCTAGCTTGTTGACTGAGACAACAAGCCGTGATCAACAGCAACCAGACAAAGCGTTGGAACAACGATTTGACGAGCTTCATAAGGCAGGCATCGGTGGGGGAGGGATGAGTTGGCAGGGCGCCAACGGGGGCAGGCATGTTTATGCGAGTCTCGACTTGCTTCCAGTCTAGAGTGAACCCGTTTCTGTCGAGTAACAGAAATTCCGTAAATGGAATCAAGCTAAGAAGATTGAGCGACGGATGGCAGGTTCGACTGATATCACCCGAGCAGGCGAGTCAGAGTTCGTGGCTATTGTGCGAGTTGGCTGATTTCAGCGGGCGTCAAGGCCCGATCAAAGACCAGCGTGCGGCCGATGAGTCCTCGATAGTAGGCATCATGCAAGTAGAAGATCTCCGCTCCGAGAATGATCGAATGCGGAACGGGTCCGTCCGCCGCGAACTTGGTTGTCCGCCCCTCGGCAACCTGCTGTCCGTTGAGAAATACTCGAACCTGCCACTGTCCGGCGTTTGGCTCGGCAGTCAGGGCGACGTGATGCCATTGGTCGGCGTCCAATGTGGCCGAGGAAACGAAGACATCGTTCACGTTAAGACGCGCGGCCAGTTGGTACGGAGCACGCTGGTTGTGGAGGCTCAGGATGAACCGTCGGGCGCCGTAGCCAATGATGTCACCCTTGCCACCGTGCGTGCTCTTGCCCATTTCGGACGCGGGTTTGATCCAGGCGGACAAGGTCAGCCCTTTCAGGACCTGCCCACCGCCGTGGTGTCCCGCTGTCGCTACAGGCAGCGAACCTTTGCTCTCGTACGCCGGATGGTCCAGGTAGAACCGGGCCAGACTGCTGTCCCGGCGGTAGCTCTGCTGGCCGGTTGGATTGTCGGCGAAGAGCAGGGCGGGACGATTGCCATCCTTGGCCCACTTGAGATTGGCCAGCGAGAGATGTTCGCCGCCAGCGGAGTTCAAGACGTCGAGTCCCCGACCTTCTTCCATGCGGTAGTCGGCCAGCGTGCCTGCAGGAGCCGGCAACGCGAGTTGCGGCGCTGGTTGGGCCTGACTGGCCACACCCGGTGGCAAAGGTTCTCCCTCGGGAAGCGGGCGGAGTTCAACATCGGTCACCCAGACATCACCAGTGCCTGAGTTCCCGAAGCCGATATTCAATGCCGCAGCTTCTTCCCGCAGCGTGAACACGAACCCTTGCTGCTTCCAATCGAATGAGCCGTTGCCGACGAAGTGTGTTGCCGCCGCCACACGTTTGTTGGTCTTGGCCTGAGTCGCTTCCAATTCGATACGGCCACCGGGGCCGTGGGCGTTGTCGGATTTAACCAGTGCGGTCAACACGTAGCGCCCGGGTGCCAATGGCTGAGGTAGCGGCCAGTTAGCTTTGCCGAAGGCTGCGGGACCAAGCTTCATCGCGAAGCCACTGCCTGCGCCGCAGTTCTTTTCCAACTCGTAGGTCGGTCGCTGATTGTGAGCGGTCATGAACGGCGTGCGACCGTAGATCCACGTCTGACTCATCGGCACGAATTTGCCGAACGTCAACTTCGGCCACTCGTCCGCGAAGATGTAGTAGTGATTCGGATCCAGAGTCGGACTGGAATAGACCCTCGACTGCTCAAACAGTTTCTCGGCTTCACCAGCGGGATACCCGGTGTAGCGATACTTCACGCGTACCTTCGTGCCCGGTAGCGCCGTCTCAGGTTCGAAGCTCACGCCAGTATCATAGAATGCCGCGCAGACCGCCGTGTTAAGCTTGCGGGCGACGGTCTTACTCGCATCCAGCTTGAGCAAATTCCAAGTGGGATCGATCTGATACTCAACAGCAGGAGCTACCTGCAGACGCTCGTTGTGCCGACCGTACCAGACGCGCAAGCCGTGATACTGCTCAAGGTCGTTCTGCGGCCCCGGATCAATGGGATAGACAGGACGATGATACAACTCGCCGCCGCGTTTGCGGGCAATCAGGTATTGCCAGTTGAAAGGATCGAGCGGCGTATGGTGCTCGAAATCGTAGCCATAGCGAAACTGGAAAGGCTCACCAGCAAACACTTCGAGTTCGCTGTCAGTGTCATAGACATAGGTGCCACGTTCCTTATCGAAACTGATCTGCAGGCGAGTGTTCGTTCCAAAACGCTCCTTGGTGTGTTTTCCTCGCCATGTGGCTGTTAACGATTCGCCGCCACCGCTGGTCTTTACGTCAGCCGTATGATTCGTTGCTTCCGCGTACGCGCCCTGGTTCTGAGTATCCCAGTGGCTGTTCCAACTCAGTTGCGGCTTGTATCCGGGCTTGAGCTTCACGTTGTTGATGTAAGACGACTCCGGCGACGGCAGCAGCAGAACGGGCTCGTCACCATCGAAGACCCACGGTCGACCGCCCAGCCATGTCCGCACTCGGAAGCTCGGACGATGTGGCTGAGCGGCTGGAACAACCGCGGCGTCCACGGCCGCAAGACTGGCTTCGGAGAACGTGGCCTTAGCGGCACTACAGACGCCGATTCCAAACGTCCCTGCTGTCACGACCGGCTCCAGCCGATCGACATACTGAATGAGTTCACGGCCATCGACTGACACTTTGATGACGCGACCTGAAACAGATACCACCAACTGGATCGGGGCTTTCAATTTCACTTCACAGGGAACGCTGCGCAAGTAACCGCCATCCGGGAATCGGACCAGCGCCACTTCCTGCAGCTTGTGAGACAACTGCACCCGGTAGCCGCTGGTCCCTTTGGCGTCTCCTCTAAGCAGCAACCCTGCGTCGAAGCCCTGATCTCCATAGGTGTGATCTGGCCACACAGACCACGATTCTCCGAAGAATCGAAACTGCTTTGCGGGCTCTTCGATCGTCACCGTTGTGTTGATGACGGCGTTCGAGATTTCGCTCGGCGCGATCAAGTACGACCAGCTACTCCCCTGAAGCGTTGCGGACTGCGCCGTCGCCGATGCGCCGGTCCATTCTTTGGGCTGCCGTTGCCATTGGGCGAAATCCTGAGCTTGCGCTGCTGACATTCCGAAGATCGTCCACCACAGGATGAACAGCCAGGGCGCCTTGCGATCGACGTGTTGCAACATGGTAGCTCTCTCAACACGAAGCGTGGTTCGGAATTGTCGAGACATAAATGAGCGTCCGCGAATCAACGCGGCGGAGGACTCACTGGAGACATCGCTTATCGCGATTCGCGGCGGACGTCGAACTGTTAGCGTCCGTCGGCTGCGCGGAACAGGGTCAGCAGATGAGGCAGGTCATTGACGATGTAGCTGGGCTGCGGAGTGGCGGCTTCCCATTCGGGGCGGGTAGTGACTCCGGTGAGAATGCCGGCCGTTTGCAGGCCCAGAGGGATCGCGCCGCGGATGTCGGTGTCGTAGCGGTCACCGACCATCAGAGTTTCGGAAGGCCGAACGCCGAGGCGATGCATCGCCTGATCGAACATGCCGCGATTGGGTTTGCCGATGACGAGCGGTTCAACGCCCGTTGCCGTCGAGAGCAGGGCGAGGATGCTGCCCGCACCGGGCAACTGTCCGCGTTCGGTCGGGTAGCTGGCATCTGAATTCGTGCCGATGAATTTCGCTCCTGCGCGGATCGCCAAGGCGACGCGAGCGAGGTCTTCATAGGTCAGCTTGAAGTTGATTCCGGCGACGGCGTAAGTCGCGGCATGCGGGTCGTCGGTGAGTTCGAAGCCGCGACTCGTCAGTGCATACTGCAAACCTTCCTGCCCCATCACGATGATCTTGCCGTTGGGCCAGGCATTGCGATCGACCTGTTCGCGCAACCATCCTGCAGTGGCTTCAGCGCTGCCAAGGATCTGCTCCGGCCGAGCCCGCACGCCCATCTCCGCCAGCTTGTCGACGAACTGTTGCGGGGTCTTGCTGGCGTTGTTTGTCACGCACAACCACTGGCGGCCCGAGGACTCCAGGTAATCAAACATCTCTTGCACGGCGGGCAGCAGTTGATTGCCGACATAGATCACTCCGTCCATGTCAAACAGAACGGCCCGAACAGCACGCAGGGCAAGGGAAGACGTCGCGGGGAGTGTCATTGGGGCAGGCTCTCGTGTGGAATGACGAACCGCTACTGCGGTGGAACGCGCGGAGCATCGTCGGCACCAGCCATCTGTGACAACCGACGGATCTGGTCGAGTTCGTACTCGGAGTCCACATTCGACCGTTCCAGCGTGCGCGACCGCAAGGTTCCAAGTCCTCGCTCGCCGGGCACCGCTTGCCAGATTGGGCCAGACTTGTCGGTCGCGACGTAGCAGCCATCGTCGGTAGCGTGCAACTGGGACGCATTCAGACAGTTTGCCAGTTTGATTCGACCACAGATCTGAGGCTCAGCGGACTCGGCGTTCCAGACCTGACAATCGCCACTGGAAAGGATCTCCAGCCGTTCCGCATTGGCGGGAACAAGTATTTCCGGTTCAAGTGGCAGCACTCTTTGCAGCGTCTTGATCGCGAGCTTCCGATCGTCAGAGATCGTTAACAGCCCACACCGCGTCACAAGCTGCGTGCCGGTTACGGCGTCCTTTACGAGGAACCAGCCTGCACCGCTGATCGCAACATCCAGAGGGTTCTCGGTGGATTGCGAGACGCCTTCACGCAGGTCAAGGCGTTGTTCAGACGGAGTCGGAGCCAACAGGAACACGGAGCGCCGAAATCCCGGCAGCGGTTGCAACGCCAGATTGCGCTGATGAATTGCAATCACCTCCCGCAACTGACCTCCACGCGCCCGGTCCTCAACGGAGACCTGACGGATGGCCTGCTCGGCGTCCGCAACCGTGAATTTGGCTCGCGGCTCGGCGGGCTTCAGAGAGCCGTCTCGCGGAATGTCGACGAGTTCGGGCTCCGCGTTTGTCGATTGCAGCGCGGTCAGTCCGAGCGATTGAGCGGCGATGCTGCCGAGCCTCGTTCGCAACTGCTGAATCTCGTGCGACTGCTCGGGCGGCAGATCTGCCAATTCCCGCTGCCAGATCGCTTGCTGTTCTGAAGAGATCGTCGATCCAGACTCAGTAGCACTAGCGGACACTACCGAGGGGAAGTAGGCCACGTCGGGACCGGTGCCGGATGTCGGCGTGATTTCAGGCTTCGCCGGTTCGTCTGGCAGGAGCGGAGCAACAGGCTGCTCGGAATAGGCTGTCAGCAGCGTCTGCAGGTTCGCGTTCAACGGGTCTCGGCCATCGCCGCCTTGCGGCAGCGGGCGGCTCGCGGCGAGAAATCCCCCGGCGGCTCCGAAGCTGGCAATCACGAGCACCATTCCCGCTTTGCCGCCGATCTGCTTCCACTGCATGCTGGCCTCCGCTGTGCCTTGTGAAATCCGTTTCAAGCACTCTTGCAACTGCGGGGAGCTTAGAAGGGCGAAGTTCTGCCGTCATCAGGAGATGAGCAAAATCAGCGGGAAACTGTCGCAGGGCCGGGAATCCGGATTATCAGAAGTGATAGAAGAGCGATCCTCAACGAGTATCCGCTTGCTGAATCGAACCTGCAGTATCAAGTTGAGGTCGATAAGACCGTTGCACTTCACCGGCAGCCAGCCCGGAGTCAGAGGAGAGTTCATTCGTGACACGAGTTCCGTTCAACGAAGCGTATTCCCGAGCCATCCGCTTGCGATGTCCGCGCTGTGGCCAGGGCGAGCTGTTTGCCGGTTTCTTCCGCATGCACGAACGCTGTTCTGGATGCGGGATGAAGTACGAGCGGGAGCCTGGCTACTTCCTCGGTTCGATCTACTTCAACTACGGCTGGACGGCGATGTCGATGTCGTTCCTGTACATCGTCCTGCGGTACGTCTTCGAATTGCCGAACAGTTATGTCGTGCCGCCGCTGCTGGTCTACGTGGTCGTCGTGCCGACCGTGCTGCATCGGTACTCACGAGCC
>CAYLTY010000291.1:0-9621 GCA_964386705.1 uncultured Planctomycetaceae bacterium
CGAACTACGGGTTCAAACCAGGGGTTCGGTGGGTATCAGCCGTTTCGGATGCTTTTGGCTCGAAAGCTGCAAGCACGCGACTCAGCACGACGCGGTTGCTGCTTAGGATAGACCAGACTTTGAACCGTGAGCCGCGATTTCAGAATCTGCGGCAAATCATCCTGTCGAACGGTCGAGTTAGGGCCGGATGAAACGGTCTCGTCAAAATCCCCTTGGCAGAAACCGAGCCCCGTTGCGCAACGTTGCTCTACCGTCAAAGTCTGTCAAATCCACCGTGACTGACAGTTCGCGGGGATAATAGGAAAGCCGGAGCAAGACCAGCAAGCTCGTCTGTACGCCGCTTGCGATCTATGCGAAAGCTTTAGGAAATAACTATTTAGAAACGCCTGATTCGATCCCGTTCAGTGTTTTCCGGGCTCCGTCGCTCCGCTTCAGGGAGGCGGTTCCCCGACATCTTGCGGCGGATCTCTCATCACCGGGCCAAGGTGAAGCTCCGCAGAATTCGTGAAGTTTGCGGTTTGGGAAAGGTCTCGGAGATTCTGCACCGAAAGGACGCGTGCCGAGATAGGCAGGCAGCCCGTGGCGCTTCACCCCACGACCTGCCGACCTAGCAAGAAACTCTACGAAAAACGTAATGCAATTGTCGAAAACATAGAGGAGTCCGTTCGACGCACTGGCCTGGGGCAAGACGCCCACTCACTTCAACGCTCATTTCTGATCCCGACTCGCAACCATCATGGATTGCCGGGACCAGCGTCGTCGAACCGGGATCGCAGGCAAATCAGCGTTAGGGTCCCTCAATGCTTCGCCCCTTCAGGAATCTGGCATCGAAATGTTTGCGGTGGCTTCCGCGGCGCCGGCTGCGTGAACTGCGCTCGCGGCCCGGGCACTTCCGCGTCCGGACACGAAGCAAACTGTGGGCATCGATTCCGTGGAGCAAGCTGCTGACGAAG
Source organism: uncultured Planctomycetaceae bacterium (assembly GCA_964386705.1). Classification (GTDB taxonomy): domain Bacteria; phylum Planctomycetota; class Planctomycetia; order Planctomycetales; family Planctomycetaceae; genus AM-0621. The sequence continues at coordinate 954 of CAYLTY010000291.1, forward strand.
AACTCTGGTTCGGCTGCTGTTGTCGCCTTGACTGCGCTGATCGGCTACATGTCCGTGGACTCCCCGCCAATTGGTGCCAGCGCGACAGAAATTGTCCTTGCGGATAAGCGCCAGCCAGACGCTCCCCCAACACCCGAAGACACCTCGCTGAAACTGGAGGGCGAGGTCGCCCTGATGCTGCAGATCGCGATGCTTCAAAATGCGATCACGAAATTGGATCTCGTCCCGGCCTACACGGCCACCTTCGTCAAAGAAGAACGTATCGAAGGCGAGATGCAGGAAGAAACAACGATGCACTTGAAGCTCAAGCACGAGCCTCACAGTGTGTACTTCAAGATTGAAAAGGGCGGCGAAGTCGGTCGCGAGATTCTGTTCCCGGTCAGCGGTGAAGATCCTCGGCTGATCGTAAAGCTCGCCAAGTTCGGTGGTCGGCTGCCTCCGTTGAAGCTGGAGCCGGAATCAACCCTGGCGATGAAAGAATCCCGCTACAACATCCGCATGGCGGGTATTCGTGAACTCGCGAAACTGGCTTTGGAAATTCGTCGGCACGACCTGTCGCTCGGCAACAAGGTGCAGGCTGAAGCGCGTGACGATGCTCAATACGATGGCCGCCCCTGCTTCGTATTCACAACGACGTATGCGAACGCCAAGGCACACAAAGATTATCGCAAGTGCGTCATCTACATCGACAAGCAGTTGATGATTCCGACGTACGCACGCAACTTCACGTGGCCCGAGAGCGTCTCGGGTGCCGATCCTTCACGGCTCGATGAAACCACTCTGGTCGAGTACTACGCGTTCAAGAACATCAAGCTGGACGCGCAACTCGGACCGCTGGCGTTTTCTGCGGAAAACAAGGACTACAACTTCGCCAAACCAGCAGGCAACTGAATCACCTATGGGCACGCTGCGAGGTTCGCCTCGCGGCTCCTTGGCCGGGACACTGAATGTCCCGGCCTTTTTTTATTGATAGACCTGAAGTCGCATGCTCGACGTCACGACGCAGGCTGCATGGCGGGGGCGTCCGCCGCCTGGTGAACCGCACGCACGGCCTGCAGCAGTTCGGCGTTCGACGCCCATTGCGCTGAGTTGTTCGAATGATGCATGAAGCGAATGGCGCCGTGCGTGTCGATGACAAATGCCCCCGGCAGTTGCATCGGGTCACTGCTGACTTTGCCGCCGCCGAACTTCAGCATCGCTTTCAGACCGGCCCACCAGACGCGCGGTCCGGCAACGGCATTAAAGCCACCGCGCGGCAGTTCGAATAACCGGTAAGCTCGTTGCTCGGGATCGGCCAGCATACGGAACGGCAGAGACAAATCTTTGCGAAAAGCGGCGACCGCCGGGACATCACCCATTGCCACGACGGCCAGTTCGCAATCCGCAGCTTCGAATTGCGAATACTCGTCACGGATCTCGGCGACGTGAGCGCGACAGAACGGACACCCCAAGTGCCGAATAAAGATCAGCACCAACGGACGGCTCGCCCATAAAGACGACACGCGAATCAATTCGTTCGTGTTGTCAGGCAATTCAATATCGGGAGCGGAAGATCCAATGATGACCGACATGATGACGGCTCCTGAATAGCGAGTGGGTCAGACCAACAATCCGCCCGTCAAGAAGCCCAATGGTTGAAGCGGATTCACAACGTAAGCCCAATCTCACTTTAACAGCGCCTTGACTCACACACGACAAGAAAGCTCCATCACTCCAGACTGTACCAAGGCATCTGCCTTGTCAGCGATCTCCTGCCAGCGTTTGTTGAGAACCGGCTCCAGCGCCGAGCGATCCACTCGTTCAAGCACGCGCCGAGCCGCTTGAGGTCGCTGCTTCACTTCGACATAGATCGCTGCCAGTTTGAGTTTCGCCAGACCATGCTCTGCGGGCGAAGTCTGGGTGAGGCACTCATACAACTGAGCGGCATCGTCAAACCGCTGCTGGCGATACAGGCAATGCCCGGCGGCATCAATGACTTCGGAGCTTGTGCATTCCAACCGCTCATCCATCGTCATGGAGAGCAATATGGTCGCCGCGTGCGGCCAGTTCTTTTGAGCAATTGCTGTTCGCAGTTCACGACGAGCATTGCGTTGCTTGACATAAAGGTCCGGCTCTGCGGAGCCAGCTTCACGGCGTTGATATCGATCGATGTAGCTGCGGGTATTTCGATTCGCCATCACCGAGAACAGGTCCCAGTTCTCACAGTCGACCCACTTCCAGCGGAGCAACGCGACGGCCAGAGCCCCGCCGACGACTGCTCCCACCAGATGCAGCAACTGACTCGACATCGACCAGCGAAGCCACCACAGGCAGAACAACTCACTCAGCAGGAAGTACCCGCAGAAGTTGAGATAGGTCGTCGAATTGGAATCATTCATCCCCCAAAACCGGCAGTGAATCCATACGTACTCGACTTCATTCTCAGGTGCCCAGATCAGCACTGTGGCCAACAATCCATAGATGGCGCCGGACGCTCCGAGCGCACCGCCAGACTCTCTGTCCAAACAACCATACTGAACCAGGAAACCTTCCAGGCACGCGATGCCCAGATAGTACAGACCGAAGCGCCACCACCCGAGCTTGCCTTCGACTACGATTCCAAACGCGACGAGGAACAGCATGTTGCCGAGCAGATGCACCAGCCCCGCATGCATAAAGGCCGACGTCAGCCACTGATAGGGTTGCAGGCCCTGGCCAAACTGCAGGATCAGGTCTCGATTGGGTTGATTCGTCCAGCAATCCCCGTAGACGAACATGGCGACATTGGCCGCCACCAGAACGCCCGTCATGATCGGTCGATGATAGATCGGAGCGTCGGTACCAACTGGAAGCAGCATGGTAAGGCCTCGCCGAGGAGAGATGTGGCCAAGCCAACGAACAGTTCGGGGATCAGATCACGCTTCCGCCAATTTCCGGAAAAATCTACTGAAGAAGACCATCGCGAACGCAACGCGGTCATAGTGCCCGCTATCAGCAAAATATGGCTCTCTCCTCCGTTTTTGCTGGAGGCTCAGACATCCTGCGGTGCCTCGAAGAGAATTCCTGCGCGCAATCCAAGAACCTCGCCGGATTTGGCGGGGCGTCCGATCGACTATCTAATGCAGCCAGCCAGTTTGTCAGACGGTTCACCGTTGAAGCCCAGCCAATCGGTGACGACAAGTTCCTACCTCAGCAATTTCCTTTGAGTGATCTCCATGCGACCAACGCTGTTGACCTACGGCGAACCAGCCCCCTGGTTTGAATGTGCTTCCTCGATAAATCCACGATTTCACTTCGACACTGTGGCTGGACGACATGTTGTACTGACCGTCTTCCAGTCAGCCGGAGATCCGGCGACACGGGCGTACCTGGATGCCATCACAGCTCGACGGGACCTGTTTGACGACTGGGAAGCTGCCTTCTTCGGGATGTCTCATGATCCGGACGACGAGCGATTGCAGCGAACTCAAACCGGATGGCCGAGCCTCCGCTTCTTCTGGGACTTCAACCGTCAAGTGGCGGGCGAATTGGGCGCACTCGATCAGGACGGCACCTTGCGACCTGTCACGATTATCCTCGATCCGCGTTTACGGGTCATCCGGGCGCTGCCTTTCAACGAACCGCCTGAGCAGCATGCCGCGAAGGTGTTTCAGATCCTGCAGGAGCAGCCGCGCATTGGTCCGCCGACATTGGCCTTGGGACAAGCTCCCGTGCTGATCGTCCCGCGAGTGTTTGAACCGGAGCTCTGCCGTCGACTCATTCAGACGTATGAAACTCGCGGCGGGGTCGATTCCGGTTTCATGCGCGACATCAACGGCAAGACCGTCGGCATTCTGGACTACAGCCACAAGCGGCGACGCGACTACGAAATCGAAGATGAAGCTCTGCGACGTTCGTGCATGGTGCGAATCCATGATCGGCTTGCGCCGGAGTTGCACAAGGCCACACAGTTCCAGGCCACTCGCATGGAGCGGTACACAGTGGCCTGCTACGACGCCTCTGAGGAAGGCCACTTCAACGCGCATCGTGACAACACGACCAAGGGCACGGCTCATCGGCGATTCGCGGTGAGCCTGATGCTGAACACCGGCGAGTACGAAGGTGGCTACCTGCGTTTCCCCGAATTTGGTCCCCAGGCCTATACGGCCCCGGCAGGCGGCGCGGTTGTCTTCTCGTGCTCGTTGCTGCATGAAGCCACGGTCGTCACCAAGGGGCGTCGCTACGTCTTCATCCCCTTCCTCTACGACGATGCCGCTGCCAAAGAACGCGAACAGAACCTGAAATTCGTGTCTGAGCAGGCGGCGATGCGCGAAGGCTAGTTCTGCATTCCCCGATAGTACGGTCCAGTCGGGCACGGCATCGACAAACCGTAGCATGGACGCCCCGTCCGTGCGTCATCGGTGCAGCCCGGGCGAAGGCGTCCAAGCTACGAATTATTGAGAATTCGCCGCGAGTTTGCCGTCCGATGAAGGTGCTGGAAGTTGCGATCTTGATCCCGAACTCAAGTTCGGTCACGCCTTTGAACTGGCTGGGCGATCGGCGTTCTGCGCTGTCGCGTTCTGGTTGAATTCAGCGGCTGCGGCAGACATGGTCGAATAGGTGGCATCCGGAGCGATGCGCGGCATGCAGAGAGCTGCTTCCAGGATCAATGCCAGCATCATTAACGCCAAGAACACGCGCCAGATTTCCTGAATCAGAGCGGAAAGGTTTCCGGCCTGATCGTCGACTCTCGCGAAGTCGAGACCTTTGAAGAGTTCACTGACTCGCACGTCATCCAGCACTGGAGCCTGATCTTCCGCAGCAGGACGATTGAGGGCCACCAGCTTCGCATCTGCCTGATACACACCACCTTGAAAGGCGTACTCCGTCGAAAGCGCTTCCGGCGGTCCGGCGAGTTTTTGCCACGCAACGGTTTGCTCACCGCCGATGTCGCCGACCATCACCTGGCGTGCGTTGCCCAGCATCACAGCACCCAAGTTCAGTGCGCGTTGCACCATCACGTACAGCACGACGCCGTCCGTTGCGATTGATGAGTCTCCGGCGCCAACGGTCGTACCGCAGAAGTAGACGCCGCCGCGGTTGGTGGTGACGCGAGCGAGCAACGGCGTACCACCTTTCAGCGACGCGATCGGGGTTGTCTCACCTTCGATCGTGCAGAAGTTGCGGACCTGCAGTTGTCCGACGGGCAAGGCCGCACCGCTTTGAGTGTTCGCCAGTAAGTCTTGATCGGGACGCCAGGTTTCAATGGGCACGCCATCGGACTTCTCGGACCAGTCGCCCCACTTCACTCCGAGAAAGTCGTCCGAGCTGACAACGCGCGGCGGGAAGAACATCACCTGCCCTCCGCGGTCGACGAACTCTTGCACCAGCTTGGCGGTGTCAGCGTCGGGCAATGGACCTTGCCACATCAGGAGGGACAGCGTTTCCCAGTCGATCTGGGGGAGTTGCTCGCGAGTCAGAATCTCGGCGCTGCTGCGTTGATGGGGATCGGGTGAGATCTGAGCGGCCAGTTGCAGCGGTCGAGCTGCTTGCGGTTCATCGGTAACAATCGCCGCCACGCGCGGCGTTGGCTTGTCGAAAACGAAATAGAACTCGTTGTCAGCGGCGTTGGAGTCGGCCGGGATTGAAACCTTCGCCCAGCCGCGTTCATGAGTGCGTTCAAGCGGCAGGCGGTGATCCTTGAGGTCAAACTTCGAGCCGGTCATCTCGACGGTGAACTCAGAACGCGCCCCTTCAATCTCGAATGACAACGGGATGCCTTGCTTCTCTTCGTCCACGACGCCTTCGCGAGTCAGTTGCAGCGAGACCAGCAGCTCAGCACTGTCGCTCGTCTGCAGGCGACGTACATCGGTGACGCGCACGGCCACGTTGTTGGCGGCCAGATCCGGATAGGCGAGCAAGTGGAACCGCACACCTTGATTGAATTCGAGGAACGAGTCTCGCAACGTCGCCCAGCGGCCGCTTTCGGCGTTCCAGTCGTTTTGACGGATGTCAGAGCAGATCCAGATCTCCGTGCGGCCGGACTTATTGGCTTCGATGTAATCGCGCGCGGCCTGCAGCATCGTGGGCACATCGGCTGATGCGCTGGACGGTTCAGTCACCGACAACTTTGTCAGAGCATCAGGCGATTCGAGTTCTCGCGGCTGGTTGGTGGTGTTCTCAATCAGGATCCAGCGCGTTGAACCAAACATGCTCAACGCCCGCACCAACTGCTGACGTCCGGTCTCCAGTTTGGAGTTCACCGTGCCCGGACTCTGCTGCCGCATGCTGGGCGAACGGTCGAAGATGATAATTGTCGTGTCGGCTTTGCCACCTGCGGTCAGTCCGAGCCAACCGCTGGCCAGCGGTCGCGCGACGGCGAAGATCAAACCGGCAATTGCCAGCGTGCGGAACAGCAGGATCAACCACTGCCGTAGCTTCGCATAGCCGCGTGACATCCGATTGGCCGCCAGAATGAACATCATCGCCGCCCAGCGGATCGTCTGATAGCGCCTCTGATTGATGAGGTGAATCAGGATCGGCAGAGCGATCAAGGGCAGCGCGGCCAGCAGGAGTGGCTGAAGAAAGCTCATAGGGTGTTTCAGCTTCCGGGTTTCATCGGGCGAGTGAACTAACTCTCGCCGCCCACATCAAATCCTGTTTCAACGCGGCTAGGTACGACTCACCAGGAACCGCATCAGCACTTGCTCATAGTTCTCATCAATACTGACGCGGTGGTAGTCGATCGCCGATTCCAGCACGACCTGTTTGAAGTCCGTCAGATATTTTTGCAGGGCCTTGTGATAGCGGTCCGCGATTTCATTCGGCTCGGCAAACACCGCCGGGCCGCCTTCCATGTCGATGAACCGCATCGGTCGCTTGAACGTAAAAGCCAACTCCTGCGGGTCCAGCAGGTGGAACGTCACGACGTCATGTTTCCGAAATCGCAGGTGCTGGAAACAACTGCGTAGCTCTGCGGGCTCGATGAAGAAATCTGAGAGCACGATGATCAACGCCCGCTGCCGGATCGTTTCCGCCAGTTCGTGCAGGACCGATGCGAGATGCGTTTCATCTTGCGGCTGAGCTTGTTCCAAGATGTCGAACGCTGTCATCAAGTGGGCCGGATTGCGCTTCGGCGGCAGGTGTTTGACGATACCTTTCGCGACGCAGGATACGCCAACGGCGTCACCCTGTTGCACGGCCAGATACGCAATAGCCCCTGCCAGCTTGCGGGCATATTCCAGTTTGGTGACGCCCGTCGAACCAAAATCCATCGACCCGCTGGTGTCAACAACCAGACAGCAGCGCAGGTTGGTGTCCGCTTCGAACTCTTTGACGTAGAAGCGATCGGATCGGCCATAAGCCCGCCAATCAAGACGTCTCAGATCATCGCCCGGAACGTATTTTCGGTACTCAGCGAACTCGACGCTGGCACCGCGATGCGGACTCTGATGTCGCCCAGACACGTTGCCCTGCATCGGTCGACGCGACAGCAGCGGTACTGCCGCCAGTCGCGACAGTACCTGAGGATCCAGAAAGCTCCGCGAGCGTCGATCAGGAGTCATGTCGTTTCAGTTTTGATGGGAACACCGGCGGGGTTACTCAGGTTGAGCAGGTTTCGGCCACTGTGCTTTGAGTTCATCCAGAGACGACGCCACCAGTGCGGCTCGATGCATTCTTCGCAGTTCTTCATCAGACAGACGATTGATTTCTTCCAAGAGCGCGGCATCCAGTTGTCCGAACCGAACTTCGATTGTCTCGCACAGCGTTTCCCGCAGAGCTTCAGTCCGGCCTTCAGTCCGGCCTTCGACGCGGCCCTCGACGAGCCCCTTCGCTAGTGCGTTTCGTTCCCAGGTCGTCACATATGCGGGCATGGCATGCTCTCTTTCCATGACATCGTGCTGCTTGGTGAAGTCTGCGGCGAGTGCCGCGGGCAGCACCATAATCCAATCGAGAAACCGCAGCAGTTCAAGCACATCTTCACGAATCCAACCAGCTCGATAGAGATTCCGGCACAAGCTGAGCTTCCATATCAGCCGGGCTTCGGGATCTCGACGAGTTTCCTTTGATTTCAGGTGAGCCATCACCGCGAACGCAATCCGATTCTGGCTCGATTCCAGTTCCGACCAACGCTCCGACCAATCCAGTAGCTTGGCAATCGGATACTCACACAAGATCCGACAGCCGCACAGTTCCGATACGTAAGCTCGCGGTCTCCAGTCCGGGTTTTCGTCGGCCAGAACCGCGAGGCTGATCACCGGGCGGTCGTAGGCATCGGTCAATCGCATGAAGTACTCGAACATCCGTCGCTCGAAACCCGACTCTTCGTCGCCTTGCACTTCGATGTGAATAAGCACCCATTGCTCGCGACCATCGAGTAGCCAGACCTTGACTAACTTGTCGACGAAGCGGCGTCCGAGTTCCGCGTCGCGGACGATTTGTTGCAACTCCTTATCGAGAAACTCGGGTTCGCGAGTCCAATCGACGACATCATGCACCAAGGGAAACAGCAGCTTCAAAAAGTCCTGCAGGAAGCAATCAACGGTTCCTTCCACGGACTATCGAAGTCGGTCATGTCGGCCCTTTGTGACACGCCCAAAGTTTCGTTACGCGTCCTTGCTGGATTCCTCAACCAGTCGTTTCACGATCCGCTTGGCATCAATGCCCTCGGCTTGAGCGGCGAAGGTTGTGATGATGCGGTGCTGTAAGA
>CAYLTY010000292.1:0-9571 GCA_964386705.1 uncultured Planctomycetaceae bacterium
GCATGCCGACGGTATAGGCGTAGGTTTCGCGCCAGTCGGTTGCCGGTGTGGCGGATTCTCACGAAGCCCGTGCCGCATGGTAACCGCTGGGCCAGTTGGCTGAGCTGGTCGGCGGTGTGCCTGGTGCTGTGGCTGACGCTCAACATGGGAGCGATGCAGGTCACGGCCAATCGCATTGCCAATGAGTGTTCCGGCAACGGTGCTTACACGTTCGTCGCCAACGCCTGGTCGTGCCGCTTTGAATTCGACCATTACTACATGACGGTGAACGATGAGGTCGCCGACAATCGGCTGCGTGACCTGCTGGTGCGGGATCAGGATGAGTGGCATCGCGAATCGCCGAACCCGATCGATCGCACGGTGAACCAACAGGACGAACAACGGAACTTGAACGTTGTGATCGTGCTGGAAGAGAGCCTCGGTTCCGACTTTGTCGGTGTCTTGCAGGCGGAGCGCTCAGAGAAAACGTTCGGTGAGTATGGCTCTACGCTGACGCCTTTCCTGGACAAGCTCAGCGAAGAAGCACTGCTGTTCGACAACTGGTTCGCGACCGGCAATCGCACGGCCCGAGCTCTCGAAGCCGTGATGACGTCGCTGCCGCCGATTCCCACGGAATCCATTCTGAAGCGCGACCATTCCGACAATGTCTTCACGATCGCGCACGTGCTCGAAGAGCGTGGCTACGAACGTATCTTCCTCACCGGTGGTCGAGGTCTCTTCGACGGCGTGAAATCGTTCATGACGAGCAACGGCTTCAATCGCTTCGTCGAGCAAAAGGATTTTACGAATCCGACCTTCACCAACGCCTGGGGCGTGTGTGATGAAGACCTCTTCCAGAAGGGCCTGGAAGAAATGGACGCGCTGCACAAAACTGGCAAGCCGTTCCTCGCCACTCTGCTGACGGTGTCCAACCATCGACCTTACACCTATCCCGATGGCCGCATTCCGCATCCGTCGTCGCAACGTCGGCGCGAGAACGCCGTTGTCTACGCTGACTGGGCCTTGGGCCAGTTCTTCGAGAAGGTGCGATCAAAGCCCTACTACAAGAACACACTGTTCGTGGTGATGGGTGATCACGGAGCCCGCGTGTATGGCAGCCAGCTCTTCCCGATGAAGTCGTACCGCGTGCCGGTGGTCTTCATGCTGCCCGATGACGAAAACCTGTCCGGCGGCAAACGCTGTTCGACCCTGGCTTCGTCGCTGGATATTGCCCCAACGATCCTCGGAGTGCTGGGTGGCGACTACCGCTCCACGTTCTTCGGCCGCGACGTCCGCACGATTGACCCGGACACCGGCTACGCCGTCATGCAGCACAATCACGACGTCGCCATCCTGTCTCACGAAGCAGGCACCGAAGCTGGTCACCTCGGCCTGACGCTGCTGGATTCAAGGAACTCAGGCTGGCGCAGCGAATACAACCCGCGCACGTTCAAACTGACCGAGAACCGCATCGCCAGCGGTAACCAGGTCGAGCTCGTCGCCGCGTTCTTCCAGACCGGCTACCGCCTCTACTACGCCGAACAGTGCGTCCCCCAAACCATGATGGAAGACGGCACCCCCACCGCCGCAACCCCCAAGCTCGCGACCAGCAATTCCGCCCCCATCCTGACGAAGCGCAATTAGCCGGTTCTTCGAGCATCTGCGGTGGTTGGTCACCACAAACCAGACTCTCTTTGAGACTCGTACAGAAACCGCCCGCAGGCCGGAGTATCATGAAACCTTCATGATACGTGGTGCGTTCCCAAGCGGAGCTTGGGAACGAGTGAGCTAAGGCCAGGGCAGCTCACTTTAGGACACATTTACGTTATACTAGCATTGGGCAGATGGAACGATTTCTAATAAAATCTATCGCGGCTCTGCTGATGATTGGCGCTTCGATCTCTGCCGATATCGACAGATCGTTTAATTGTGAGGCCGCAGAGTGTGTTGATGGCGGATACTCTTTGGCATGGGTCAACAGTCGATGCGAGCGCATTCAGACTTGGGCTAACTCGTTGGGCGCAGCGTCGATCACCTGCATATCTTTTCGGCACGATGAAGAAGCAAGAGCGACAATAGTCTCTAGAGACTCTAGCGTGCAGGAGATAACTGCAAATGGGAGAGGTGTTCGGGGTGGTCCCCGCGCAGATAAAGCAAAGACACCGTGGGAATCTTTGGATCTTGCCTATCGAGATTTGCCTGATGATTGTCGACCAGCTGACGCGACTTTTGCCTTGTTGATTGTTCGTACCAATGATGAGGGCAAAGAATGTCGCGTTTATGACAGAAGGCGCCTCCCTAAACAGGTGCGGCTCATCCTCTCATTGTTACCTGATCCCGCGCCGTTGGGGGAGCACGTGCAGGCGATTGCATCTAAAGCATACCGTGCACCCAACTACAAGAAAGGAGACCAGCTCTGCTTGTCGGAATCGGGTTTGCGATTAGTGCGAGTATCAAGTACAGGCTCATACGAGATTACTCAAATAGACGCGCAAGGCGAATGGAAGCCAGTTGCAGTTGGTGTTCTGAAAGATCGACATGGCATTGACGGCTTACGCAGATCTTCGAGTCCAGGAGGATACGTTCTGACGTCCGATGGAAATGCTGGCGGAGTGAAAGTCGTCGACCTTCTGCGACTTGATGATCAGATGAGCCTTCAGCCGATCTGGACTCAGGCCGTGACCACACGTATGCAGTGGCTGGACACTTCATCCTACTCAGATGTTGGTTTCTTTAACCGAGACGGAAATCTTGAAGTTTGGGGGCCTGCCGCTGAGTTGCAGCGCGATGTTGTTCTTAAATCGCCCTTGGATTGCAAGAAAATCGTCGTTAGCAACAATATCAAAACGGCAATTGCGCTGTCGAACTCAGGCGCAATGGAATTATGGAACTGCGAGCAAGGCAAGAGCGCCGGCTCGTTGGCCGGACAAGTTAGGTGGATTTCTGGGTCTTTCAGTCCGGACAATAAGCATGCAGTAGTCACGATCTTGTCTGAAAGAGCTGATGTAAAAACAGTTCTTTATGATGTGATCTCAGCCCAGTCGATTGGATCGCTCTGGTCGTACCAAGTGGCGCCAAAATGCAAATTTGAGAAGGTGTTCTGGCTCGGCGACTCGAACATCATTATAGGCTATCGGAGGGGTGAGACGCCGTACAATGCTGGGCAATTAAGTGTTTGGCGTCGGAGAGACTTAATGCACCTTGCTGATCTCGTGGGCCCGCACGATCTGAATGCGGGCATCTGGTGTGTACAGCGCAGTGATTATACTGAGGTCATCGGCGCGTCTACCACGGGGCATCTTCATTCGTGGGAGCTGAGCTCATTTCTGAAGAACTGGCGACAAGAGTAGAGTCTCAACAATTGCAAGCTCGTGACGAAGGGCGATCGCGCCAGTTATGAAGTAGTCGCCCACGGCCATGAGGCTGGCCTGCTCTGAATTCCTGTACCGGCCCTTATGAAGGCTAGGTTGGGGAATTTTCGCGGGTGGAAGAGTATCAGTCCCCAGTCATGCATCGTTTCGCCCGGCTTGAGACCAACCACAACTGGTGATGCCTGATGTTTCTACTCGTCCCCGAGCTCTGCTTGGAGACGGGAGCTTGGGAACGAGTGAACGTCGCCCCTGCGTTCAATTGCTCCGCGCGACATCCTCTTATCACGGCGCGTGGAGTTGCAGTTCTGCCTCGTTCTTCATCCGCGACGTGCTCACGAAGAAGTGGACGATGGGGATCAGAAAAATTGGCAGCAAAAGCAGGCCGGCTGGTCCGAGGTTGATATGAAAGGGCTTCCCGGCTGTCATGGAAAAAATGCTGAGGACATGACTGATACCCAGGGGAATCGCATAGATGGCAACAAACAGTATTGTGGTTGTTCGCCAACTGGCCTCTGACTGGGCGAGTTGCGCCGAGATGCTGAGCCACTGCATTGCTACACAAAATGTGATCATGGCAGCGAGCGTGACAAAGCCGAATATCTGCAGGAAGAACAGAACCGGCGCCGGATATGGGGTCACAAAATGAGCCCGGAGCGCATCAAGGATCGATAGCGCGGCAACCACTTTCACAAATGACATCGCGGTTGTGTAGCGATCGTGCACGGGCAGTGAACTCAGGTTGGACACGCCTGCGTAGATCAGGAGTGCTCCCACGGCGTCGTTCAGGATATCAAACTTGAAACCGGTACCATTCCTCGTTTGACCAAAGGACAGGTCGAGGAGGCAGAGCAAGCCGCCCCAGAAGATCATGCGCAACGGATTGATGGCTTTGATGATCACAGTTGAATGCCTGTTCGACAGGAGCAACCATCTCATGCCCGCAGCAAGCGGGGAGCACTTCAACGCTACGGCGGTCTCGTGATCGAGCCATCAGAGTATCAATACCAAGCATGCGTCGAGAACGCCAAGTCGTCGGCACTGACATGTGAGTGTTGATACCGCGCACAAGGCTTAGCGGCGGATGAGGTCGGGGCCTTTGCCGGCGGTTTTCTGGTAGGTGCCGTCGCCTTGCTTTTCGTATTTGGTGAAGCCCAGTTGCTCCAGCTTCTTGTTGTCTTTGAGCTTGTTCGAAATCTGCATCTGCGAGTGCGAACCGGCCACGAAGGCGGCCTGGATGACTCGACGGACCACTTCGCCGGTTTCCGGGTGCTTGGCCAGCGCGGGTTCGTGAATGCTCTGACGCAGTTCAAAACGCGTCCCCGGTTTGCCGCGGCCGTTGGCATCGACGACTTCGTAGACATAAACCGGCATGACAGAGCCCTCGTTCAAAGCAGTGATGGTTCAGTGACAACGTCCATGCTAGCGCAGAACGCAGATTAGTCCAGCGGAGTTTCGGCTGCAGGAGGTTTCTAATACGGGTCGCGGCAACCAGTCGTGTGGCCGAGCGTGATTTGCGCTCACGCCGATGGCGTTGAGGTTAAACGGACGCAAACTGCGGGCACAAAAAAAGCGGCGCCGGAGTGAACCGGCGCCGCTTTTGTGTCAGGTCAAGTTAGTTACGCGGCACGACGGGGTTGAAGCCGCCGTCTGCTCGCTTGCCGAACGGTTCGATGCGGGACACGTCGATCGAGCCGACATCGGTACCACTCAGCAGTCCTGCGAACAGGGCGTAGTTAGTGGCATCCTTGGCTGCGAGATCGCCAGGGGCGACACCGCCGTTGATCGCCGCAATGCCGATGGCCGCGACGTCAAAGCGGGTGAGGTCCGTGTCGAACTCGGCGAACGATTCGATAATCATCTGCCACTTGCGGAGAGTCGTGTCGCTGATAATCGCGTTACCGCTTTCGGGAACGTCGGCCAGTTCCTGATCGCGGAGCAGGACGTTACCGGCAGGGGTCGCCACCAATGTTGTCTGGAAGGCTCCGCCGGCAGGGCTGCGGGCGTCGCGAATCAATTGCAGGTTCGAGGCAAGATCAATTCCGAAGGAGAGCTCATCGAAAAAGTCACCCGCATGGCGAATGGTCTCTTCGAAGAATGCGCGTCCTAGGTACTGAGTGAAGACATCATCTGGCTCACTGAAGATCGTCTGGCGGTCGCGGAAGAAGGCGCGGTCGTCGTTGGTCGAACCGGGAACCGTTACGCGAGTGTTGAAGGTCAGCGGCAGGGTGTTGTCTTCGGTCCACAGCAGCGGTGTTGTCTGGTTTCCGAGACGGTCAAGCAAAATGTTGTTGCCGCGATCCTCGACGCGATCGTGATGGAAGTACGAATCCGAGGTCGAGAAGCCTGCCTGACGCACCAATCGATCGGCACCAAGTGTTGAAGTCAGGCCGGTGACTCGCGTGTTGGCAAACTGATTGATGACACCATCAAGTCCGGTGAACGAGGCCACGCCTGGCGCCCAGACCTGGTTGATGTCCCGGAAGCCACGGTTGTAGTTGAGCGTCGAGGAGATCTGTCCGAGTGCGGGCAGATCGGGATCAAGACCCGCCAAAGATGTGCGGATCGACTGGAACGTGGCCAGCACCTGATCATACCGCGTCGAGTCAGTTCGCTGCTCGAGGCGATTAACCCGATAGACTTGAAGATTCGACGTCTGTCCGCCCAACGAAGTTGTCGGGATGGGTGCGGTGTTGGGGTCCAGCAGAATCGTCGGCTGCTGCGCGGCACCGGTCCCCGTGCTCCTCTGCACGAGAAACACTCGCGCAATCACGCCGCCGAGGGTGCTTACGTCAACCGGCGCCGTCGGATCGCTCAGGTTCGTCCGTGGAACGATGTAGATGAAGTCGCCAGCTCGCAGACTACCGAGGACGTTGGAAGCGCTTCCGGATGTGGCTGTGTTGCCGCCACCGGCTGGGTTCTGGATGGTCAGACTGATGTAGCCGGTCGTTGCGCCTGTGGCGAGTCGGACCAGAGTCGCGTTTTGGGCAATCGGATTCGGGTTGATGATGGCCACTTCACGCGTGAGGCCAATGTTGCCGAACACCTGATTGAAGGGCGTACTGTTGCCAGCCAGGATGTCGCTGCGGTTGGCTTGCAGGAAGCGGATCGCTAACTCCACCTGTTGCATGGCAGCCAGGTGATTGAGGATCACGCTGCGGGCGCCGGCCGTCAGGCGAGGGTCGTTGACCGAGGTGTTGCCGACAGCCTCGAGCAATGAAATGCGATTGGGATCAAGCACTTGATCGAAGATGAACTGCACCTGCGGCAGCGTGATGTCGCTGCGCAGAGTCGGAACGTCGGTGCGGGTTGGGTCACCTACGTCAGCTCGCGGATTCAGAACATCCGCAGTGGGTGAGGTCTGAGCAAAGCAGACCTGCTGGGCGGCAAGAACTGCCAGGCCAGCAATGAACTGGAAAAGCCGAGTCTTCTTCATTGGTACGCCTTCAGCGACTGAAAAGTCGAAGTAGAGGGTCCCGAAACTAGCGTCAGAGGGGTACATCAACAGGCATTGAAACTCTATGATTGGCGGGGAAGTGACGTCAAAGGATTTCTCTCACCAGATGCGACAATCGCCTCAGCCGGCAGTCACGACGTGAACTCTCCGGGTTTTGGGACTTTTGCACACGTCAGCGAACGAAAAACCCGACGTTAAACTTCGGCCAAGTCTGTGACTGGCATCAATTGTTGTGTCCGGTTAGAATCGCCCCCCCTGTTTATCGGACAAACTGTTTTCCTTACGAAAAGTGCGGATTAAGAGCTGCAATGCCTCACACTACGAGTGCCAAAAAAGCCGTTCGTCAGACAAAAAAGCGACGTGCTCAGAATCGTGCCCAGCTTTCAACGTTGAAGAGCCTGATCAAGGATTTCCGCACCGCGATTGCGGACAAGGATCTTGCGGCCGACGTCAAGGAGCAGAAATTCCGCTTCTTGAGCCGTCGTATCGACCAGGCTGGCGCGAAGAATCTGATTCACAAGAACGCCGCGAATCGAACCAAAGGTCGTTTGCGCATTGCGTTTAACAAAACGCTCGCGCCAGCTGCCGCTCAGTAAGTCGCTGCGGCGACGGCGGAAAAGCTTCGATTCAACATTCAAACCGGTGTCGGGAGACCTCCTGACTCCGGTTTGTTGCTGCGCAGAGGCAGTAAAATGCCTGCCAATTAGCTGAGACTCGTCAATTATGCAGGTCACCATCACTGCCATCGGACCGGACAACTGCGGACTTGCAGATCCGATTGTGCATTTCGTGACGTCGCGCGGAGCGAACATCCACGAAATTCAGATGTACGACCATGACATCGAACGCGTCTTCGCGATGTTCCTGCGCATCGAATGGCTGGAAGACCAGATGTCGGTCGCCGATTTACGCCAGGCGATGATACAAATCGGTTCCGACAAAGGACTTGAGATTCGAGTCTGGTCGCGTGACGAACAACGCCGAGCGCCGCGACTGGCCATTTGCACGACCTTCCGTCCTGAGCCCGCACTGGCGATTCTGCGAGCGATTCGCGACCGTCGCCTCAACGCTGAAGCGGCCGTGATGATCGGCAACCGCTCCAACTGCCGGGGTGTCGCAGAGCAGTTCAACCTGCCATTTCACATGATCGGCGACGCGAAAGGCAACCCGGACAACGAGCAGATGGTCAAGCTGCTCGACAGCCACGACGTCGACTACATCGTGCTGGCCCGGTACATGCGGATGATCCCTCCGACGACCTGCTGGCGCTACGCCGGTGGTCGTATCATCAACCTGCATCATGGTTTGCTGCCGCCATTCCCCGGCCCGCGTCCCTACGAAGACGCCTACAGCCGCCACATGCTGACGTTCGGGGCGACGATCCACTTCATCGTTCCGGAACTGGATGCCGGCAACCAGATCATTCATCAGGGCACGTTCACGGTCTTCCCCGGCACCTCACTGGAAGAAGTCAAACGCAAGGGCGAAGAAGACAACGAGCCCGCATGCCTTGTTGAGGGCCTGCGGCGAGTCGTTGATCGCGACGTCGAACTGCACTTCCATCGGGTCATCCGACGCGAGTCCTAGCGGTCGATTTACCGAGGAACCCGCCTTGATCCCGCAACTTCTGGTCAGCGTCCGGAACACTGCCGAGGCCGCAGCAGCACTCGCTGGCGGGGCGTCGATCATTGATGTCAAAGAACCGCGAGCAGGAGCTCTTGGCCGCGCGTCGCTGGACGTCATCGCGGCTATTGCGGACGTCGCCAGATCGCAACAAGTCCCCTGCAGTGCAGCATTTGGGGAAATTTCTGAATGGTTGAGGCCGCCGATTGAGCAATTGCCAGCAGGTAAAGCTCAACTGGACTACGCGAAGCTCGGCCTCGTTGGTGCGCCGTCCGGCGACTTCGTTCACTGCTGGGCCGAGGCGATGCAACGCATCGAAGCCGGGTGTCTTTCGCAACCCCCGCAGTGGATTGCAGTTATCTACGCCGACTGGCGCAGTGCAGGAACTCCCGGCCCGAACGCGGTTCTGCCGGCGATTGAGACCCTGAGAACGCAGTACGGGCTGCGGGTTGCGGGCGTACTGATTGATACCTATTCGAAGACCGGCGGCAGCCTGACAGATCTGATGACGCCGGACGAACTTCGACGCCTGCGGAAAGAATCGCACGAGAAAGAACTCTTCCTGACACTGGCAGGCAGGTTGTCGACAATCGACTTGCCGGAACTCGTGCCAGTGCAACCAGATGTGATCGCCGTGCGATCGGCGGTTTGTTCGCAGTCCGACCGGCTGAACGCAGTGAATGCCTCTGCGGTCGCCGAGTTCCGGGCCGAAATGTTTCGCCAATTCTCAGAACCGGGAGCATTGCCTCTCCACCGTGCAACTGTTCCCTCGTAGGGCCGACATTGATTGTTCCAAGGGGTCGCAGCTGGCTATAGTGTCTGTCTGCGGACGAGGCGGGATCGACTCATCCGCACATCATGGACGTTGACAAGACCGACACCGGTCGGGTGATTTGCATCCCGTGCCGGTGTTGTTGTTTTTGGGACGCGGTGTTTGTGGACCTGTGGCGATTGGAACGAGTAACCGAAGATGCGATTCAATCTCGTCGACAAGATTTTGGAGCTGGAGAAGGGTCAGTCCATCAAGGCTGTGAAGAACCTTTCGCTCGCCGAAGAATACTTGCAGGACCACTTCCCCGGCTTTGCAGTGATGCCCGGCGTGATGATGGTTGAGACGCTCGTGCAATCCGCCGCCTGGCTGATG
>CAYLTY010000293.1:0-9382 GCA_964386705.1 uncultured Planctomycetaceae bacterium
CTTGTCGCAAGGCTGATTCACGCGTGCGGCTCGGCAGGAGCCTCGCCCTCCCGGCGCAAATATTATCGTGAAGTTCAGTAAACGACGGATAGCTCCGTCGCTTCAATCAATGGCTACGTCAGCAGTTTGTCGACGTCGTTAGAGACGATTACGCCGTAGTTCACTGCTCCGAGCCAGCCGGACATGATGATGCCGACCGAGCCTGCGTGGAACAGGCCGTGGATTTGCTCGGGGAGTTTCTTGCTCACGCCCAAGCCTTCGAACTTCGTGCCGAAGGATGAGCCCTGCAAATGGCGCGTGTAGAACTGGAACGTCCGCGGGGTAGACGCTTCCGCATGGTCCAACTGCTCGCGAATGTTCGGCACGTAGCGCTGCAGACAATCGAGCGTTGTTTCAACCAGTTCTTGCTTCGCGGCTTCGTAATCTGGCTCAGACAACGAGGCCCAGTCTTCGTATCTGGCATTCGTCGATGACACGATGACGTAGCGATCATGCCCCGGTCGCGTGTAGGGATAGTAAAATGAAAACGTCCGGCTGCTCACGTTACGACTGAGAATTGATTCGATGTCGAAGCCGCGATGCTCGGAATGGAACAGCAAGTCGCCGCAGTGATCGAAGCTCGCGCCGGGCTTCAGGGCGATGTAGACCTGGCAACTGCTGGTGTTGAGTCGTACTGCTTTGGCTTCTTCGACATAGTCGGCGTCGAAGTTCTCGGGGCCGGCGAGATTGAGGATCGTCTGCTTCAGGTTGGCATTCGAAATGATGCTGCGGCAGCCGATGCGCTTGCCGTTCACGACGACTCCCGTGACGCGTCGGTCCGGGCTGATCTCGATCTTCTGCACTTCGCTGCGAATGCGGATGTCGACGCCGTTCTTCTCCATCTCGGCCTTCATCTGCGCGATCAGCTTGTCCGTACCGCCCTGGAAGGTGTAGACGCCTTTGCTCATGAAGTTGGAGAACACAATGCCGTACGTGATCGCCGGATCTTCCAGCGTGGAGCCGTTGGCGTAGGTGATCGGCTCCATCAGCAGACGCACGACGTCGTCGCGGCCGGGGAAAAACTCTTGGAAGAGTTCGCGCGTGGTTTTGGCTTGATCGTCGAAGAAGTTCATGCCGCGAGCGGTATCAAAGAACCGCTGTACGGTTTCCATCGGCACCTGGAACTTCTCAGTGATGATGCGCGTGAAGTCTTCGCGGTCGAAGGATGTCTCCAGCGAGAACTGCGGGTTCTCAAACCGGATGTGCTTCAGTTGGACGATGGAGTCGGCGATCTCCTGAGTCCAGTACTTGCGACAGCTCTTGATCATGCCGATGGGAAAGCCATGCAGCGAGATATCGAAGATGTGGCCGTTCTGACGCTTGAACCAGGTGGCCATGCCGCCGAGCTGATAGTGGTGCTCCAGCAGCAGCACAGACCGACCGGCGCGGGCCAGAATGTTGGCAGAGGTCAACCCGGCCAAGCCGCTTCCAATCACGACGACATCGTATTGGTCCCTGGTGTCCTTCAGAAAATCCTTCGCCATCACCGTCCTCAATCGACCGTTTCGCCGCCCGGAGACGTCCGGCGCTGCTGCGAAACTGGCTACTTCCCAAATAAAACGTGGAGTTTAGGCGAGCGGCAGGGCGACTTCGAGGCACTGCCTCGTCCTCTGGGAAGTGAAGGTTGGCGGAGGCCCGTCCCCGTTTCCGTTGGCCGGACGCAACATAACGGCTGAATCTGCCGAGACAGCAACGGCGTGAATGCAGGTGGCGATGGCCGAGCAAATTCGGGATACTGGGCAACTCGCACACGATTTTGACGCAGGACGTGGATGGCCAGTTCGACACCCGATGCCCAATCTGAAGAGCTTGCACGCGCGGTGAAGGCTGAGGCGCAGCGGATTGGCTTTGATCTGGTGGGCATTGCTCCCGCTGTTTCGCCGACAACAATCGAATACTTCCGGGACTGGTTTGCGGCCGGGTATGCCGGCGAAATGCACTACGTCGGTCGGCGGGAAGCGGCCTACGAGCATCCGCAGAAAGTGCTGGCGCCCGTTCGCAGTCTGATCATCGTCGCCCAGAACTATTTCAGTCCCGACTCTGCGGCGGAATCCGAACCGCACGCGAAAGTAGCGCGGTACGCCCGCGGGACAGGTGACTATCACCATGTCTTGAAGCAGCGCCTGCAGCAACTGGCAGACTTTCTGCATCAGCAGCGTCCGGGGTGTCGAACTCGGCCCGCGGTTGATACGGCACCTTTGCTGGAACGCGACTATGCGCGACTCGCCGGACTCGGCTGGTTCGGCAAGAACACGATGCTGATCAACAAGAAGATCGGCAGTTGGTTGTTCCTCGGGGCACTTCTGACAGATCTTGAGCTGCCTGCTGACCAGCCGCATCAGACCGACCACTGTGGGACGTGTACGCGTTGCCTGGATGCCTGCCCGACCGATGCCTTCGCTGCGCCGTACGTGCTCGATGCTCGGCGCTGTATCTCGTATCTGACCATCGAGCTGCGAGACGATCCGATCCCGGTTGAACTGCGTCCGCAGATGAATGAATGGATTTTTGGCTGCGATGTCTGCCAGGACGTTTGCCCGTGGAATCGGAAGGCACCGCAGTCGACGGTTCCTGAGTTTGCTCCGCGTGCGGATCTTGCGTTGGTGGATCTCGAAGAGTTACTGCGGCTCAATGAGTCCAGCTATCAGGAGCAGTTTGGGCCGACTCCGCTGGAGCGTCCGCGTCGCGCCGGGTTGCTAAGGAACGCGGCGATCGCAGCGGGGAATTCGAAGGATGAGCGATACGTGCCAGAGCTGACGCGACTGCTCGAAGACTCTGAACCACTGATCCGAGATGCTGCCGCATGGGCGCTGACGCAGATCAGTTCCGGGCCTGACCAAACATCGCGTTCGTCCTGAGTCCGTCGTTTGGTCAACGTGACGACACATTCATCATCGCTATGCCTGCCTACGAAAAGAGGGTGCGATTTTGATGATCGCACCCTCTTCGTTTTCAGAAGCAGACCAATGGTCGCTTAACGCGCAGTGATGATTGGGCCGCCGCTGGGGCCGTTGTTGCGACGATCCTGACGGTAGCCGCCGCCTTCTGGGCGACGGTTTTGTCGGAACGGGCGACGACCGGTATGGCTGCCGTAAGTCTCAGTGCTCTGTGGTGGTGGGTAGTCACCGTAACTGTGCTGACCGGCGTTGGCTGGTGCACCGTTGTCTTGCTGGTAGCGAGCGCCACCCTGGCCTTGTCGAGGACCACTGGCAGGACGACGCGGTCCCTTGTTCTCGTAGCCTTGTCGACCGCGGTTCTGACCCTGTCCGTACTGCTGTTCGCCGTACTGACCTTGTTGCGTTTGAGATTCCTGTGCGGGGGCGACGTAGCTCGTGCCTTGCTCGGCGCGTTGCACGGTCGGTTGCGGAACGAACTGGCGCGGCTGAACTGGTTGAGCAGCAACGACTGGCGGAACTGCTTGATCGCCGCCACGAGGTTCGTCCTGGAAGCGATCGCGATCGCGACGAGGTCCGCCGCCGTACGGCTGACGCTGGCCACGAGGACCGCCCTGCCCATATCCACCTCGCTGGCCTTGGCCGTAACCGCCGCGCTGACCACCGCCACCGCCTGCCGGGCGACGACCGCCGCGATCCAACAGACGCTCGTTACGAGCTTGTGGCACCGGCAGCGCGTGCGGATGATCGGTCTCGACTTGAATGCGGATTCCGATTTCTCGCTCGATGGCCTTGAGCGCACCACGCTCGCGTGGATCGCAGAAGGACACCGCGACGCCGCTGGCACCAGCTCGGCCGGTTCGACCGACGCGATGCACGTAGCTCTCAGGATCGATCGGCAGCTCGTAGTTGATGACGTAGCTCAAGCCCTGAATATCGATGCCGCGGGCTGCGACGTCCGTTGCGACCAGCACTCGCGTGCGGCCGTTCTTGAAGTCGAACAGAGCACGCTGACGGGCTGATTGCGTCTTGTCGCCATGGATTGCGTCGGCAGAGAAGCCAGCTTTGGAAAGCTGCTCGGCCAAACGCTCGGCTCCATGCTTCGTACGGGCAAAGACAAGTGCCTGACCGGAAACTCGCTCGTCCAGAATGTGGCACAAGAGCGATCGCTTATCGGTTTGAGACACGTGCATCACGCGTTGTTCAATCAACTCCACCGTGCGTTGCGAAGGCGTCAGGTCGACACGAGCAGGATCCTTCAGCAGCGTGCGCGCCAGCTCTTCGATCTTCGGCGGCATGGTGGCCGAGAAGAACAGCGACTGACGCTCTTCGGGCAGCAGGCTGACGATGCGATTGATGTCCGGCATGAAGCCCATGTCCAACATGCGATCGGCTTCGTCCAGCACCAGCACTTCCAGCCGATCGAGGAACAGATGCCCTTGATCGATGAGGTCCAGCAGACGTCCTGGTGTCGCCACCAGAATGTGCACGCCGCGACGCAGGTCGCGAACTTGATGGAACTGCGACACGCCACCAAAGGCCATGCCGGTCCAGATCCGCATGTGCTGACCGTAGATGCGGAACTTCTCCGCAATCTGCATCGCGAGTTCGCGCGTCGGGGACAGAATCAAGGCTCGCGGCGCCAGCGGAATCGTGCGCTGCACGCGCTGACCCAACCGGTGCAGGATCGGCAACGCGAAAGCGGCTGTCTTGCCAGTTCCGGTCTGGGCGATGCCCAACAGGTCACGGCCTTCCAGCAGCAGCGGAATCGCCTCAGCCTGAATGGGAGTCGGTGACGAATACTTCTCACCCGACAACGCCCGCTGGATGGGTTCCAGCAAGTTGAAATCGGCGAAGGTCACGGAAGACTCGAGATCGCCTTCAGTCTCGGTGGAATCGATTTCGAGCTGCTCAATCTCAGTGAGCTCGATTGGCGATTCGATCGACGAGACAGGTTGAACGGGTTCGGTAACTGAATTCTGCAACGTATCCAAAGCATACTCCGAAAGACGAAGTGCTGATGCTGTTAATCAAGATCGCGGCGACTCAGCGGGCTGCTGTTCAATTTCAACAGCGGGTCTGAGTTACGGACGATTTACGTCAGCTACTTCAAGAAACATTCTCCTCGCCGGTCTCAACAAGACGAGCGAGCAGACACTCCAAAAACACCCGACGCATTATCCGCGAACCGCAACAAGCGGTCGGGACGGTCACACAGCAACGTCAGCTCAACATGCGATAGAGTCGCACAATCCAGGGCAATCACTGCGATTACCGACTCGCGAAACTGGGACTTCGATCAGGCTGCGGCCTGCAAATGTCCCACGCGACTGAATTGTCAATCCTGGAGCTGACTCGTTCGCCCGAGCGTTCAGGCGACAAATCATTTGCTGTGAGAGGGCTCAGAGCGATGGGAACCAGGAAAAGAAGCAAAGCTGGTTATGAGTGACACAGTCTGACGTCAAAATTGACCAGACTGGTCGTCATCGGCAGCCGGGGACTCCCGACTGAGGTCAAGATGATATCGGCAAGCCTCCCAACGCGATGCGCTGAGTCTCCGCCATTTTCCAGAATTCCTAAAGATCGTCAGCCCCGTTCCGGCACGGTCAGGTCTTCGCAAGCAACCGTTCAGCACCCAGATCGCGCAGTCGGGAAGCTGCCTGCTTTCCGATTTCGCTAGCCTCGCTGCTGGCTCCCTGCACCGAGGCGGTTAACCGCTCCTGCCCGTCCGTGCTGAGCACAACGGCGTCCAGATGAAGTTGATCGCCCTGCTGCTGAGTCCAGACACCCAGCGGCGCATGACAACCAGCTCGCAGATCCTGAAGCAGAGTTCGTTCGGCGGTGACGGCAGCATACACGCTCTGATTGGTGATGAGCCGCAGCACCCCTCGCACGAAGTCGTCTTCCGCTCGGCACTCGATGCCCAGTGCTCCTTGCCCCACGGCAGGCAACATCAACGGAGGACACAGCAACCCGCTGATGCGGTTCGCAAAGCCCAAACGCCTGAGGCCCGCCTCGGCAAGGATGATCGCATCGAATTCGCCCGCATCGAGTTTCTTGATGCGGGTTTCAACGTTGCCACGATTCTCAGACAGCTTTAAATCGGATCGGTAATGCAGCAGTTGCGCTTGCCGCCGCAGGCTGCCCGTACCGATACGAGCCTCGTGCGGCAGTTGTTTGAGAACTGCCTCACCATCGGCAGCGGTTGATGTCGCACTAGAGGGCAGGATGATCGCGTCGTAAACGGGAGCGCGGTCAGGCACCGCCCCTAGCACCAGTCCGGCTGTTGGTTCGGTGGGCAGATCCTTCAGGCTATGCACGGCGACGTCGGCCTGATTGGCCAGTACGACGTTCTGCACTTCCTTCGTGAAGACGCCCTGACCGCCCATCGTCGACAGAGCGGTCGCACGATCACGGTCACCAATGGTCGAGACCTCGATGATCTCGACCAGCGCTTCCGGAGCTGCGCGCCGCAGCAGATCCGCGACGTGATTCGCCTGCCACATGGCCAGTTGGCTGCCTCGAGTCGCGATTCGAATTGTGCGGCGATCAGACACAACTAGCCCTTAATGACTTCGATAACTTTGTCGCCCATCTGATTCGTCGACAGGCTGGCACCACCGCGGGCAATGTCCTTCGTGCGAAAGCCCTCGATCAGGATGCGGTCTACGGCCGCTTCGATGCAGCGAGCTTCTTCTTCCAGATTCAGCGAATGGCGCAGCAGCATCGCGCCGGCCAGAATGGTCGCCAGCGGATTGGCAATACCCTTGCCCGCGATGTCCGGAGCCGATCCGTGAATCGGTTCGTAGAGACCAGGTCCGGGCGTGCCGAGCGATGCCGAAGGCAGCATGCCAAGCGAACCGGTGAGCATTGAGCCTTCGTCAGTCAGGATGTCGCCGAACATGTTTTCGGTGACGACCACGTCGAAGTCGCGCGGGCGAGACAGCAGGTGCATTGCCATCGAGTCGACCAGCACAACGTCGTAAGTGAGTTCCGGAAACTCCTTCGAGACGATTTCCTGGCTCACTTGACGCCACAGCCGCGAGACCTCGAGCACGTTGGCCTTATCGACCATAGTCAGCTTCTTGCGGCGCTTCATTGCGGCCTGGCAAGACAACCGCACAATGCGGGCGATCTCTTCCGTCGAATAGATCATGGTGCTGTAGGCCTGCTCGCCGCTGGGATGCGGGCGACGACCAGACTCACCGAAATAAAGTCCGCCGGTCAGTTCACGGAAGAACAGAATGTCAACGCCTTCGACGATCTCACGCTTCAGCGGTGATGAGTCCAGCAGCGGCTGATACGTCTTGATCGGTCGCAGGTTGGCGAAGAGTCCGAGTTCCTTGCGGATCTTCAGCAGGCCAACTTCGGGGCGAGTCTTCGCTTTCGGGTCGTCCCACTTCGGACCGCCGACAGCTCCGAGCAGGACGGCATCCGCTTGCTTGCAGGCTGCCAGCGTGTGCTCGGGCAGCGGATCGCCGTGACTGTCGATCGCGCAGCCGCCCATCGGGAAGCGTTCGATCGCGAAGGTATGCCCGAATTTCCCGGCGACTAACTGCAGAACTCGCTCGGCTTCAACGACGACTTCCGGCCCGATTCCATCACCCGGCAACGCAACAATCTTGGCATGCACGACTCGTCATCCTCTTCGAAATGGCAGCGGTTCGCAGACGGAAAAGCTCGCGAGGTTCCGCAGAACGGACTGCAACAGTTGAGGGCACTATTAGAGACCATGCCTCACGCCACAAGCAACCGCTCGACAGTCGCGGCTGGGCGATAAGGCCACCGTTCAGACTGACCATCCAATGTGACAATCCGGCTTTACAGGTCCGGCCTGACTGATCGTGCTCTAAGAAGCACAAATAGTCGAGACGCTTCTTCTATCTCTAGATTCAGCAGTGAGTTGCGTCGAATGTCAGGTTGTAACGATTGTAGGAATTCTGCGAGTGGTACGGGGTGTGCCAATTACATCGAGCGTGACAGTCATACGGTTTGCAACAGTCGTAAGGCCAAGTCACACAACAAGCCAAACTGAGCAGCAATCGGACGCAACCCGGTTGCTGCGGCTCGATCAGCGAGTGTGGCGAGAGAGAGACCGCCGCTGCGTGTTCCGGTGACCTGAGAGACCACCGGAGCCGAGTCGTTCTTCGGAACGGCTCGTATGGTTCGACTGTTCCGAGGCAGCACGCCTGATTCTTCAAAGCTCAGGAATTGAGAGTTCCGCTGAGCCGCGAAGACGGAGTCCGCAACACTCCGTAAAGGGCGACTGCCTCGGTCGGTCGAAGCCAACTTGAGAACGCAAACGGAGCCGCGTGTGCGGCGAAAACAAATGCATCGGTCTTTCATCTCGCATTGGATAGTTCCAAGAGAGAAGAGAGAGACCGATGCGCAAGCTCATGAATCAACTGCTCCAGGACGAAACCGGAGCCATCATTTCGGCTGAAATGGTCATCATCGCGACAGTTGTCGTGCTGGCCCTCGTGGTGGGCTGGAACGCGGTCGCGGGAGCGATGGTCGGCGAACTGGTCGACGTCGCCACGGCCTTCGGGTCGCTGGATCAATCCTACAATTACCGTGGTATTCGCCACATCGGCCATGCGAGCTGCAGCGGCTCAGGCTTCTTCGACTTCTGCGGCAACATCGTGCTGGATACGAACACTCAGACGATCGTGGGCGGTGCCGGTCGGACAACGGGAGGCTCGTTTGGCGGCGGCGGAACCGTCGTCACTGAGGGATACGCTGAGGCGGCTGTCGTCGAACAACCTGCCGCGTTTCTGGACACCTACACGGTCGAAGGTGCAGAGCAGGTCGCTGTCCTGGAAGAGATGGCCGTACTGGTCGAAGAGGAAACCGTACAGACTCAAGCGGTTCAGACGGTCGATGAGTGTGAGATCCTCCGCAAGAAGGTGGAAGAACTCTGCCTGGAGCTGCACCGGATCAAGACGGCTGAAGCTGCCTCTACCACGACTGTAACCAAGACTCTGAAGGCCGTTCCGGACAAGGCGGTACCGGTCAAGCCACAGAGGAAAGTGAAATAACGGTATCACGGACCAAACCGGTATAAAGCGACTTGGCTGTCAGACGTTGATATCAGAACAAACTTAATGGCACAGCAGCACTTACGTAGTGCTGCTCTCGCTTCTGCCAGTTGGCGAACTCACGACACTTGGCGTTCAACTGTCAAAGCTGTCTATCAGATCGTCGCAACAATTCGTTCGTCACCTCTAACACCTGACGAACCTTGCTAATGAGCCGGGCCTCTCTTTCGAGCCCGGCTCAACTTTTTTACTGCCTGTCGAATCCCCGCGTTTTCAGCAGGTTTCCGGGCTTCTGTCGCATTGCTCAGTTGCGACAGTTGTGGCGCGCGGGCGCATTCAGACAGTCGTGGCACACACGGTGCGATAGTAAGGCTGCATCGAAAACACAAACTTCACACGACGGACGACTCG
>CAYLTY010000294.1:0-9350 GCA_964386705.1 uncultured Planctomycetaceae bacterium
GATGGGCAGGTTGCTGTTGCAGTGGCTGTGACCGTAGCTCATGCCGCTGCCGAACAGCACCATCGTGCGATCCAGCAGCGATTCTTCGCCGTCACGAATCGCTTCCAGCTGATCGAGGAAGTACGAGAACTGTTGAGTGATGAACGCATCGCTGCGACTCAGCCGAGCCATCTGCTCGGGATCGCCGTTGTGGTGCGATAGCTCGTGCCGCGTCTGCGGAATGCCGATCTCAGGAATGGCCAGACCGTTGCTCTCGCTGCCGCTCATATAGGTCACGACACGAGTCATGTCGGTCCGCAGCGTCAACACGATCAGGTCATACATCGTGCGGTAGTAGTCGCCCGCTTCGGCGCGAGAAACATTGCGTTGCAGATGTGCCGACGTGGCGGCGTCAATCTTCGGCTTCGGTACCTTGAGCCACGCATCCAGTCGCTCCGTGCGAATCTCAACTTCGCGCACAGCAGTCAGATATTCATCCAGCTTCGTGCGATCGTCAGTGCCAATGTTGCGACGTAAGGACTTCGCATCATCAAGGACCACATCCAGCACGCTGTGATGACGATTCAACCGCCGACGTTGCACATCCACGCCACCGGGCTCTGCGCCGAACAGGCGATTGAAAACGTTGCGAGGATTGTCTTCCGCAGGCAGCGGCACTCCGTCTCGCGACCATCCCAGCGTCGTCGGCCCACGCGAAATCGAAAGTTCCAGCGAACTGAACCGTGTATGCGGCGCGGTCACTTCAGCCATCAATTGGTCGGCCGAAACCGAGTTGCGGAACGCTCCGCCTTCCTGGCTGATCTTGGCCGCCGTCAGCCAGATCTTGCCGCACTCGTGAGCCTGCCCCAAACCATGCGGATGATGCAGCCCACTGATCGGAGTGATGTTCGCCCGGTGCTTCTCCAGCGACTTCAGCGGTTCGCTGAGTTCATAGTCTCGACCAGCTTTCGTGATCTGCCACGTCAGTACGTTCACACCGTTCGGGATGTAAACGAAGACGCTGCGTTTCGGCTTCGGCGCCACCGCTTCGGCCGCAAAGATCGGACGCATGCAGTCCAGCATCGGCAGAGCGATCGCCGCGCCCAGCCCCCGCAACATGTGACGTCGATTGATGAGCCAGTTTTGTGAGAGAATGTTGCTCATAACGCAGAGGCACCTTGTAGATCAGCGAACTTCAAAGTTCGAAACGGACGCATGCAGAGCCTAACGCTTCAGGAACAAGTCTGAGACCACCAGCTCTTCAACAATCGTCGCCAGCCGATAGTCGGAGTTCTTGCTTTGCTGAGCAACTGCAGCCAACGCAGCGCGGTCGTCGAAGGTCATCACTCGGCGAGTCGCATAAGTTGCCAGCTTCTCCACAAAGGCCGCATTGAACTTATCGAGATCGGACAGCAGTAACTGCTTGAATGAATCAGCGTCCTTGAACTTTCGGCCGTCCATCAGTTCGCCGCTGGCATCAACCTGTGGATTCTGGCCTTCTCCGTCGCTGACGATCTCTTCCGTGCGCCAGCGGCCAATCGCGTCAAAGTTATCGAACGCGAAGCCCAGCGGGTCGATACGTCGATGGCAGGACGCGCAGTTGGGATCGCTCTTATGAGCGTCCAGTTTCATCCGGAGTGTCGCCTTCGGTTGAGTGGCCGGAGTCGGCTCGATCGGTTTCACGTTCGCCGGTGGTGGCGGTGGGGACTTACCCATGATCGACTCCAGCACCCACTTGCCGCGGTGCACGGGGCGATGCCGCGTGCCGTCTGACGTGAGGCTCAGGATCGAAGCCTGCGTCAGCAAGCCGCCGCGATGATCTTCCGACCGCAACGCGACCCGCTGAAATTGGTCCTCTGTTGGCACAGGCAATCCGTAATGATGAGCCAGTCGAGGATTCAACATCGTCCAGTCAGACTGGATGAACTCGCGCAGACTCAGATTCTTCTGCAGCACTTCCCGGAAGAACGCGGTCGTCTCGCCGACCATGCTCTTCTCAAGATAGGTGTCGTAATCGGGATAGAGCTTCTTGTCGGGCGGGAACATGCCGACCATCTGCAACTGCAGCCAGTCGCGCGGGAAGGATTCCGCGAATCGGGCAGCCTTCGGATCGGCCAGCATGCGTTTGACTTGAGCACGCAGCACTTCCGGTTGACGCAAAGTGCCTGCGCGAGCGACGTCGAACAGCGCCGCATCGGGCATGGTGCTCCATAGGAAATAGGACAGCCGCGAGGCCAGTTCCCAGTCGTTGAGTTGCGAGCCTTCGCGGTCGGTCGAGCCTTCCACGAGGTAGAAGAAGTCCTTCGAGCACAACACGGCCAGCATGGCTGTCTTCATGGAGGCAAAGAAAGTTTCGCCATTAGCCATCTCGCTCTCAACCAGCTTGGAGAGGCGATCAACTTCAACATCTTTCACTGGTCGGCGGAATGCCCGTTCGGCGAAGCGGCTCAGCGACGCACGGGCCTGCTGCATGTTGCCCGTTTCGGCGGGCATGTATTCGCGTTGAGCGAGGGTCGGACCGTCATCCAGCAGCGGGCCCGACCATTCAATCCAGTCGATGATGAGGAACGGCCACAACGCCGCGCCTGCTTCATCCGTCAGCTTCATCTGCCACGGCCGTCGACCGTCCTTGATGCTGAAGAACGGAATCCGAGGATCAGCTCGACCAGAACGCGGCAGATTTGACGGGCCGGGAACTTCGTTGCTCAGCCGCAGGTTCAGGTTGCCTGCGGGCAGATGTGTGACGAACTCCACAACGACCGGCTTATCTTCCGGCGCGATGATGTCCTGCTCGAATAACATACGGTCCAGATCAGTTGCATAGACCGCGAGGTGCGGAGCGCGACCGTTCTTGGGCTTCAATCCACTTAACTGAATGCGGACCTTGTAGTCGCCCGACACAGGCAACGCCTGCCCCGGTCCCGGTCGGCCACCCTGCAGATCGCTGCCCGGCCACAAGTCCACACGTACTTTGTCGGCGAGCCCCAGCGCCTGCAGCTCTTCTCGCAGGGGACCGCCGCGCAGCTCGATCGCGTCTTTCTTCTTCAGGAACTTCACTGGTTGTTTCGCGGGCAACGCTTCAGTCAGGATAGACTCGGCGGCAGCGAAGTATTTTTCGATGTGCGACGGTGACAGCGACAACACCGTGCCGATGCGCTCGAACCCGTGCCACGTTTCGTTCTCGGACAGACCGCTCGGATCTTTCGGATCGAAATGCACGCCCAACAGATCGTGGATCGTGTTCGCGTACTCCTCCCGAGTCAGCTTGTTGAAGGTGACTCGTTCGCGTTTGGCGAGTCGCGCGGTCTCGCCCTCTTTCAATCGTGTCGCGAGCCAATCAACGATCTTCGCCGACTCTTCCGGCTTTGGTTGTGGCTCATCTTCCGGTGGCATCTGCCCGGAACTGATGCGTTCCAAGACCTCGGCCCACTTCAGTCCTGAGGGACCATTCACAACGTCGCGCGACAACGTGTCGAGACGAAATTCACCTTCGTGCTTCTGCTCCTGGTGGCAGCGATTGCAATGCTGCTTGAGGAACGGTTCGACGATCTGCTGAAACTCTGTTTGTGAGTCTGGCGCGGCTTGAGCAACAGCACACAACAGCAGCGTGCCGACCAGTCCGATCAGGCGGCTCAGTCGAACGCGAAGCGGAGAAGGGACCATAAGGAACAAGACCAGAAGAGCGAGGAGTCAACACAGGCGGGCGGGCGTTACGGGCAGGGACGACAGCATAAACACGAACGCAACCGCTGCCAATTTTGGAGTGCGGTTTCAACCTCTGAATGTGACCTGATCGTCTAATTGTATCGCTCGTACTGCCGCATGCTGGCGTCGCGAGTGGCACGCAGGTAGACCCTCAGCACAACGACGTGACCACGATCAGGTCGCTCTCAACTCCGCACCACACTGGAGACTGCCGATGAAGCTGCTCGCCCGGACGTGTCTATCGCTGGCCCTTATGACTGGTTCGCTGCAGGCCGCCGATCCGCTGCCTGAGATTAAGCCCACGCAAGCGGATGTTTCGTACGGGCCTCATGAACGCAACGTAATCGACTTCTGGAAGTCCGAAGGCGACGGACCGCGTCCACTGCTGGTCTTCATTCACGGCGGTGGGTGGACCGGAGGCGACAAGAAGCAGAAGACCGAGGCGATCAAGCCGTATCTCGACAAAGGCATCTCTTGTGCCTCGATCAACTATCGGTTGAGTGGTCAGGCGCCGTTGCCTGCTCCTGTGCACGATGCGGCACGAGCCATCCAGTTCATTCGCACCAAGGCGTCGGACTGGAACATCAACACGTCACGGATCGCACTGACCGGAGGCAGCGCTGGTGCCTGCACTTCTATGTGGCTATTGCTGCACGACGATCTCGCCGATCCCAAAGCCGAAGATCCGGTCTTACGCCAATCAACCCGAGTTTGCGCCGCCGCCGTCAGTGCCGGGCAAACGTCGATTGATCCCAAGGTGATTGAAGGCTGGCTCGGCCCGAACGTTCTGAAGCACCGCATGATTAACATGGCAGTCGGTGAGCCGACTATGGAAGGCGCGTTGAAGAACTACGACAAGCACAAAGCTCTGTATGTTGAATTCTCACCGTACAACCATGTGGATGGGAAGGACCCGCCACTGCTGATGACCTACGGCGGAGACATGACCTTGCCATCCAAAGACGCCGGCCACGGCATTCATCACCCCGTCTACGGAGTGAAGCTGAAAGAGAAGTCCGACAAAGCCGGCCACGAATGCCACTTGATCATTCCCGGCACATCGAAATCCGAGAAGTACCCGAACGCGCAAGCGTTTCTGGTTGCGAAGCTGCAGGAGAAGTAGTCCTTTCCGAAGAGGCGAGCGGGGGATGTCAATCCCCCGAGCTTCTCCGGTTCACTTCGAAACGCAGGCTACAACCAATGACCTCGGGGGATTGACATCCCCCGCTCGCCTATCCCACTTGGGAACAGATCGCTGCTCGGCACGGGATATCTTTATTTCAAGCCGATACAGATCAGATGCTTCGGCGTGCGAATGAAGACTTTTCCCTGCGAGATCGCGAGCGACGAATAGACCTCTTCGCCGACGTCGTTGCGAGCGATCTCCTGATAGCTGGCCGTGGTTGTGTCCAATACCAAGGTGCTGCCGGCTTCGTTGGTGAAGAAGACTTTGCCATCGGCTGCGACTGGTGATGCGGTGAACTTGTCACCGAATCGTTTTCGCCACAGCAGCTTGCCGGTGTGAGCATCCAGGCATGAGCCGATGCCTTTATCATCCGCGATGTAGTAGCGATCTCCGACCAGAATGGCCGACGGCACGAACGACGTCCCGCGATCGTTCTTCCAGACAACATGCGACTCCGTGACATCGCCCTTGCCACCTGGGTTGATCGCCAGATGAGTCCCATTAGGGCCGCTGACGACATACAGCCGACCATGACCGAAAAGCGGGGTCGGAATACATTCACGAGCCAGTCCGCGTACGCGCCACAAGAGGCTACCCGTACGAGGATCGTAACCGTCCAGACGCTCTGAGCCGCTCAGTACCAGTTCCATGCGATCGCCGGCAGGAACCAGTTGCGGCGATGCCCACGACAGCCACACATCCGGCCGATCGGACTTCCAGCGATTAGCTCCCGTCTGCTGATCAATCGCCAACACATACGAAGCTCCGTAGTGATCGCATTGCAGAATCACCATGTCCTCATGCAGGACCGGCGAACTTGAAGCCGCAAAGCGATTCTCAAATGGGCCGTACTCATCAGCTAAAGCGCGTTGCCACAAGAGTGCCCCGTCGAGATCGAAGCAGAACACGTCCCCTGTACCGAAGAACGCGAACAACCGCTTGCCATCCGTGACCGGCGACGGGCTGGCCATGCCGCTGCGTCCGTAAAACAACGTCGGAGCCGTGCCCCACAACCGCTGATGCCAGCGTTCACGCCCGCTATCGCGATCCAGGCAGATGACATGCAATTCCCCGTGATCGCGGCCTTCGGAGGCCGTAATGAAAACTTTGTCATCCCAGACGACGGGGTTCGAAGTTCCAATCCCCGGCAGCGGCGTCTTCCATCGCACGTTCTCCGTCGCAGACCAAGTCGTCGGCACGCCAGTTTCCGTCGTGACTCCATTGCGACTCGGTCCGCGCCAACCCGGCCAGTTCTCGGCAAGCACTGCTCGCGCTGACGGCGGCGATATCAGTGCCAGCGACATCGCGAGAACAATCAACAATCTGAACGACATGAATGGCCTCGAAGAAAATCAATGCTCAGGAACACTGATGCGAGCAGATCTCCGCTAGTGACAAAGCACTTCAACTCTGTCTTCTTGTCAGTGGAGATCAGTGGCAATCAGCGTTTCAAAACCGGAGTGAATTCGACACCTCGCCCATCGCTGTCGCAGAGTCTCAGTTGCAGGGACCAGTTGTTGGGGACTTCGGGATCCTTGTGTTGAGGCCCCTGGCAGATCTTGACCAGCAGCTTGTTGCGACCAGCTTTGAGTTGGATCGGATTGACGAAGCGATCGAAGCGGGTGCCGTTCAGCCATTGATCGCGGGCAAACACCTTCTCGCCGTTGAGCCACACCGAGCAGTTGTCGTCGGCTCCGCAACGAACCTGCGCCGCCTGCTCGCGCGGCACTTCGATTTCAGCGTACGCGTAACCGACGGCTTCACGAGTCGTGCCCAGGATGTTGATCAAGTTCAGTTGACCGAGCGTGTCATTCTCGTGGTGCTGTTTCCAGGAGATCTCATTCGCCTGTCCGGGATACTTGGCTGCCAGATCAACTTTCTTCTCGGGTTCAAACACCGTGGCGAAGCCGGTCTTTTCGGGCGCGTCGAATGGTCCCACCAGCCACCAGTCGACAACCAGTCCTAAATGCTTGACCGCATCTGCGGACTCACCCAGCGATTTCAGCTTGGTGGCTGCTTGCATCACTTGAACACTGTCGCGAGCCGCTTCGAACGCCTTGCGATACTCAGCCTTCGCGACGGTTTCATCCTTCGCTTTGACAGCTCGGTCGCCAGCCGCCAGCACCAAGCCGACGGCCTCGTGCCGGAACTCGGGGTCATCGAGCCGAGTCGGCAACCAACCCGGTTGAAACGTCGGCTCGATCTTGTCGAGTAACGTCAACACCAGCCGCCTCGGTCTTCCCACTCGCTTCGCGTCGCTGACATACTCTTTCAAGAAGGCCACCGGCCACTGCGTTCCCTCACGAGCCAATTCGCGAGCGACGATCTTTTCGTAGACCGAGCGATACCAGTTCGCAGCGATAGGATTCGTCGTGTCCATCGCCTTGAGTAGCGGCGGGAGTATTTCAACGCCGCCCTTGGCAAGTTCGTCACAAGCCACTTTGGCCGCGACTGCGCCTTCTCCTTGCGGTCCCGTCTTCCCAATAGCTTGCAGCAGCGGCTCTGGATCACCCGATAAAGCCAGCCACCCCAACACGACGAGCACCACACATCCGGTGATCGATTTCACAAGCATGCTCCCGGCAGCAGGTAAGACAACAAGACGGAAACATTACTCTGAGAACCATCTCGCAGCTTGCCAAGTTACATGAAGCGCCATCCGTTGAGGCATCGTGATCCTATTCGGCAGATTCCGCAGCCTTACGTTCTTCCGGCTCGCGACCATCACGGGTTGCCAATTTGCGGAGTACGTCCATCGAAGTGGCGTTTGGGATGAATCGCACCGAACCGTCGGCCATCAGAAAATGGGCTCCCTTACCGCTCGCGTTGCCGAAGCCAAAGGGGTTTTCGTTGAGCGGTGAGTCGAGCTGCCGCCAGTTCTCGGGATCACCCCAGGCCGGGTAGTTCTGGTTGATCTCCCCGGCGACCAAAGTGTTGGCTAACCCATCCACGACGTCGACACGACGGACCTTCGAGTTGCGATCGAAGATACTCAGATGGACTGTTCCAGATTCCTCATCGCGCTGACCGCCGACTCCCGCGAAATGTGTCGTCGCCAGCCCCAACGGAGTCGGCTGATGCGACACGCCGGGAGCCAGGAAGGTATCTACCGGCCGCCCCATGATCGGCAGGTTGACCTGATGGTCATAAGGCCGTGAACGATCAATCTGGCGGGCCAGATCGGCATGGCCGATGAAGGGCAGCAGTTCGGTCATCCAGCCGTGCAATGGAACCTCGGCTCCTTCGTCCGTCGTTTCCACGATCCCACCAGCGGGGAAATGATCGTACTGGTCATGATAGGCCACCAACCCTTGGCCGATGGTGTTGAGGTTGCGCGTCGGATCGCGGCGCGACGCGGACTGCATGTTACGCAGTCGATGGCCAAGCGAATTCAGTCCCAATGGTCCGGCGAGCATGCATAACGCGCCTGCAAACATTGCCGTCACCGCAATGCCGCGCTGCTGCATCGTCGCCGGGTTACGCCGCAACGATGTCCAGGCCTGATGCCCCAGCATGACGGCCGCGAGACCGACAATTCCTGCAGGCCACTTGATCCACCACCACGGTGCCAGGTGCAGCGGGATGAACAACAGAGCCAGCGATCCTGTAATTAGCGCCCGACGACAATGCGGATTGCGTGGTGGAGGCGCGGCGACTTTCGGCTCTGCGGCGGTCATGAACTCCGCAACACGAGCTTCTCCGTCTGGATCTTCCACTCCCCAGCCGTCTTCGTCATCTGCCGAATCGCCTTCTGCATCAGCGTTGTCTCGCAAGCTGGCTGTGGGAATCACCGGCGCCGGAACGCTGCGAATGACAGGCTCCGGATGACTCGCAGAAAGTTCGGCTGGCAGGTCCTTCGCCAGTCGATCAGCCAAATCAGTGCCGCTCTCTGAATCGACCTGCCGCCATCCTGCAAGCGGCCTCAAGTTGACGGTTCCAAGTTCAGCTTGAGGCACCTCTGCAAACTGCGGCCGAATGTCTGTACGCGCGTCGCTGGAAGCATCTGACTGCGGAGGCTCGGCGCTCATGTCGGCACTGACTTCCGCTGGCCCCGACATCACCGCCCACAAGCCGCGCGGTCGCGGTGTCGCAACTGGTTCTCCTTGAGGTTGGCTCGTTGTCGGCGCCGACTCAGCGGGTTGCTCGATCGGTTCGGCTGAGGAAGCCTTTGATGTTCCCGGCTCGTTGCGAGTTTCGTCCGTACGCTGCATCAGCGCCCACAGGCCCTTTCCTGAGGATGCAGGCGCAGTGTTGGCAACCCGCTCGCCGCAGTAGGGGCAGTTGACAAACTCTGCGTCCTCGTCGGGGGCGAGCTTCCACGCGTGCCCGCGGGGGCAGGTGAGCTGACGCAGCGAGTTCGCCATCGCAGCGCTATTCCTCAGTTCCGCGCAGGTCGTAGCACAGCAGTCGCGGGCCCTTACGCGTCATCAAGTCGGGTGTGTTCTGGGTCACGTACAACAAGCCACGACTTACCACAGGC
>CAYLTY010000295.1:0-9249 GCA_964386705.1 uncultured Planctomycetaceae bacterium
TTATTTTCTGCGAAGCGTATGAGCTGTTTCATCAGCAACCAATCAGGCGAAGCAAACACCTGATGAAGCGTCGCGGCAAGAATTCATCTGCCGCCTATCTACCTATGCCAATTAGCAACACTGTCTGGCTCGCAGAGCGACTCAAGACCTGCTTCTTTCATATCGCCAAGGAGAAGGCATGAAGACGGTGCGATCCATCTTCGTCAGCGACCTGCACCTCGGTTGTCGCTATGCCAATGCCGCCGCATTGCTCAACTTTCTCAAGTCGCATCAGCCCGAGTACTTGTATCTGGTAGGCGATATTATTGACGGATGGCGCCTGCAGCGCGGCTGGTACTGGAATGATTCCTACAGCTTCCTGATCCGCAATATCCTCGACCTGCTGAAGCGTGGCACGATTGTCCGTTATACGCCCGGCAATCACGACGAATTCCTGCGCGACTTCATCGATAGTCTGGGCAGTGTGCAGATCGCGGACGAGTTCATTCACACAACTGCGGACAATCGTGATCTGCTCGTGATGCACGGGGACCAGTTCGACGCCGTCGTGCGACAAGCTCGCTGGCTCTCACGCCTCGGTGATATTGGCTACAACGCCTTGCTGTTAATCAACCAATGGTTCAACGTCGCGCTCAAGTTGTTCGGACGGAACTACTGGTCTCTAAGTGCCTTTATCAAGCATCAGGTGAAGCGGGCCACCTGCTTCATCGGCCAGTTTGAAGACGTTGTTACGAAGCACGCCGCAGCCCGTGGTTGTGCCGGTGTTATCTGCGGGCATATTCACACACCCGCCATCCGACACCGCAACGGCGTTGACTACTTCAATACCGGCGACTGGGTCGAAAGCTGCACGGCGCTGGTGGAGTACGACGACGGAACGTTCGAGCTCATCCACCGACCAGAGCACCCGGACGCTCAGCCGGAGATAGTGCCCGCTGCGGCTGCAACGACGAATTTCGGCTTCTGGCACCAGTCTCGCCCGGTGCTCAGCAGGCCTCGGAGCACCACAGCGGTGCCCACTCATTCACTCACATCAGAATAGAACAACGGACAAAGTACCAATCAAAAAGGGTTGTATTATGGGTACATCTGACTGGGTTCAGGGCAAGGTTTTTAATTTCGTGCATCAACGAAATCTCGTTTACAACACCTGCTGGGAAGATCCGCGGCTTGATCGCGAAGCGCTGCAACTGCAACCGACCGATGAAATCGTGATGATCACCTCGGCCGGGTGCAATGCGCTGGATTATGCACTGGATGCACCTGCGAGAATCGATGCGATCGATATGAATCCAGCGCAGAACGCTCTGCTGGAACTGAAGCAGGCGGGCATTCGACGCCTCGACTATGGCGAGTTCTTCCAGATCTTCGGCAAAGGCCGTCATCCGCATTTTGCAGAAGTGTACCATGATCTGCTGCGACCAGACCTATCCGTGACGTCGCAGAGCTATTGGGACCGCTACTACGGGTTCTTTGCGAAGGCGCCGGGGTTCTACTTTCGCGGAACTTCAGGATTCTTTGCTCGCGTGCTGAACTTCTACATCGATCGGCTGATTCACCTGCGTGACGGGATCATGCGCCTGCTCAACGCAGCCAGTGTTTCTGAACAAGCCGAGCTTTACTTCAGCGGCCTGCGAGAAGCTTTCTGGCGCAAGCCATTGCGATGGGCAGTGGCACGGGACACGACTCTCTCGTTGGTGGGCGTGCCCCGAGCTCAACGACAGCAAGTCGAAGCGTTCCACGCGGGGGGAATCGCTCAGTTCATTGAGGATGCTGTGGAAGCTGTCTTCACGCGCTTGCCACTGCGAGATAACTACTTCTGGCGCGTATACCTGACCGGTGAGTATTCACCGGAGTGCTGCCCTGAATACCTCAAGCCCGACAATTTCGCGAAGCTGAAGGGAGGGTTAGTTGATCGCATCAGCACGCACACCATGACAATTACCGATTTCCTCAACCAGCATGACCGACCGGTTTCCAAGTTTATCCTGCTGGATCACATGGACTGGCTAAGTTCCGCTCGGCTGGCCTGGTTGCAGGCGGAGTGGCAAGCCATCGTCGAGCGAGCCGCTACCAACGCTCAGTTGCTGTGGAGAAGCGGCGGACTGAGAACGGACTTTGTCGAAGGCGTTGAAGTCACCATCCGGGGAACCAACCGACTGGTCGGAACGCTGCTGGACTACAACCGCACGCTCGCCGAACGCCTGCACCAGGTCGATCGCGTTCATACCTACGGCAGCTTTCATATCGCCACCCTCACAACGTAGGCGCTGGCAATTATTTGCTCCCAGGAAGGGATCTTGGCCCATGTCTTTCGTTTCGGATCTCCGGGTTCTTTACAACCTCGCTATCAAGCCGGTTCGGGGAGCAACTCACGCTGAGCGGATGGAGTCGTTCTACGGCCAGCAAGCCGGCGATTACGATTCTTTCCGTGAGCGACTGCTGCCGGGACGGCGTGAATTGATAGAACTGCTCCGTCTTCGGCCGGAGCAGTCATGGGTCGACCTCGGGGGCGGCACAGGCTCGAACCTGGATCTCATTCCTTCAGTCGTTACCGATTTGTCGCACGTCAGCGTCGTGGATCTGTCAGCGTCTCTGCTGCAGCAGGCTCGAATGCGTATTCAGCACCATGACTGGACTCATGTAGAAACCGTGCATGCTGACGCAACTCAATTCGAACCAGCCGCGCCCGTTGACGTAGCAACGTGTTCCTATTCACTGACGATGATACCCGACTGGTTTGCCGCGGTTGATCGAGCCTGGCAAATGTTGAAACCGGGTGGAGTGTTCGGTGTCGTTGACTTCTACGTCTCGCGAAAGCACGTCGAGTCTTCCTATCGAGCTCATGGCTGGTTCACTCGCACCTTCTGGCCGACGTGGTTCGCGACTGACAATGTGTTTCTCAGTCCGGACCACGTCCGCTATCTGCAGCATCGGTTTGATACTGTCTACTTTTCAGAGCGAATCACACGACTGCCGTATGTTCCATTGAGCCGGGTGCCCTACTACCTGTTCGTAGGCCGCAAGCCTCTACATGCAGGCGAAAGGCAGGAGGTCCAAGCCGACATCACGCCGGAACAAAATACCGCTAATGCCGTGGCTTGAGCTGTGAGAGTTGGTGCGGCTCGGCAGGAGCCTCGCCCTCCCTGACGCGCCGTGCGGTTCCGTCAACTACATTACTCGCCGCGACTGTACCCGTTACGCGCAGTTGATTTCTGAAATCCGTATTAGGACTCTTGAGCTTCTCACCCGCCCGCAGTGTGAAGGCGATCTTGAGAGACCGTGAACTTCTCGCGAAGAGGCTCACCGCAGCTTGATGTCATCAGCGGATTGGACTCAGCTTCGCCCTCAACATCCTCAACGTTCATCGCGTTCATACTCGGGCAGGCTGGTCTTATGGCGGCAACAATGGAGTCCCTCATCGAACTCACTCGCAAGGGCGATGTCACCGTCGTGCACGTGCGACGCACGAGCTTGATGGACGATCTGACCGTGCAGGCACTGCACTCACACCTGACTCAAGGCATTGAACACGGAAGCTATCGCAAGCTGGTCCTGAACTTGACGCAACTGAAGTTCATTTCAAGCTCCGCACTCGGCATGCTGGTCGGCGTTCGAATGGTCGCCGGGGAACACGGCGGGCAAGTCCGACTCTTCGGCCTGAACAAGATGATGCAAGACCTGATCGAAGTCTCGAACCTGACGTCCATGCTCGGCGTGCACGACAGCGAGGCCTCAGCGCTGGCATCGCTACAAGCGGGATGAGCTTTAGAAGCGAGCCAAGAACTGAATACGCACCCGGCTCAGCCGAGCCGCGCCAGCCACTCGAAACGGCTCGGCAGGAGCCTCGCCCTCCCGAACTGCGTTGCGGTGTCGCGCAGTAATTTTCTGAAATCCGTATTAATTCAACCGCTCAATGGCGAGGCAGGACATATCGTCGTTGGGAAACTTCGGACTGCACCAAGTGGTGATGGCATCTCGAGCGGCACCCAGACTGCATGCCAGACTATCGCTATGAGTTGCAGCGAGTTGCTGCATGAGTCGCTCAAAGCCGAACGGCTCATCAGCCCCGTTGCCAGCATCCGTCAAACCGTCTGAAAAGACGACGAAACGATCTCCCGGCTGCAGTTCGACGGCGTGCGATTGATAACGAGCCGCAGCATCAAATCCGATCGGCGTGCCGCGACCGTCGAGCTGTCGGCTGCTGCCGTTGCTGAGCAGGATTGGACCCGGATGTCCGGCCGACGCGTAAGTTAAAGTTGACTTACTGAGACACAGCACGCCGCAGCACAGAGTG
Organism: uncultured Planctomycetaceae bacterium; assembly: GCA_964386705.1. GTDB lineage: Bacteria > Planctomycetota > Planctomycetia > Planctomycetales > Planctomycetaceae > AM-0621. Next base: position 4,298 of record CAYLTY010000295.1, read on the forward strand.
AAGTATTGTGGAGCCCGCGGGTTCATCTGGAAGCGAACACTCAATCGTTCCAGCACCTCATGCGGAGCGGCGATGGCGCCATCAGCGTCGAACAAGAGAGAATCACGCATCGCACTGGGCAGCAGGATGCGGCTGAGAGACACCGACAGCAGCGAAGCCGCAACGCCGTGACCGCTCACATCCAGCACAAAGAAGCCAATATGGTCTTCGTCCAGCGCGAAGATATTCAGACAGTCTCCCCCCAGTTCGTCGCATGGCTGAAACTCCCATGCAGCGGCAAACCCCGGCATCGCGGGCGACTTCGCGGGCAGCAGAGAACGTTGCACGCGGGCTGCAGCTTCCAGGTCCCGCCGCAGTCGCTCATTGATTGCGCGCAGCTCATGATTCTGCTGAGAAAGCTGCTGTTCCAGAGACAACCGTCGCTCAGCGGCACGCAATCGTACGCGCAGCTCTTTCTGATCGAATGGTTTGGCCAGAAAATCGTCCGCGCCCGCATCCATGCCGACAACCAGGTCTTCCATCTCCGACTTGGCCGTCAGCAGCAGCACGTAGACATAGTCCGCAGCCGCGCTCCGAATGCGACGGATCAATTCTATACCATCCATCACCGGCATCATCCAGTCGGTGATAATGATCGCGAATCCACCGGATTGATACCGCTCCCACGCTTCAGCCCCGTTCGTCACAAAGGTCGCGTCGAAGTTCCAACTCGCCAGGTGACTCTTCAACAAAAACGTGGACAGCGGGTCGTCTTCTGCCACCAGAACCTTCATGACGATTTCCTCTCAGACCACAAGTTGAACCTCTGGTCGTTGCAGAGCACGCGGCTCCAGAAGATGGAGGACAATTCTGGCAGTCAGATTCTCCTGTGCATTGTGAATTCCTGGTGAGTCTATCGCACTCGGACTGTGGCCGATACTCGCCGCGTCGCGAATACAAACGCCACAGCCCGTGTCATCGGAGCCGGGAACTCCAATGCACGGGCTGCGTTACTCACGCTCAAGTTGTTGATCAGGCGAGTTCGAGCTATTCGAACTTGCCCTTCAGGATGACATCTGCGTTCAGGAGCGTTCCGCAGAACACTTCGAACGAGTTGATTTCGCAGATGTTGGCGGTGTAACCGTCCGTCTGAGCCGACGAACCAGGATCAACCGGGAAGCCGGGGTTGAAGAACTTGTCACCGTTGAGGTCAACCAGTTCCTTGATGCTGCCGTCTGCCATCAGCAGGTTGGCCTTGTCGCCATGCACGGCGAACCAGTCACGGGTGTCCTGCAGAATCAACTTGCCAGCGAGACCACCAGTGGCCGCAGCGGTTGAAGCGTAGGTGGCTTCCGTGACCTGCTCGCCAATGGTGGGATAGCTCAGCGGAATGAACTGCTTAACGTCGGTGCCAGTGTCCGCCGCGGCGACCAGAGCCACCTTGCTAGCGGTGCCGTCCCAGTAAGCCGGGCCGTCGTTGGCAGCTTCGCCGAGACGAACGCCAACAGTCAGTTCCGCATTGATGTCGCCCGCGAGAACGGCTTCATCGATATCGCCAGGAGCGGTATCGCCCAGCAGTGGAATGTTGTTCGAGGGCACTGCCGAGCCTTCCAGCATGCGCAGCGTCAGCGGACCCGTCGTGTTGTTGACTTCCTTCAGGCCGCCGATCGTAGCGGTACCAGCGGTGGTCGTGGTGTAAGCATAAGTGCCGCTCAGCACGACGCCGAGGTAAGAGCTGGTGCCCGTGCCCTGAGTAGCATACTTCAAACCGCTGCGGGACATGTGCCAGCTACCGCTGTAGTTGGTGTTCATGCCCAGTTGATTCACCAGCTTCTGAGTGGCCTGCAGGGCCGTGGTGGAGTTCGCACCAGCGATGGTCACGGTGGCCGTGCCCTGGCCGGTGATGTCAAAGATCTCCGTCACGTTGTAGCGCTCTGGCGGCAGAACCCACAGACGAGCGCCGTTCGAAGTGCTCACGCCGAGGCAGTCATTCAGCTTCTCGCTGCCACGCACCGGGTTGGACGGGCACTTCATCTGATCTGGCTTGCCAGACTTGATGGAGACAACGTCAGCCACCCAGCCCCACTTGTCCATCGCACCGTCGCGTTTGAAGTCCCATTGGCCGGTGCTGAGACGACCGCGGGAGTCCTTCGCTGCGAAGTTATGGAATGCGATGCCGAGCTGACGAAGGTTGTTCTTGCACTGTGTATTTCGGGCAGCCTCACGTGCAGCTTGCACGGCGGGCAGTAGCAATGCCACCAGGATTGCGATGATGGAAATCACCACAAGCAATTCAATGAGTGTAAAACCTGCACGCTTTGAGGTCAGACGAATCGTCTTCTGCATTCTTTTCTTCTCCTGAATGAAAACACAAAACACATACACGAATACCAACAATTGTGTCGTACTCCATGACGCATCTACGACGCACTCCCTGCATCGAGTCCGACTTGCTGTAGGCCCAAACACCTCCTGTCAAAACGTCGCTCGCAAATTCGAAACTGGCGTTTGTCCGCGAGGCCGGAATATCGGACGTGCTCATCAACAAGGCGTGTGACCGCCGTGAAGACTCGATGAAACTGCACCGACTTCATGAGAGCGCACCCCGCTGCGAGATCAGTCATCCGTGCCGTCGGAGAGCATCAGCTGAGTTGGACCAGCGGGTTTGCGGAGCCCCGAGGGAGGGCGAGGCTCCTGCCGAGCCGCACCAGCCACTCGAAACGGCTCGGCAGGAGCCTCACCCTCCGGAACTGCGTTGCAGCTTCGCGCAGTTATTTTTGGGATGCCTATCAAATGCTCGGCTCTGCAAGCCTGTGACCGCTCAAAGCGACTTCGCAGTCTGTGTTCAGCGGCCTCCTGCACTAAGCCGCATCAGCTTTTGCGCAGAGTGGCACATCTTTGACCGTTACAGGTCCCGCTTCGCCGTCCTAAGGGTGCGGCGTGAATCTTTCAGGCACTTGGCATCCGTTTCGCATAACTATGAAGACCACCTGTGACGGCATCCTGAAAGGCTTCGATCATGCGTTATTTCGCTCTGGCTTGTGACTACGACGGCACTCTGGCGCGAGACGGCCGAGTCGACGCCCCCACGCTTGCAGCATTGGAAAAACTGCTGGCCACAGGCCGCAAACTGATTCTCGTGACGGGCCGGGAGCTTGATGAACTGCTGGAGATCTTCCCGGAGATTCATCTGTTTGAACGCGTCGTCGCGGAGAACGGTGCCCTGCTATACCGCCCGGCGACGCGCGAAGAGAAACTGCTCAGCGAGCCACCATCCGAGGAGTTCGTAAGAACCTTGAAGCAGCGCGGCGTCGGACCACTTTCAGTGGGTCGAGTCATCGTGGCGACCTGGCATCCTCATGAGACAGTCGTGTTGCAGACCATTCGCGATCTCGGGTTAGAACTACAGGTCATCTTCAACAAGGGAGCGGTGATGGTCCTCCCCGCGAGCGTCAATAAAGCGACCGGACTGCACGCGGCGCTCAAGGACTTGGGATTATCTGCTCATGAAACCGTCGGCGTCGGCGATGCGGAGAATGACCATGCATTCCTGACCATCTGCGAATGCGGAGTCGCGGTGTCCAACGCGCTATCAGCCGTCCAGCAACGAGTAGACTGGGTCACTCGCGGAGATCACGGAGACGGCGTCATTGAACTGATCGAAGGACTGGTAGAGGATGATCTGAAGGAGGTTGACGATAAGTTGCTCCGACATCATCTGCTGCTCGGTACGCGCGATAATGGCGATGAGGTGTATCTGCCGCCATATGGTCCGAACATTCTGATCGCAGGACCATCCGGCAGTGGTAAATCCACTGTCGCGACCGGTCTGATCGAGCGGCTCGGCGAACTGCAGTATCAATACTGTATCATAGACCCTGAGGGTGATTACGAATCCATGGAAGGGATCATCTCGCAAGGCAACGCACAGCATGGTCCTGTCGTGGAAGAGATCCTGCAGCTTCTAGACGATCCCAAGCATCACGTGGGAGTGAACCTGGTCGGCATGTCGATCAACGATCGCCCCCCGTTCTTCATGAGTTTGCTACCGCGGTTGCGTGAAATGAAAGGCCGCATGGGGCGACCTCACTGGTTGATCGTGGATGAGGCTCACCACCTGCTGCCTGCCTCGTGGGAACCGGGATCGCTCGCCTATCCGTCTGACTCAAAAAGCACACTGTTTATCACGGTGCATCCCGAACAGGTCGCACCGACTGTTTTGTCCTCCGTCGGAACGGTGTTGGCCGTGGGCAGCGCGCCAGAACAAACCATCAGCGAGTTCTGCAAAGTACTGCAGGAATCCGTGCCCCTTATGCCCAAGGTGATACTCGAACCGGGCGAGGTCTTGGTGTGGTCGCGATACACTGATGAAGCACCTTACCGGGTTCGTATCTCGCCCTGCCGGACGGAACGCCGGCGCCATGTCCGCAAATATGCCGAAGGTGAACTGCCACCAGATCGCAGCTTCTACTTCCGCGGCGCCGAAGGGAAACTCAACCTGCGAGCTCAGAACCTGTTTCTTTTTCTGCAGCTCGCCGACGGCGTCGACGAAGATACCTGGCGGTTCCATCTGCAGGCAGGTGACTACTCGCAGTGGTTTCGGGAACGGATCAAGAACGACTCACTGGCCGACGAAGCCGCCGCTATCGAGCGCCGCCCCAATCTGTCCGCCATTGAAAGTCGTGATCTGATCCGCAAAGCCATCGAACGCCAATATACCCTGCCCGCGTCCGCCCCCCTTCCCATGCCCGGCACCGACGCCGCACAAGCCATCAAGTCGTAATACGGATCACGGAAATAACCGCTGCGTCGGCTCGACCGCCTCGTGCGATTGCTATCGCTCCTCTCGCCCCGGATTCCGGGGAGAGGGGCTGGGGGTGAGGGGCGATTGCTTTCCTTCGTCTTCGATTGCAATCGGATCATCCCGATTGCAATCCGTATAATACGCTTCGCAGAAAATAACCGCGCGAAGC
>CAYLTY010000296.1:0-9226 GCA_964386705.1 uncultured Planctomycetaceae bacterium
GCCATCTCCGCCTTGAGTGGTTGCTGCTGCCCAGGTAACTCCTGGTTCGCTCCCTGGGGAGGCGGATGCGGCAATGGTCAGTGCGGCGTGCAGCCTCACGGCGCGATGTACGGCGCTAGCGGCCCAACGGCTTATTACACCTACGATGGCGTGCAAACAGCTTCGCCAGTGATCGGACAGCCGATCGCCATGCCGATGCAGACCTATCCATCAATGGCCGTCGAACAACTCCCGACCTACCGCTAATAGCCTCTGAAACCACCCCGTTTCGATTGGCGAGCCTTGATGCCATGCTCAGCCGACAGGTCTGCCCAGCACGACCGTGTCGGCTGGTGGCATTTGGCAATATCGGTTCAAAACTGCATCGCCCCCGTCGGCGGTCACGCAAATTCGTTGGCTGTCACGACGCCCGCGACCTATTCTCGTCATACTTAGGACCAACCACCTTGAGTTGCCCAGTATTTTGACGAGTCAAACGCAGTGACCGATCCCAATTCTCCCGCCGAAGTTCCCGCTCCGGCGTCGCCGAATACCTCTGCAGTCGCCAGTTCAGCGCCACAGACTCCGTCTGGCGACGCAACCGCTCAGCAGGCGAACGTCGCCTCGACAGCCGCCGCTGAACCCGCCGCGACGAACGAACTGCCCGAATGGGAGCCGCTCAGCCCGGAAATCGTTGAGGATGAAGCCATCCGCGGCGACTTCATGCTGCGTTGGGCGGTCGTGCTGCTCGCGCTGCTGCTGGGATGTCGTCAGCTCACGGAATCGCCGCTGCTGGTGCATATCAAGACTGGCGAGTACCTCGCTTCGCACGGCTTTTGGCCCCCGTCGCAGGATCCATTCGCGTTCACGACGACGAATCTGCCCTGGGTCAATCTTTCCTGGTTGTTCGATGTCCTGGTCAGTGGTCTGCATGCCGCAACGGGACCGACCGGAATCTCTGTAATCATCGGCTGTCTGGCTGCCCTGCTGACGTACTGGCAGGTCAACATCAGCCGCAAGAACGTCCCGACATGGTGGACGGCATCTTGTGTGGGAGTTGGCTTGCTGAGCAGCCAACTGGCGTTCGTCCCGTTGCCGCGTCTGGTGACTCTGCTCGGCACAGCCTGGTTTCTGAAGCAACTTGTCGCGTGGTCAGACACACGCGATTCCAGGCGACTGTGGTGTCTCGTCGGGTCGCTCGTGGTGTGGTCGAACCTGGATTCGCACGCCTATGTCGGCTGGCTGCTGCTGGCTGCCTACGGGGCCGGAACGGCTCTGGCTTACAAGTGGAAACGCATCGAACCACTGTCCGCAGAAACGAAGAAATCGCTGGCAATCGCAATTGGTGGGGGCTTGATCGCTCTGCTCGTGAACCCCCACGGATGGCATGCATTCGCCAGCCCGTTCGTCTGGTATGGCACAGAACTGCCAGCAGCCCGCAAGTACGCTGCGCTCATACTTGAGCCGGATCAACTGCATTGGTTTCCGGCCTACGATTCCGTTGCGTGGAGCATGCTGCCGCAGCAGCTGATCGCAGCCAGCGTGGCCATCGGACTGGCACTTCTGACGAGCGTGATGAACCGTAACCGTGTCGACGTCGGCCTGTTTGGTGCGGTCCTTGTAACGACGGCCTTGGGCGTAGTCTCAGTTCATGATTTGCCGATCGCCGTGACTGCGGCAGTGGTGCTGGCTTCACTCAACGGGCAGGACTGGTATCGAACCAACTGTCGGCAGAGCTATTCCATCGACACGCTGGAAGTCATGTATTCCCGCGGCGGGCGAGCCGTCACCGTGTTGGCCTTCGCCGTTGTGGCTTATCTGGCGATCAGCGGCCGCTTGATGGGCCGCGATGGGAAGCGGGTGGGAACTGGTTTTGGTCCGCAGTTGGCGGCGAATGTTCGCGGCACGGTCAAAGACTTTGACGGACTGGCGGACGCGCACATTTTCAACCTGCGTCCTGATCAGGGAGATCTCTTGATCTGGGCGGGTCAGAAGCCCTTCATTGACAGCCGCTTCGCGTTGTTCGCGGCAGGATCGGACAGCATCACGTCTCAACACGAAACGGCCCGCACAGCCATTCGCCGCCCCAGTCAGGCCGCGAAGCCGGCAGACAATTCAGCCGCGCCGAAAACCGCTGAACAGCGGAAGCAAGTCTGGCAGGAGATCTTCCAGCGACATGGCGTAACCCAGTTGGCCGTGCGCATGTGGGGTGGAGCGCCCGCGTTTTCAACATTCAGCGAACTGGTCACCTCGGCCACATGGCGGTTGACTCGACTAGGGTCCACGGTGGCCCTGTTCGAGCCGTCGGAAAAACGCCACGAGAAGACGCTCGACTTCCGCAAGATGGCGTTTGATGAGTGCACCAAGCCGGGCATCAGTCTGTCCCGACCATTCTGGCCGCGCCCCAAAACTGGTTATCAGCAATTTCTATCGTTGGGCGCAACACCCGTTTCGAACGAAGCCCAGCATTCGCGAAACATGCTCCAATTGGTCGGCTATGGCATTCAGGGCCGAATCCGGATAGACGTCGGACATGCGTTGGGGCTGGCAGTCATGGCCGTTCGTGAAGCTCAAGCGGCATTGGCGGAAGAGCCCACCAATATCGCAGCCTACGTTTATCTGGCCGATGCGTATTCGGTGTTGAGTGGCCTCGAGTCACAACTTTGCAGCGCCGGCGGAGTCCAACCACCGACGTTAATGCGAAACCTTCAATCCGTCGGAGCGTTGCGCCAGGCACTGCTCCTTGAGCCCGACAATCCGGTGCTGATCTCAACGCTCATCAGCCGACACGCGTCGTTCAATCAGGTTGATCTGACGCTCGAACTGATCGATCGCTTCATTGAAGGCGTGCGATCGGGTCAGTTCTCAACGGAAACCGATCTGAAGCTCGTTCGCCAGTTCAGCGAATACAGATCGCAGCAGGAACCGGCCGTTAAACGAGTTGATGAGATCCTCAAAAAGGCCCTCGAAGATAAAGTCGACCGCATGCTCATTGCAGGCAACCTGCGAAGTCAGGGATTCCCCAGACGCAGCCTGCAGGTTCTCGAAGAGGACCGGGCGTATCTGGCCACTAACCTGCCTGCTCAACTGATGCAGGCCAGCCTGCTGATGGAATGCGGCAAGCTGGAAGAATCAGCGGCCCTGTATGATGCCTTTTCCGACATGGGCTCGGCGCCTCTTCAAACTGCGGACCCGTGGCAACTGCAGGCCGCGTTCCTGGCCACTCTGCGAGGCGACTACGAACGAGCTGAATCGCTCTGCCGCGACAGGTTAAAGAAACTGGACGCTGCCAGCGCGGAGGGCACACTGCAAACCAGCCCAATGATGATCCCGCCACCCGAGCTGTTTGCGGCCCGGGCACTCTGGCCTCTGCAGCACGTGGCCGCGGCGTCTCAAGCTCTCGGTGGCCAGACAGACGAATCCGCTCTGCTGCGCTGGACGATCGCCGTTTGCCAGCTGGAATCCGGTCGCTGTGGCGAAGCCGTGGTGACGATGCAGGATTGCCTGCGTCTGGAGCCCAGCACCGCCATCCGCGTGCTGGCGACGGAGTTCCTCGCCAGCGCCACAGGTGAACCAGTTCCAGCTACCATCATCGGCGAATCGATCCCCGTGCTGTTTGCCGACGGCACCGGCGATCCCGATGCTCCCCCAGCACCAAAGGCGAAAGATCCGGTACCGGGCAAGATCAACGCCCCACAACCCACAAAGCCTTGAGTCGAGGGTCCAGCAACCTCTCCGAATCCCGTGGCCTGAAAACTAGCTTGCCTAGCTCTGCAAAGGGCACTTGGAATGTGCCTGCCACTTTGAATGTCATGCGCATGGCGGAAAACAACTGCGCGACGCTGCGATGCAGTTCGGGAGGGCTCGGCTCCTGCCGGGCCGTCTTATACGGATCGCTAGGCGGCGCGGCGCGTAGAGCGTTCATCAGTCGACGTCATCGCGTTTGACTTGAGCGGCAGGTAGGTATCGAGAACCACCAGTTCGCCGTCCGGAACGAACGTCACATTCTCGCACGTTGCCGGAATGAGGCATGAAGTTCCCGCTCGCAGGGCCAGCGTTTCACCGCTTGCGTGCAACGTGCCTGCTCCGGCCAGCACGGTAGCCACGTGGCAGCAGTTGCGAACCTGCATGCCGAACGGAATGTTGCCGCGATGCCGTTCAATGACGAAGTAGTCGCAGGCCGTCAGCAACTGCGTTTCCGACTTCCGTCCGCCACCTTCGTTGAGCGACACCAGCGTGCGCGGACGAATCGGCCAGATCGGCGGGACACCGAACGCGATGCATTCGAGCGATTCCGTGAGATGCAGTTGCCGCGGGCGGCCATCGGTTCCGACGCGTCCCCAGTCAGAGACGCGGAACGTGAGGTCGCTCGACTGCTGCACTTCCGCCAGCAGGATGCCTTCACCGATCGCGTGCAGCGTACCCGCCGGAATCTGGTAGCAATCTCCAGGAGCCACGGTGATGCAATGCAGGCAATCATCCACTGTGCCGTTGGCGATGTGGCGTTCGAAGGTGGCTCGATCCACATGCGGCTTTAAGCCCGCGTAGACCTTGGAATCCGGAGCACAGTCGACAATCACCCAGGCTTCGGTCTTGCCGAGTTCACCGGGTTGAAAGGCTTCGGCCTGAGCATCATTCGGATGCACCTGCAGCGACAGGCGGTCAGACGCATCGAGAAATTTCACCAGCAGCGGGAAGCGCGTCAGCCCCGCGTGCTGGCCCAAGAGTTCTGCGTTTCGGGTGCGAACCAATTCGCTGAGCTGCAGGCCGTCAAAGGGTCCACCGGTGATCACAGACTGCTCAGCGGACCGATCACAGCATTCCCAGCTTTCGGCGTAGTCCGTACCGGGACCCAGCGGCTTGCCGAGTGAACTCCCGAGGCGAGTTCCCCCCCAGCGCGCCCGTTTCATGAGCGGATGAAACTGAATTGGTCCCATTCCAATGTTCTTTGCGTGGAGTGTTCAACATCAAGCCGCTCGGGCGGCTCGTTGATCGAGGATGCCCAGCACTTTGTCCAGGACGGTGGCCACTGTGAGCTGCTTGAGGTCCCCGCCTGGCGCCATCAACGTGTGATTCGTCGCCCGTTCCGGCGGGAACGGACCAAACCGCTCGATCGGAGTCGGACCGAACAGGCCGAGCACTTCGACACCCATCGCCGCGGCAATGTGCATCGGGCCGCTGTCGTTCGCGATGACCAATCGAGCTCGAGAAATTAGCGCGTACATTTCCGGGAGCGACGTCTTCGACGTCAGATTGATGAAGCGGTCCGCGGGTACTCCGGGCGGATTATCCCACTTCTTGTGACTGTCCCAGATCACGTAGGTGTCAGGTCGAGCGGCCAGCAGTTCACGACTGAGTTCGCCGAACTTCGGCCACTCTTTGTGTTCGCCGCGACTGTTCGGAATCATGACGATTGGAGCTTCCGGAATCGTCACGCCGCCGAGTGTCGCAGTCTGCGGAAATGTGAATTGAATTCGCGGATCGGCCTCACGCTTCAGGTTTAATGCCGGTAGAAATTGCAATAATACTTCTACCGCGTGCGCGAGTTTACCACCGGCGGGAAGCGGGACTGTCTCATGATAAAAGAGACGACTGAGTTCTTTAGCATCCGCGCGACCAATTTTGCGCGGCGCGCGAGCTGACAATGTCATCAGCCCGGTTCGCGCCAGCCCCTGAAAATCGAGCACGACATCGAACTTCAGCGAGCGAATCTGCTGACACATCTTGAGGAACGCGTTCACTCCACCGGTGCGGTTGAAGGTAATCACTTCCCCGTTCACTGTCGGACAGTTCCTCACGACGTCCGCGAACCGGTCGCGCACAACCCACGAGATGCGCGCGTCAGGGATCTGGTCGCGAATGCCCTGCACCACCACCAGACTGTGAATGATATCGCCGATGGAACTCGGCTTGATAATCAGAATTTCCATAAGGAATCAGCCTGCTTTGAGTTGGGCGCCAATTCGCAGCTCGGGATTCAACGTCGCGTCGTTATACATCTTGAATTGGTAGTAGACGCGAAAGCTGCGAGTTCCAGCCTGAACTCCGGCAAGCAATTCGATGAGTGCGCCGCTCAGGTCATTGAGTTGTTGGGTAATGACCGCGACTTTGTGCTGACATTTTGCACGATGCTCCGCCGAGGCATCCGCCCGGCAGGCCTCTTCATGCATGTGATAAAACTTGAGCGCCAGGATCGAGAGGCGATCCACCATCATGCCCGGTGTTTCGGAATTGAACGAGCAGCCACTCTCTTTCGGCTTCAGCTCGGCGACAAAGTGCTTGTCCATCTGCTCCACGAGATCGTTTCGCTTCTGGTTGAAGCGATCGATGGAACGCTTAGCCTGACGCACGGAATCGGCGCCCAGATCGTCCCGACGGGCCCGATCCTCTTCGTGCCACAGCAGGAAGTTCTGCAGATGGTTCTGCTCGACCAGCCCCAGAAAGCCGTCCAGCGTGCCAACGGTCGGGGAATGGTGCCACTGGTCGGTGAGGCGACAGTGAAGGTCCGTAATTTCCTGGGCGAGCATCGTGTTGAATCCTTTCTAAACGTCTCCGGCATCCATGCCGTTATCTAACCCAACCGCTAAGCAGACCGTCTCAATGTCATGGGAGCAGTCGCAAGTTCCGCTACGGCTGCGTTCCAGGCCTCATCGTGGCGCACATCCTGCAATCGCTCGATGACCTGGCGAAAACGCTGCCGAAAACGGAAGTCATTGGCTTCATACCAGAATCGCGCCGCCGCACCAAGATGTCTCTTCTCGGTAACAGGCGTCTGCAACAGGGTTTCGATGCGGTATTCCAACGCGTCTGGGTCCACGAAGTAGTTTACGCCCAGATGACGCGGCTTGAATTGCTTCCACGGCACCAGCACACCCCGTTCGGGAGTGATGATTTCGTTCATCGGCGGACCGTCCGTTGTTACCACGACTGCCGAGCAGGACATTCCCTCGACGATATAGTGTCCCCAACCTTCCGAACGAGACGGGCAAAGGTGAATGCCGTTCTCGTTCTGCAGTTGCTGGAGTTCGCGATCGCTGAGCCGCCCCGCCATCAGCCGCACGTTCTGCGGGACAGCTTTAGGAGCGTTGCTGGCCGCCTGCACCAAGGTGAGTTCCGGCCATTCTGGGTGCCGAGCCCACAGCTCCAGCACGGTCTCTGTACCTTTGGCCGTACTGCGACCTGCCAGATGGAAGAAGCGGTTGTAGTCAGGAGCAACCTCAGGCAGCCCGCGATCACACGATGTGAAGCCCGTCCACAGCACGTTCATCGCGTACTGTTTGAAGATGGTCTCGGCATGCAGCGTCTTGCAGAGCACGAGATCCGTGCGTCGCAAACGAGCGGCATGACGCAGGGGGAACCGTTCCTGATTCGGGATCAGCAACGTCCGTCCGGCGCCGTGAGACCACGCCCACGAAACTCGTTCGACGTGCAGGTTGAGTGCTGTTGCTTCTCGCTTGGAGCCCGTGAAGCGAGCCATCAGTGGACCGAGGAAGCTGAGGTCGCGCGTCGAGCAATATTCAGGTTCAAACGCGGGACGCAGAGTTTCGTCAATGAGCGCGATGTCTCGATCCAGTCCGACTCCGTTGCGTTTCGAGATGATGCGAATCTGGGACATGAGAATGATCGCGAGAGGAAAGTGTGTTTGGGTTATCGCTGATGAAACGGGATCAGGCCGCGTCGGCGGTTGCCCGGCGCTGCGGAGTGACTCGCTCGAAAACCTGTTCGAGCGAGCGAAGGTGATTCGTCGTGCTGAAGAGTTCGCAAACGCGTCGCTTGCCCGCTGCGGCATAGCGCTGTCGCAACTCTTCGTTCTGCAGGAGTTCAATGACGGCCGCCGCCAGTTGGCCCGGACTGCCGGGATCAACCAGCAAGCCGGTCTGACGATGCCGCACCGTTTCCGGCAAGCCACCGACTTTGGTCGCGACAACCGTGCGGCCAGCGGCCAGAGCTTCGGCAGCGGTGAGTCCGAACGATTCATTCAGCGACGCGCAGACCACCAGATCCAATGCGTGCATGATCGCGGGAACGTTGTCCTGATAACCGGCCCAGCAGATCGCGTGATCGACGTTCAATCGCTGAGCCTCGCGACGAACATCGACGCCATACTGCGTCAGGTTCATGCCAACGATCACCAGCCGGGCATTGGGCACAGAAGCCAGAATCTTCGGCAGTGCCTGCACCAGAAACATGTGACCTTTGTAGTCCGCCACGTTGCCTACGATGCCAATCGCGGTCAGGTCTTTGTTGAGCTCCCACTGAGTCCTCAAACTCGCAACCGCTTCGGCAGCGACATGGTCGAAGGAATCGGTGTCGATCGGGCAGTAGACGCGCGAACTGTAAGCCTCGCGCACCAGGTTGTATTTGCGATGGTAGGCCAGTGTGGCTTCCGAATTGGCGATGACGTAATCGTTGAATCGCCAGTGCAGTTGCATGTGGTTCTGATGAGCTGTCGCCACTGTGGGAATGGAGAACAACTTCCTCAGCAGCACACCGAAGAAGTGAGCTCGGCTGTTGTGCGTATGGATGACATCCACGCCGTGATCTCGACAATATTTCGAGATGCGCCGCAGTTCGGTCAGCGGCCAGCGTTCTAGAGCGGAATGGATGTAGGGAATCTGCAACTCGTCCAGCTTCTGAGCCAGCCAACCGCCTGCGACACACACGGGAGTTACCTGATGACCGCGTTCCCGCAAGGATCGAATCAGGTCGAAGCAGTATTTGGTGGCTCCGTTGAAGCCGGCGCCAGATACAACTTCCATGATGTGCATGACAAAACTCTTCCTTGAGCGCCGCAGTCGATTGTCGTCTTTCGCTCCGCGAAAGAACGGCCCTTCACAGTCAGAAAAGTAACTCTGAAACCCGCTTCCTGGTGGTTGCGGTCCTGCTCCTCCTCATCTTATTGAGAGAGCATCACGGGCTTGTAAGACGCTCCGTTGCACGAGGTCAATACGAGCGTCCGCAGCCTGAAACGACCAGACCTGACTGCATGTGTTGAATCCCGTCGAACTGCAGTCTGTTTTACTCCAGACGGCAAATATTCTGGAGAAACTGGTCTTTGCCCCTTTTGAGGTCAGGGCTATAACGCCACTCCTTCCTACGAGAGTTCTTCTCGCACACGTTCTTTTTGCCAGGCTCGTCCGAGCCGTACGGCATCCCCCCAATATCCACTCCGATCGCTCGACGCTGTTGTGCTTGCCACAGTCAGGGTCGCACCCTCCATCAAATCATTTCTCAGTAGACGGTTCGC
>CAYLTY010000297.1:0-9224 GCA_964386705.1 uncultured Planctomycetaceae bacterium
TGGCGAAACGAAGCAGAGCCACATTACATGGGGCGGCGTCATTACCAACGTACTCCACACGTTGCCAATCAGACGTCTGATGGAATCGCGCAATCTGGATGAGTCGCGCCCCGAACGTATTCACGGCAGCATGTGGCCGCTCGGCGAACAGGGCCGCGCAGCGGGTGATCCGGGGCCGGTTGCCTGCAATGTCTCGGGAGACGTCTTCGTGTTGTTCTCGGGCGTCAATGAAGTCGCGCGCAGGCGGAAAGGCGAACAACACCTGACGCGCACGCCCGTCGGATTGCGACCAGCTGGTATGCACTTCAATGAGTTCCGCAATCGCATGCTGGTTGCGAACACTAACGATGACACTGTTTCCGTCATCAATCCGCTCGACATGTCCGTCACGTCCACGATCCGCCTGGGACCGCCGGTCGTAAAGAACCCGCAGCAGCAAGGCGAGGACTTGTTCTATGACGCGCGGCTGTCGTTTGACGGCTGGTATAGCTGTCACAGTTGCCATTCGAACGGGCACTCGAACGGCCTGCTGAATGACAATCTGAGCGATGACACTTTCGGCACGCCCAAGCGCATCCTGACGCTGCTCGGCACTGGGTCGTCGGAACCGTGGGCGTGGAACGGTTCGCAGTCCGACTTGAAGAATCAGATTCGCAAGTCGGTCGAGCTATCGATGGCCGGCCCCGGCAAACACGCTCCGCCGTTCGATGATCAGGCACAGGAAGCATTGACGGCGTTCGTCGCCCTGCTGCCGCCAGCGCCGGGGGTTTCTGTCGCTCGTGAGAACGTCAACGAACCCTCACGGCAGCGTGGTGAAAAACTCTTCAACAAGATCGGTTGCAGCACCTGCCATCAGGCGCCGAGCTATGCCTCGCCGTTGAAGTTTCAAGTCGGCTTGAAAGACGAAACGGGTTACAGCGAATTCAATCCACCTTCCTTGCGCGGTGTGAGTCAACGCGGCCCCTTCTTTCACGACAACCGCGCGAAGCAACTGCGAGATGTCTTTGAGGAACACGATCACGCCGGCGGCGCGAACCTCAGCGAGATGGAGCTGAATGATCTCATCGAGTTCCTACGTAGCTTGTAGCACAGCTACTTTTGAGAAGTTGCCGCCCTACAGCAGCAACTCTGGAAGCGATCTTGCAGCCGCGGAAAATGCAGTCAGACTACCTTAGTTGAACGAGTCCGCCGGTGATTGGCTCGTCTTCATGTTCGCTGCAGGCTCAACGGAGTGAACCATGCTACGGTCGATTGTGGCCTCGCTGTGCGTCGTGTTGGTGGTATCTTCATTCGCGCGAGCCGAAACCTGGCCGCAGTTTCGAGGAGCCACCGGCAACGGCATCTCTGCGGAAACTCGACTGCCGACCAAGTGGTCCGAATCTGACGGCGTCCAATGGCAGGTCGATCTGCCCGGCAAGGCGAATTCATCGCCCGCCGTAACGTCGCGACGGATTGATCTCACCACTCAAACGGACGACGACGCGCTGTGGGTGCTGTCATATGATCGCGCCACCGGCAAACAATTGCGACGCACTAAAGTTGGGGCGGGCAAGCTGGCCGCGAAGGGGCCAGCCAATCTCTACACTCATCGGCACAACCCTGCGACGCCGTCGCCGGTCGCGGACGAAAACTTCATCTGGGCCTACTTCGGCACCGGGCTGCTGGTGTGCCTGGAAGCCGACACCGGCAAGATCGTCTGGCAACGTGACCTCGTCAAAGACTATGGCGAGTACGACATCACCTTCGGCATGGGTTCGTCGCCACGTCTGTGGGGCGACAAGGTCTATATCGCCTGCATGACCAAGAGTACGTCCTACGTAGTCGCTCTGAACAAGGCCACCGGCGAAGAAGCCTGGCGCGTGCTGCGGCAACTCCCCGCGAAGGATGACGGACCTGATGCCTACTCCAGTCCGATTGTGGATCAGAGCTTCAAGCGCGATTTGCTGCTGGTCTCGGGCAGCGATCATGTGACCGGTTATGACCTCGGTACCGGGCAGCTTGACTGGAGCAGCAGCGGCCTGGACATCGACAGTCCCTATGGCCGAATTATCGCATCGCCCGTACCGACTCCCGAAGGCATCGTCGTGGCAACCTCAGCCAATCCCGGTGGCGGCGGGCTTGGAAAGGTCGTTGCGATTGATACTCGACGCAGCGGCAACGTCAGCAGCCAGCATCCCTGGACCATTCCGAAGACGACGCCCGACTCATCGACTCCGGTTGCGTTGAACGGTCTGGTCTTCATGGTGACCGATAGCGGTATCGCGATGTGCGTCGAACTAAAGACCGGCAACAAGGTGTGGCAGAAACGGCTGGAGGGCGGCCCCTATCAGGCGTCCCTCGTCGCGGGTGGCGGACACGTCTACTTCCTCGGCATCGACGGTCGTTGCAGCGTGGTAAAGGCTGACAAAAGTGGCGAAGTGGTCGCGGTCAATGAACTACCGGGGACGTTCTACGGAACTCCTGCTCTCTGCGACGGCAAGCTCTACTTGCGAGCCTACGAAAAGCTCTACGCCATCAACGGTGCCAAGTGAGCCGCAACGCGCTAGCGGCGGGTGATTGTCACCGCGTGATCGGACCACCGCAGAACCGGCGGCTAGCGCCTTGCCGCTCAGCACTGTGGTCCGTATTAGATCAGTTCTTCGATGACCCGGCGGTTGTCGACCAGATATTGAGGTCGGCCGTTGGGGTCCATCAGAGTGGTGTGGTCAGGATCGATGCCCATCTGCTTGTAGATCGTCGTGAAGACGTGCTGCAGATGAACTGGTCGATCTTGAGCGACCTCGCCCAAACGATTCGTCGAGCCGATCGCCTGACCGTGACGCATACCACCGCCAGCTAGGAACACGAACGCGGCGCGAGACCAGTGGTCGCGGCCGGCATTGCCATTGATACGCGGTGTGCGGCCGAATTCACCGGACATCAGGATGATGGTGTCGTCGAGCATCCCGTGAACGTCGAGGTCTTCAATCAGCGCGGACAGGCCTTGATCGAGCGCCGGCAACTGTTCTTTCAGATGAACGAAGTTGCGTTCGTGAGTATCCCAGCCACCCCAGGCGAATGAGACGCAACGCGCACCGGTTTGCAGCAGTCGGCGAGCCACCAGGAAGCGATCGGCTTCACGTTTTCCGGCACCGTAGCGGGCAACTCGGCGAGGGTCTTCTTTCGAGATGTCCAGAGCCTTCGCGATCTCCCCGGAAGTAATGATGCCGACGGCTCGTTCCGAAAAGCTGTCGAGAGCGGTCATCATGCCGCTGGCATCCACGTCGCGTCGCAGGCGATCGAAGTTCGACAGCAGGGCGCGGCGATCGTCGAGCCGGCCGAGGCTGATGCTCTGATTGAGCTTCAGGTTCGAACGTCCTTCACCGTCCGGACGGTAAGGCGCGAAGATCTGGCCGAGGAAGCCGGGGTTCGATGAGCCCGTCAGGTCGACGAACGTGGGCGCGGTGCCGTGGTCGGTCGTTTGAGCGGGCCCCCAGACTTTGGACATCACGGAGCCGATGCTCGGCCGACCGCCTTGCGACTGCAGCGAGGTCTGTGGCCAGCCGGTGTCTGACTGGATGTTGGTGTGTTCGTCGTTCATCCCGACGATGGATCGCACGGCCGTGAACTTGTCGGCCATCGACGCCAGCATGGGCATATGCTCGCAGATCTCAAAGCCGGGCACATTGGTCGCGATCGGCTGAAACTCGCCGCGAAATTCTTTCGGTGCCTTGGGCTTCAGATCAAACGTATCCATGTGCGACGGACCGCCGCTCAGGAAGATGTTGATAATCGACTTGCGAGTTGCCCGGGGACCAGCGAGTGCTTCCGCCTGCAGCAGGGCTGGCAGAGTCAATCCGCCCATGGCGAGCGAACCAATGCGGAGGAAGTCGCGGCGATTGACGCCGTCACAAAAGCCTCTTTTGCAGCCAGAAAGTTCGAGCACGGCAAAGCCCTTTGATTCTGCGTGGTAGGCAAGTTTCGGCCAATCCGGTTGGCCGAGGCGGGACATTCATCATACACCCGCTATCGGTCGGATCAATTGCTGTTGATGAGCTGGATCGTAATTCTGTGCGGATCGGCAAGGCGTACAGGAGGCTGTCCGGGTAGTCGTAGGTTGGGATTCCATCCCGACCAGCAGCGGGGCCAAGGTCGGCGAGTGGCAACAGGACAGATCGTCAAGGGCCAGACAGCAGGCTCTGGATTGCTCGCTGCCTTGAGTGACGTAAGTCCCCGTACTCGCAGACGGGTCGAGAAGGATTCTCAACCTACTCAGCGCGATCGAGTGACATGACTAGCGCTCGATCGACGAGTTGGCAATTCGTTGCAGCTTCAAACTCATCACAAAGGTGTTTCGATGGAATATCGCAATCTGGGGAAGTCTGGCGTTCGAGTCTCGCGCGTGTGTCTGGGGACCATGATGTTCGGTGGTCAGACTTCCGAAGCGGATTCCGTCCGCATCATTCATCAGTCGATGGATGACGGCATCAACTTCATCGACACCGCCGACATGTACAACGCGGGGCAGTCGGAAGTGGTCATCGGCAAGGCCATCGCCGACCGGCGTGATCGAGTGATCCTCGCGACCAAGGGCCGAGCCAAGATGGGCGAAGGGCCGAACGATTGGGGTGCCAGCCGCGTGCACATGAAGCAGGCGTTGGACAACAGCCTGCGACGGCTGAAGACCGACTATGTCGATGTCTACTACATCCACACTCCCGACTACTCGACGCCGATCGACGAGACTCTGCGAGCGTTGGACGATGTCGTTCGCGCGGGCAAGGTGCATTACATCGCGTGCTCGAACTTCCGCGCCTGGCGACTGTGCGAGGCGCTCTGGACCAGCGACCGGTTGAACCTGAACGCCATTTCGTGCCTGCAGCCGCTCTACAACATTGTGAACCGCGACATCGAGGTTGAAGTCCTGCCGCTGTGTCAGGAGTACGGCATCGGGGTGGTGTCTTACTCGCCGCTGGCTCGCGGCATTCTTTCGGGCAAGTACAAGCCCGGTGAGGCCTTCCCCGAAGGCAGCCGCGCCGCTCGCAAGGATCCTCGCATGCTGCAGGCCGAGCTGCGTGATTCGAGCCTCGAAGCATCACAGTCGATCGCGAAGTACGCCGAAGAAAAGAAGGGCTGCCCGTCGAGCCAGTTCGCTCTGGCCTGGTGTCTGGCGAATCCGATCCTGACGTCTGTGATTGTCGGACCGCGCACCGCCGAGCAATACGCCGACAACATGGGCGCGTTGAAGGTCCAGATCACCGCTGAAGATGAAGCGTTCGTCGACAGCGTCATTCCGCCCGGCGAGCACAGCGGCAAAGGTTTTCAGGACTCTGCGTACCCGGTCCTCGGCCGTCCCACCCGCTGATGCGGACGTCGGATATTTCATCCTCGTAGTTCAGCCTCTCCGAGGCTGAACTACGACCAGGGCTTACGACAGGATCGAGAAGTAGCAGGACACGGCGAAGTCTAGAGAGTCCTTGTTGAGCAAGGGACTCTTGCCTTCGTAGGTGCTGAGGTTGCGAATCTGCATCAGGAGGTCGCGCGGGTGGCAGGCACGCATTTCGCGGTTCTTGCCTTCGTAGTGTTCGTAGATCAGATAGTTCACAGCGTTGGCGTCGTAAGGCACGCCGAACTGCTTGCACATCACCGTGAAGATGTGATGGAACTGCGCGTGCGTCGGATTCGGAACCTGAATCTTGTACGGAATACGGCGCAGGAAGGCGTCGTCAACGAGGTCCCGCGGTTCGAGGTTTGTCGAGAAGATGACCAGTTGATCGAACGGCACCTGCACCTTCTTGCCGGTGGGCAGGTTCAACAGGTCGTAACGTTTTTCGAGCGGCACGATCCAGCGGTTCAATAACTCATCCACCGGCATGCGCTGACGGCCGAAGTCGTCGATCAGCAACACGCCGCCGTTACTCTTCAGCTGCAACGGAGCTTCACAGATGCCGCTGTTGGAATCCTTGGTGACTTCCAGTTCTTCCATCGTCAATTCGCCACCGGCGATGACCGTCGGTCGATGAATCCGCACCCAGCGTTGATCCAGTTCTGAGGACTCAATCTTCTGCAGCAGCGGATCGTCCTTGGGCACCATCGAGTGGATCGAAGGATCGAAAACGCGCACGACGAGGCCATCAATGCCGATGGCTCGCGGCACCCAGATCGCTTCGCCGAAGGCCTTGGAGACGCGTTCCGCGATACTGGTCTTGCCGTTGCCGGGCTGGCCGAACAGGAAGAGACCGCGACCGGAGTTCACAGCCGGGCCCAGCATTCGGAGCAACGAATCTTCAATCTCGAGATCCGAGAAAGCCTGCTTCAACTGTGTGATGCCGACTTTCTGAGTGGTCACGCTTTGCAGCTTCATCACGGCTTCGTACTGAGCCAGCGTGACCGGCGTCGATCCGTAGTACGTGCAGTCGCGTGTGAACTCCTTCGCGATCGACAGACCTTTGTCCGTCGGCACGTAGGTGTAGTCACCGGCCAGAGCCTCGCCCTTCAGGACGATGTATTGCTCTTTGCGCAGGTCCTTGAGGACTTCTTCGATGATCGGAAACAGCAGCCGAACATGCGCCGCAATCTTGCGACCCGTATAGGCACCGCGAGCAGCCAGCAGCTTCAGGATGTAGCGTCCGACTTCGTCGGCGCTGATACCCGCTTCCTGCAGCGTCTTCGGCGCGCGTGGAAAGAAGCCACTGCCGCCGGAAGGCACCTGCGGCTGAACCGCCGCTGATATCAGCTTGGGAGGGGCCTGCAACGGGAGAGGAATGGGTTCCGCCGGTTGCGCGGTCGTCACAGCGCGGTTGCGCGCGGACCCCATGTCGCGCCACAGTTCGCTGAGGAACTGTCCCATCGGTTCGCTGCTGGTTCCGCTCGGTTGAGATTCGGGCATGGTGTCAGGTCGGCTGAAATTTTAGGGAGGCCCTGTTCAACACTAGCTCAGCACATCACCTCGCGCGGCTTCCCGCCGTTTGTTGCGGCGAACGTTCACATCCTTTGCTGTGACAATTGCTGTCATCGCGCAGATCGCCCCGTTCGATGACAGGCGATCCCGCCGCAAAGACGTTGCTGCCGTCAGAACCGCTACCGTCCGCATGCCCGGTCCGTCCGCTACGACGCGGCTACTCCAGATAGGTGGAACTCGTCACGCAGGCTTCGTAGTCACTGACCAGTTGCGCCGCGCGTTCGGCGGTGAGCTGCCCGCCGGTCACTCGCTGTTGAACCAGTTCCTTGAAGCCGGACGCGGCTTGCTGCTTGTCGTAGCGTGCGAAGCTCAGCATGTCCGAAATGCGGCTGCCGGAAACGAGCTTCGTGACGTGATACTTGCCGTCGGTGTTGATGACGATCTGGGCCTCGTTCGGCATGCCGAAGAGGTTGTGATAGCAGCCCATCACTTCCTGATAAGCACCCGTCAGGAAGATGGCAACGTGATAGGGCTTGTCGGCGAACTTGTGCAGTTCGAGCACGTGTTTCACGTCCTTCACGTCGACGAAGTTGTCGATGCAGCCGTCCGAATCGCAGGTCACGTCCACCAGCGTGGCGAACTCGGTCGGCACCTCGTCCAGCCGATGAATCGGCATGATTGGGAAGAGCTGATTGATGGCGAAGGAGTCCGGCGTGGAGCGGAACACCGAGAAGTTGCAGAGATACTTCGCCGCCAGAATCCGCTTGAGTTCGTTGAACTCAGCATCGTCCGCTTCAGCCTTCTGTGAGAACTTCAACGCCTTCGCGCAGATTTCCCAGAACAGCACTTCGCCTTTCGCGCGATCTTCGAGACTGATGAGGCCCAGATTGAACTGCGTGTGCAGTTCGTCCTTATCGTCGAGGGCGTCGTGGTAGTACTCGGAGAAGTTCTTGGCGCTGATGCCTTCCAGCAGGGACTTCAGTTCAAAGATGACCTGCGGGTCGTCGTCATCGACGGCGGCAGTGGGAATGTCTTCGGCGAACGTTTCGATTTCGTCGCGGATCGAAGTGATGAACAGCGTATGATACGCCGTCATCACGCGACCGCTTTCGGTAACCAGATGCGGATACGGCACCTGCTCGTCGTCGCAGACGGACTTGATCATGTAGACGACATTGTTGGCGAACTCTTCGACGGAGTAGTTGATCGAACCTTCGAACGTCGTCTTTGAGCCGTCGTAGTCGACGCCCAGGCCTCCGCCGATATCGAGGTATTCGACGTTAAGCTTCGTCTGCCGGATCTTCGCGTAGACGCGCGCGGCTTCCTTGATCGCGTTCTTCACGCGCTTGATGTCCGTGATCTGCGAACCGATATGAAAATGCATCAGCTTCAGCGAGTCGCTCAGTCCCGCCGCACTCAGCAGGCGAATGCACTCCAGAATCTCAGACGTCGTCAGTCCGAACTTGGCGGACTCACCGCCGGACGAAGCCCACTTGCCTGTGCCCTTGGAGTACAGCTTGGCTCGCAATCCGATGAGCGGCGCGACGCCCGCCTTCTGCGCCAGCCGGATGATCATCTTCAGTTCGTTGAGCTTCTCGACAACGACGACAACGCGCTTGCCGGCCTGCACGCCCATCAGCGCCATGTTGATGAAGGCTTCGTCCTTGAATCCGTTGCAGACCAGCAGTGAATCCGCTGCCTGATCGAGCGACAGCGCGGCGTAGAGTTCCGCCTTGGAACCGCATTCCACACCGACGCTCTGATTGCGTCCTTCCGTGAGGAACTCTTCGACGACTTCGCGGCGCGGATTCACCTTCATCGGAAACACTGGATAATGACCGCCGGAATAATCGAACTCTTTCGCGGCGGCTTCGTAGGCGGCGCAGAGTCTTCTCAGTTGCGTCTGCAGGATCTGCGGAAACCGCAGCAGCAGCGGTAACGAAACCTTGCGCTTCTCCATCAGCTCCTGAACGATCTCAAAGACGTCCGCGCTGCGCGGGTCACCCTTCGCAGGATGGACGACCAGATGGCCCAGCCGATTGATCGAGAAGTAACCCTGTCCCCAGTTCTCGATACCGTATGTTTGCATCACCTGGTCGCGCACATTGTTGTTCATCGTGAATCCTTCACCGCAGTCTGAATGCAACAGGCCCCTCGGACGTTTAGCAGGTGACGTACCGTTTCATGGGCCGGCGGTTAGTGCTACTCCAAAATCACGCCGGAATCGGGCGCAACTCCTGGGGCGGCAGAATATCAGGCTCGATCTGGAAACCATCCGCCAGTGAGTTCGTCATGTTGAAAAGACCGACGATGGCCAT
Organism: uncultured Planctomycetaceae bacterium; assembly: GCA_964386705.1. GTDB lineage: Bacteria > Planctomycetota > Planctomycetia > Planctomycetales > Planctomycetaceae > AM-0621. The sequence continues at coordinate 9,199 of CAYLTY010000297.1, forward strand.
GATCTCGCCTAGCGTCTCGTTGTCGA
>CAYLTY010000298.1:0-9130 GCA_964386705.1 uncultured Planctomycetaceae bacterium
TTGGTATGGCACCTCGCGCAATCGTTCTCGATGAAGCGGTGATGCGAGGCGAGTTGACCACCTTCAAAGATACGCTGTTCACCCACGGTGCCCTTGAAGAACAGCCAGCCCAAGCACCCGACGCACAGCCAGAGGCTCGCCCACCACGTGCGGTGGCGGAACCGGTTGGCATGCTTCTGAGCGTCTTTCTCGACTCGTTCGGAAAGCTCGCGGCTTGTGAAATAGATCGGCATGGTGTTGAAAGGTGCTGTCGAGGGAGTGCTGAAACGCAGTCAGAGTCAAACAAGAAGCAGTCAGCAAAGAGCTAAAAGTTCCACGGGACCACACGCAACGCAATCACGATGTGAGTGAAGACCAGAACGAACAACGCAATCGAAAACGGGATGTGCAGTGCCAGCCAGTAGTGCAGCCAGTGATGGATGCGTTCCAGTTCGGCGTACTGACGATGCTCATCGGTGCGATCCTGCAGCACTTGAATCACGTCATGCAGTTCAATCGGCAGGATCTCGCGCATCTGAGTGAATTCACGATTGGCCGTCACCGCGTCGGACAGCCGTCCTTCGCGGCCTGAACCATTCAGGAACGGTCGCACCATCGTGGAATAGAACTGATGCAGTTCACCCGTTCGCAGCACCTGGACCGGCGCGGTCACTCGTTTAACGATTTCCGGTGCTGGCGCGGTGGGCTTCGGTGGAGCAACTGGTTTTGGCGGCGCGGCGGGCTTGTCGGCCGCAACTGCTGCCGCAGCGGGCTTCGCACCAGCGGCTTTCTCCTTCATCAGTTCCAGCGGTGACTTGGGCTTATCGCCAGCGGCTGCCGGTGCAGCAGCGGCCGGCTGATCTCCAGCGGCGGGAGCCCCCGCTTTCTTCGCAGCCGCTTGTTGTTTCATCAGCTCTAACGGCGAGAGCTTCTTCTCGCCCTCTGCGGCAGGAGTGGCTGCTGGTGCCGCGGCACCTTCCGCGGCAGGAGCCGGACCAGCCGCAGCCGCTTTCTTGGCAGCGGATTGCTGCTTCATCAACTCCAGCGGAGACAGCTTCTTCTCCGGTTCCCCGGTGGGAGCTGCAGGCGCATCGGCCGGCGCGGGGGCGGGAGCACTTGCCGCAGGTTCTCCAGAAGCAGCAGCCTTCTTCGCAGCGGCCTGTTGCTTCATGAGTTCCAGCGGCGAAAGCTTTTTCTCTGGTTCGGCGGCTGGAACCTCTGCAGGAGCAGCCTGAGCAGCAGGCTGTTCAGCGGCAGCAGGTGCTTCTTCTCCAGCAGGCTTCTCGGCAGTTGCGGCCGCCGCTTTCTTGGCTGCCGCCTGCTGCTTCATGAGTTCCAACGGAGAAAGCTTCTTCTCGGGCTCGGCCGCCGGAGCACTGGGTGCCGCAGGTGCAGGTTCAACTTGTGTGACGATGGGCTTGTCGGCGGGAGCACCACCACTCAACGCTGCCTTCTTGGTGGCTTGCTGACGGGCCAACTCGAGCGGACTGAGTTTCTTCGGCGGTTCAGCAGGTGCTGCGGAACTTTCTGCTGCTGCAGCTGGCGCGGCCGCTTCGGCGGGCTTGTCGGCGCCTCCCGCCGCAGCCTTCTTAGCCTCCGCCTGTTTCTTCATCAGTTCCAACGGCGAAAGTTTCTTCTCTGGCTCGGCGGCAGGTGCCGCAGCGGCAGAATCTGCGGATGCGTTTGCTTCGGCTTTCTTTGCGGCCTGCGCGCGGGCTGCCTCTAATGGACTTTGTTTCTTGGCGGGAGCTGCCGGTTTCGGCGGTGCCATCGTCACCACGGAGCTGCCCACTGACGAGCCGTCCGTTGACGCACCTTCGAGCGCCTTCTTCGCGGCAGCTCGCAGTTTCATCATGTCGAGGGCTGAAATCTTCTTATCACCGCTGTGACTGCTGGCACCTTCCATGCGCTTGGCGCGGCTGGCTTCCAGCGACAGTTGAGCTTTATTCGGCTTCTCGCCGAGCAAGCCTTCCAGCCCGGCGGGACCTTCCGCAGCGGCGCTGGAAGCTTTCTTCTTAGCGGTCGCCTGAGGCAGTGAAATGCCCGTGAACTCATAAACGTCGTGCAAGCTGCCGGTGAAATCGTCTTCGCGTGTGATCCACTTTTCGGACTTCGCGTAGAGAGCCATCTCCAGGAACAGAGTGCGGCTTTCGGGCTCCAGCCGCTCGGCCCAGTTTTCCTTGATCTCTTTGACCTTGTCTTTTTCCTCTTTGCCCTTCGCTGCTGCCGACTTCTCAGCCACTTCCACCGCGTGTTTGGCCAGAACTTCGAGCATGGGCTTCAACGAATCATCACCCAGCTTGATCCGGCCGCAGTCCATCGACACCAGCTTGTCGCACACCAATCGGGCGCGTTTGCGGACGTAGGGCAACTGGGCGACGAAGGTCTCACGCGGGATCTGAGTTGTGATCAGACGCGGTAGAAAGTTCTGCATCAGCAGACCGAAGAAGCCGCTCGCGATGACCAGGCTGAAGAAGAACCACAGCACTTGTTCCAGCAATCCGCCGAGGCCAAAGCCGCTGTGATAGATGATGAAGGGGAAGCTGAGCGCTCCCAGCCACAAGTGCCCGCGCAGCCAGAATTGAGCACTGCCCAGCCGCCAGTGCGGGACCTGCTTTCGTCCGGCCAGCAACCCGGCGAAGATCATCATCGCGGTGCCGATGATGCCGTACATCAAACCCACAAAGCTGCCGCCCGTTGCGCCTTTGGGAGTCGAGTTGACATAGATCACATAGACGACCGTCGCCACGGCAAAGATGGCCGTAGAGATCAACGCCCACTGGCGGTGTGTCCTATCGAGCAGCACTGCGGAACCTCATGTGACGCTGTATGTCGCGGTGAGTTGCTTCATCGCTGGGCTAAGAAAAGTCTCCGGATCCGTTCCAGGAAATGAAAGTCCTACGATTTGGTGAAGAAGAAATCGAGAGCGTTGACTCGCATGGCCGCGTCATGCGGACAGGCATAAACACACGAAGGCGACTTGCCCGGCCCGGAACTGCACAGATCGCAAACCGTCGCGCGATGAGTCACCGGCTTCACATCGGCGTCGCCCAGCAACGCCTTCTGCGCGTCCGTGAGTTCAATCGCGCCTTCCAATTCGCCCATCTGAATCGAACCATACGGGCATTGATCCGCGCAGACACTGCAGCCAATGCACCAGTCACGAATCAGGATTTCGCCGTTGTCACCGCGATTGATGGCACCCACCGGGCAGCCAATCATGCAGACCGGGTCCATACAGGACCGGCAGGTCAGCGGGACTAGATATTTTTCGAAGCGCGGACCGTCCAGATACAGCCGCGTGCGACCATCGTCATGAGCGGCCACGCAGGCCTCGACGCACTGCCCGCAGCGCGTGCAACGATCGAGGTCGATCAGCATCAGCTTCTGACCTTGAATCAGGCCGAGATCTTCAAACTCGGGCGACTGAGACAGGCTTTCCAGGTGGCCCCCCGAGCTGCCTGTCGACGCCGGTCGCTGGAAGTTGGCGATCATCGCTTCGACTTTGGCTTTCACTCGCGGCGATTGATTCACAATCTGCAGGAAGTCAGCCTTCGACAGCTTGACCAGTTCCGTGCGCGAGACGACAGCACCTGTGCGCGAGTCCGGCAATCGCTGGCTGGCGCCACCGTCCGGATGGTCGTAGGCGAAGATCGTCGCGCTACGGTTGGCACCCGTGATCACGCCCAGTTCACCGAATGTCTCGCCACGCCCCATGTATCTGAGAATGCGGCGTGCACCCGACGATGCGGCACGTCGCGGGATACCCGCCGGGCAGAGGAACTCCAGCAACGAGCGGGTGAAGGTGCGGCGTTCGAGTTCCGACCACTTCTCGGTTTCCTCGGGGAAGTGTTCGCAGTCGATCGCCACTTGCGGGCTGTCGATTTCGACGATGACGTCTTCCACCGCTTTGCCAAGCTGCGTGTGAATCGTACCGGTGCGCACGAGGTCGTTGAGACTGGCGATGACTTCGTCGCGCTTGTCAGCGGGAATGGGAGTCTTCGCAGACGCTTCAAGCGTGGCTCGCACATCGGCGGACAGCTTCTGCCAGATCATGCTGCCGACATGCTCACGCGCGGCGTAGAGCAGCTCCGGTCCCAGTGAGGCCCAGTGCGTGTCGTTGAATTCATTGGCGCGGAAGAACGTCCAGGCGTTCTTCACGACTTTCACCAGTCCGCTGCGAATGACGTAGAACGAGTCGGACTCCTCGCCCTCTTCGAAGATCACGTCCCCAGCCTGCTTCTCCACCAGTTCCAGCCGGCCGCGTAAGGCCGCGAACTCAGCGTCCGGGATGTCTTCAAAGATCGACAGCCGCCGAACGTGTCCGTCGAGCACGCGCTCGCGATACACCTCGTCCAGTTTCTTCTGATAAACCGGGTCTTTGTGGAGCATGTCCAGCACGTTGCGGAGCATCTCCAGCATGTAGCAGTCGCTGTCGGCCAGCACCGTTGCCGAACGCGGAGCGCGGTTCATGCAGCTCATTTCGCCGAACAGTTCGCTCTCGTGCAGAGGAATGCGGCGCGTGTTCGCGTCCATGTCGGCAGGGCCGTCAATCGGAATGAACGCGGGGTTCTTGCTCTTGCTACCACCGGAAAACATCCGCTGAAAGCGGTGCAGCAGTCCCTTGGGCTTGTTGTCCGCACCTCCCAGCAGCAAGTGTGCTGATGCGACCGGCCGCTTATTCGGCGGCGTGTGCGAGGCATCGAAATCCGCCTGCCGCTTCTTCAGCGAGACCAGTTCGGTCTCAATGTCGCGCTGCTTCTGCTTGAGTTCCGCCAGCGACAGGTCGTGGAGATATTGGTGCGTTTCAGCAGGGCCGTTCGATTCCTTGGCAGCGATGAGCTTCTTGACCGAGCCCAGTTGGGACTCGCGAACTTTGATCACGTCTTGAGTCGTCAGGATCGTATAAGCCGTGGCACCGGCGGAACCCTGACGGACGAGGACTCGGCCTTTTTCACAGCGCCGCAAGATGGTCGTGCCGGGAAAGCGATCGAAGCTCAAGCCCTTCTTGAGCCCATCAAAGATTGACAGCTGCTTCAGCTCGTCTGCCGTCAACATCTCATCGCCGGTCTGCAAAGGATCGGTGACCTCTGCAAGCGCAACGGGCAACATGGCGTCAGCCATAGCGTCCTCAGCTCCTCTTAGTACTCAGCGCAGTGCTGGACAGTCAGCGCTACCCGCCTCCGAACGATCCGTATCTTCGAGTAGCAAGCTATAACTCTCAACCCTTACCGACAAGCATGATCAGCACCAGCCTCGGGAAGTTCTAGCGGATGGGAAGTCGTTACCAATTGCCGATTAGCTCGATCTTCTCCAAACGCCCACCGCCGCAACTGACGCGAACTCAGTTGGGACGATTCACGATGATGCAGCTCGCATACCATCGCTGGCTGGACGGCGACTGATACAGGTCGAGCCCGTACGCGGTCGCAGGCTGATTCAAAACGGCCAGGTCGTCCGCGTTCTGAATCCACTGGCGAACGGCCTGAATCGCAGCATCCTGGATGGTGGTCTGGCCGGCTGTGGCAAACACCATCTCCCGCATGCGCGTCGAGTTTCCGAACGTCTTGACGACTTCAGCGGCTCGGGAACCCTGATCGAACGGACCAGGCTGCTCGTTCTGAGCCATCAACCGCACACTGCGGCTGGTCAGTTGCATCAACTGAGGATGGGGGTCTCCCACCGCGACGCTGCCATCCGGCAGACTGACGCGCACGGTCAGAATTAATGTTCTCTGACCGATTGAACCCGGTGGCAGCACCAGCACGCGGTTCAGGATGTCAGCGCCGAACTTACCGCTTTCCGGCAGCGGCAGAGCGGTAACGACGCGGCCGTAGTACGGTCCTTTTGGATCTGTCAGGTCGATGATCGCAATGCCGGGGCGGCCATTGAGATGTCGGAAGGAACGGTGTTCCATCAGCCGCGTCGGAGCTTCCGCCGGAGTCAGTCCGGGCACGGTCGAGCCGATCGACATGGTAACCCGGACGTAGTTTTCCAGCGGAGATTCCAGTTCGGAAGCTGCGAAGCCCGACTTACTGGCGTCCGTCGCGTCCTGTTCCAGGGAATCGCGGAAGACCATCAACAGCGGCCGCTCCTGGTCCATCGCCTGCTGATAGGCCGCCAGATAGTCGTCATGCCACTTGAGGCCACCCGCCCGCTTGCTGCCCGGTTGGGGACTTGGCTCAGCGGCTGGTGAATTCGGTTCGTTCGGCTTGTTCAGATTCGGTTCGGGCAGCACCAGCGGCGGCTTGGTCTCAGTCGCAGGCTTCGGTTCCGGGGCGAGCGGCGCCGGTTCCTTCGGTTCGGGCTTCACGGATTCCGGTTTTGGTTCGTCATCAAACTCGGGCAACAGCGGCGACGTGTTGGCTTTGGGTTCTTCAACGGGCTTCAGTTGCGGTGGTTTGATCTCCGTCGGCTTGATCGAGTTCTCGATCGAAGCATCGGTCGGCCTTGGAATGGGTTTCACGCCCGGTTCCGGCGCCTCATCCAATCGTGGCAGGTCGGGAGTTTTGCCGATCAGCGGCGCGCGCAGATCCGGCATGTCCGGCTCGAAGAGTGGACGTGGACGCACCGAAACCGGCTCTTCGTCCGCAGTCGGATCAGGCATGGGCAGCTTGGTGGTGTCGTTGCGCTTCAGCGGCGGAGTGCCGTCTTCAGAAGTCACCGGCGGCGCGACTTCCGGAACGGTATCGGGAGTTGGTGGTATCAGCGGCCTCTGGCCGGGTTGCTTTTCATCGGCCTGCACCGCATCCGGTCCGAGTTGCCCGAGGAGAGACTCTTCGCCGTCCTCTTCGTCTTCCAGATTCGCGGCGTACCAGTAGGTTCCCAAACCGAGCGCCGTCAACGCGATTGTCGCGGCAATGGCTCCAAACGGCTTGCGGCGCTGCCGTTTCCTTATCTTAGGCACAACCTTGGCGAATGAAGCGCCGCAGCGAGGGCAGACTTCATGATTACCGACCCGGTGAATGAACAGCGCCGAGCATTCAGGATTCAAACAGACCTTGGCTTTGCCGTCGGCCACGCGACGCTGGAATCCCCAGCACCACACCAGTCGGTCAACGCCTTGCTCGGTCTTCACCCGGTACAGCATTCCGTCGTGATTGGCGATCGGCGGATTCAGCCGGTTGAAGATCAGCCGCTCGCTGGGGCTGACGGGTCGCACGTCGAACAGGGCCTTCTTCAGACGATCAAAGTCGGCCGCCAGCGGTCCGTCCAGATCCGCGTCCGTCGCAATCGTCCGTTCGACAATCTTGATGGGGCGGCCCGCGTGCTGAATGCGGAACAGCACGCCGTCATCATCCAGAAAGGGCTCGGCCAGTAGATTTCCGAACCAGCCCAGCAATACCTGATACGTGAGCTTCTTGCCGTCGAGCATCGGCAGGCCGGGGGCCAGCGCGAGGGGATGAAAGTCGGAAGTACCCGACAGGGAAACTCGAATCAGCGTGTCGGTCATGAGGGGACCTTGCGGCGCCGTCGTCACGGCGAATTGCTCAACCGCTCCATGACTTCGTTGATACTCTCGAAGGCGATGTCACAGAGCCGATCAATCAGTGCGACCGGCATGGCCGGCGCAGGCATCAGAACCACAACGTCGCCGAGTCCGCGGATGAAGGCCCCCCGCCGGCGCGCAGCTCGAGTGATCTGTTGACCGAGCCTGATATCGGCAGAAAACGGCTGTCGCGACTCACGGTCTTTGACCAACTCGATACCAATCATCGTTCCCCGCTGGCGAACTTCTCCGACAAAGCGGCAATGCTGAGAGAACTGATTGAGCCGCTCGTGCAGGCACGCTCCGATTGTGCGGACGTTGCCGAGCACATCGTTGATGTCGAAGAGTCGCAGCGAAGCGAGCGCCGCCGCGCAACCCAACGGGTTACCGGTATAAGTATGACCGTGATAAAAAGTTTTCCCTTCCTTGGGCTCGGCGAGGAAGGCGTTATAGATCTCGTCCGTCGTCAGCGTCGCGGCCAGTGGCAGATACCCGCCTGTAATACCCTTCGCCAGACAGAGAATGTCGGGGCAGACGTCCTCTTGCTCGCACGCGAACAAGGTCCCCGTGCGGCCAAACCCGACGGCCACTTCATCGGCGATGAGCGGCACATCAAACGCATGCGTCAGTTCGCGCACTCGCTTCAGGTAGCCTTCGGGATGGACCAGCATCCCCGCCGCGCCTTGCACGAGCGGTTCGATCACAAACGCCACGATCTTGTGATGGTTCTCAGCGATGACCCGCTGCAATTGCGCGTAGCAATAGTCGAGATAACTCTCCGGAGTGTGTCCGGCGGGAACTCGATACGTGACAGGAATCGGGACGGTCAGCTTGCGGAACAACAGGTCGCGATAGGTCGCGTGAAAGACATCCATCGCCCCCAGGCTGACGGCACCAATTGTGTCGCCGTGATAGGCACCGTCGAGCGTCACGAACAGATCACGATGTTCCTGCTTCGGCGACTTCTGACGGTGATATTGAAAGGCGATCTTCAACGCCGCTTCCACCGCCGTCGCGCCGCTGTCCGAGTAAAAGACTTTCGTCAGTCCACGCGGCGCGTGATCAACCAGTTCCTTGGCGAGCAGAATGGATGGTTCATTTGCGAGCCCCAGCAGCGTTGAATGGCTGACTCGATCCAACTGATCGCGAATTGCCTGATCGATCTCGGGAACGCGGTGCCCATGCACGTTGCACCACAAAGAACAAACTCCGTCGAGCAACCGATTGCCGTCGATATCAATCAGATCAAATCCATCCGCCGCGACAATGATCGGCGTCTCATCGGCGCGATACTCCAGCATGGGAGTAAACGGGTGCCAGACATGCTCATTATCCCAACGACGGAGGTCATCAGCGTTCATAAGATTCATAACCTGAGTTCGGAATGAGGAGCCGACTGCTTTGGGATGATATTACTCCCCTCGCCCCGGTAACGGGGAGAGGGGTCGAGGGTGAGTGGCGGTGCTAGCCTTCAGTCTCGTCTCGCTCTTCAATTGATATGAAGAATTTTCGTGCCGACGCCGAGTTCGCAAAACCGAGGCGTCATTGTGAAGAATGCTCTTCGCGTCCGTGGCGAGCTTCTGTCAGAGATCCAGACTACGAATGAGGCATTGATCAAGAACTTGCGAAGCCTATCCGTGTTTCATCTGTGTTTGATCCGTG
>CAYLTY010000299.1:0-9037 GCA_964386705.1 uncultured Planctomycetaceae bacterium
TACCGGCGGCGAGATTCATGGTGTCGTTGGCACTATTGGAGTTGGTCGCCGTAATTGTGGCTCGCAAGCTGTTAGCCACACCATCGGCCACTCCCGCCGTCAGGTTGAACGTAGCCAGCAAGGCTCGGTCTTCCAGTGATTCAATCGCCGTAAGCCGTTCTGCGGAACCAGCATCAATCCGTGAAGTCAGCAGCCCAGCCCCAAACAAGCCCCCTCGCCGGCCAGACGCTTGGCCCCGCCGCGATACTGAGCGACCAGAGCGAACGTGGGACCGATTTGTCAGGAAAGGTGACAGCCAGGAGAAAAGTTTCATGTTCGGCTACCTGAGAGTCTGAGTGCAAAACCCTGAGGCAACTTCCTCAGAGCCGACTCACACGTATGCGCCGCGTGGAAACTTCTCGTCGCGCGATTTCAAGAATTCGTGAGTTCAGGCAAGGTAAGCTTCAACGCAACCGGCAGTTGCTGTCCGCAACAAGGCGGGATTCAGTCGATCGTCCCCGGGTCGGGCCTGTTGCCGTCAAATGGGCAGCCAATCTGAGTGCCGAACACGTGAAGCTATTGGTATCGGCTTGGATTGGGCCTACTATCCGAGGCGACCTCACGCGAGGTTGTTCGCTTCAAGATGAACTCGCTTCACAGTCCGATGCCGGGAGGAGTCCGCATGAATAGGGTGTCGATTCGCATGACGTTGGCGGGAAGCCTGGTCGCTGCGGCAACGCTGCCGGGCATGGCTCAGGACAAGGCACCTCCGGCCAAGCCGCTGCCGAAAGTGATCATCGAGCAGATTGCTGACGATGAAGCGACTCCGCTGGAATCGGTGAAGCCCCGCACCGTCGAAGAACAAAAGAAGATCGATGCCCGCGCGTGGTACGGAGCCGGCGAGGTCCACCTGCAGCGCGAAGAATACAACAAGGCCCTGCAAGCTTTTGAGAAAGCCCGCGACCTGGATAGTTCGAACGCGCAGGTCTATCGCTCCATCATGGAAGCGGCTCTGCATCTGGGCAACACGTCGAAGGCTCTCGATAGCGCCCGCAAGGCGGTTGAACTCGACCCTGATGACTTTGAACTGCTCCGGCAGATCGCTGTCGAGATGATCAAGGACCGCAAGGTCGCGGAAGCGTTGAGTTATCTGGAGAAGGCTCGCAACTCACCGAAGCTCGACAAAAAGTCCGGCTTCTATGTGCTCATTAACCGCGACTGCGGAGCGATCTACAACGCCATTGGCGAGTTCGACAAAGCCGCCGACTGCTTTGAAGTGGTGCTGGCCGCGTTGCTCAACCCGAGTGCCTTCGGACTCGATGCTCAAACTCGACAGGAATTGCAGCGGCAGCGCACGACTTCGTTTGAGGAGATCGGCCAGATTCTGCTGAAGGCCAAGCGCATCGAGCCGGCAACTCAGGCCTTGGAACGAGCTGTCTCGGAACGCAAGAACAAGCCCAGCGCGGCCAACTTCCTGCTGGCTCAGCTCTATCACGAAAAGGGGCAGGACGACAAAGCCCTCGAACAAATCAACCTCTTCGTCGAAGCACAACTGCGACGTGGCAAGGCTCCCTACCAACTGCTGGCAGCGATTCTGACGAAGCTCGGCAAGGATCAGAACATCGTGACGCGGCTGGAAGAGCTTGCCGCCGCAGACGCTCGTAACAAGGACCTGCAGTTCTTCCTGGCGGAGACTTACGTCTCGAAGATGAAGTACGACGAAGCCGAGAAGATCTATAAGAAGTCGCTCGAAGACTCTGTCTCTTCCGAAGCCTACATGGGCCTCGCGGGCGTCTATCGCAAGCAGAGCAAGGCCAAGGAACTGCTGGAAAATCTGTCGCGAGCACTGGAACGAGCGGGCGACGCGGAAGGCATCGCTCAGCAGTTTGAAACTGAGCTGAAGGCGATCTCCGAGGACAAGAAACTCTTTGAGGCGCTGGTCGAAGCGCACAAAGCCGCCGTTAAAGACGGTGTTCGCAAAGAACACTATGCCGGCGCCTTCCTGCTGGCAGGCATCGCCGCCGACGCCGAGCAAATTGATCTCGCTGTTGAACTGTTCGACACCGCGTTGAAGGCGAATCCGGCTCAGGCGAAGCGAGTGCTGCTCGGCAAAGCGGAAGCTCAGGCTGGCGCCAAGCGGTACGCGGACGCATCGGCGACGTACAAGCAGGCGTTGCAGAACCCGCTGCTGGTCGGCGAGAAGCCGGACATCTACCTGCGTCAATCGCGCGTGCTGGCTTTTGCTGGTAAGCCCGAGGAAGCGCTCGAAGCCGTCAATGAGTTGAAAAAACTGATCCCCGATCCGAACCATCAACTGGTGCTCTTCCAGATCGCGTGGATTCACTATTACGCGCACCACTGGGATGAAGCTCGCAAGGGCTTTGAGGACCTGATCCAAAAGCACCCGGACGGCGGCGAGATTGTGCACCGCTCACGAGTCAGCCTGTCGAACGTGTACGTCCAACTGGGCGACACCAAGAAGGGTGAAGAGATTCTCGAAAAGTTCCTGGTCGAAACGCCGGATGATCCTGGTGTGAACAACGACCTTGGATATCTCTATGCCGAGCAGGGCAAGAACCTTGAGAAGGCCAAAGAGATGATCGAGAAGGCTGTCAAAGCCGAGCCGAAGAACACGGCTTATCTCGACAGTCTCGGCTGGGTGTTGTTCAAGCTGGGCAAGCATGATGAAGCCCTGAAGTGGCTGCAGCAGGCCACTCAGCAGGACCGCGAAGCTGATTCCACCATCTGGGACCATCTCGGCGACGTGCAGTTGCAACTCAAGCAAGTTGGCCCTGCTCGCGAGTCTTGGGAACGCGCCCTTAAGGGGGCCAAGGGTGACACCTACCCGGACGAAAAACTCATCAAGAAGATCGAAGAGAAGCTGCAGCTTCACAAAGTGGAAGCCAAGTAACCGGTTGGGATCCTGTTTGGGCCGGTCGGCGATGTTCGCTTCTCGACGGTAGGTCTTTGGCTGGGCGATTCACTATCATTTCTCAGGCGGACTCGGCATGACCGCGCGAGTGCGCGACCGCCTTGATTTATTGACTACTGACTCCTTGAGAAGCATCTATGGCAGGACATTCCCACTGGGCGAACATCGCGATCAAGAAGGGCGCCGCGGATAAGAAGAGAGGCAAGCTGTTCGGCAAGTTGAGCCGCCTGATCATTGTGGCCGCCCGACGGGGAGGGACCGATACGTCCACGAACCTCGCGCTGCGGTATGCGATCGAAAAGGCCAAAAAGAACAGCATGCCGAAGGAAAACATCGACCGCGCAGTGAAGAAAGGCGGCGGTGAAAGCGGCGGTGAAGATTTCGATGAAGTCGTCTACGAAGGCTACGGCCCGAACGGCGTCGCCATGCTGTGCGACATCCTGACCGACAATCGCAATCGCACGGCCGGTGAAGTCCGCAAGATCTTCGAAGTTCACGGCGGCAATCTGGGAGCGACCGGTTGCGTGGCCTGGATGTTCGAACGCAAAGGTTTGTTCGTCGTGCCTGTCGCGAATGTCGCCGAAGACAAGCTGTTTGAAGTTGCTCTGGAAGCCGGTGCGGACGATGTGACTCAGGAAGGCGACAAGTTCGAAGTCACCTGTCGGCCGGACGTCTTTCAGGAAGTCAACGAAGCGCTGACGACCGCTCAGATCCCGACGGAACTCGCGGAAGTGACGCGCATCGCGACGCAGCAGGTCTCGCTGGACGGTGACGGAACTCGTGCGGTCCTGAAGCTGATCGAGGCGCTCGAAGACAACGACGACATTCAGAGCGTGACCGCGAATTTGAGTATGTCTGAAGACCTCGCGGCCGAGATCGCGAACGAAGCGTAAGCATTCTGCAGCCAGGACGAGGCGTCCGGGCCACGAGTTTGAAGGAGTCTTGATGGGTCGGCAGACGGTGATTCGCGGTGATGACGGCGGCGGCGATGATGATGACGTCGAGCGTCCATTTTCCGCGCCACTGCCTCCGCCTGACAGCATCAACCTGAAGGACGAAAACCTCGACGAACAATTGCGGCCGCAGCGGCTCGCGGATGTCGTCGGGCAACGCAAAGTCGTCGAACGCTTGCAGATCCTGATCGACGCCGCGCGACTGCGCAAGGACCCGCTGGGCCACTTGCTGCTCGATGGTCCGCCGGGGTTGGGCAAGACGACGTTCGCCACCGTGCTGCCGAAGGAATTGGGTGTTGAGGTGCAGATCACCTCAGGCCCCGTTCTGACCGCGCCGAAAGATTTGCTGCCGTACCTCACGAATGGCAGCCGCGGCTCGATCCTGTTCATCGACGAAATTCATCGCATGCCAGCGACCGTCGAAGAATTCATCTACCCGGTGATGGAAGACTTTCGAGTCGACATCACACTGGGTGAAGGATTGAGCGCCCGCACGATCAACATGCCGCTGGAGCCATTCACGGTCATCGGCGCGACGACGCGCAGCGGGATGCTCAGCGCGCCCCTGCGAGACCGCTTCGTCAATCGGCTGCACCTGGATTTTTACTCGGTCGAAGATCTGACCGAGATCGTTACGCGCAACGCACGCAAACTGAGGACGGATATCGAACCCGCAGCCGCGTTTGAACTTGCACGGCGTGCGCGAGCTACTCCACGCATTGCGAATAACTTGCTGCACTGGGTGCGTGACTTCGCGACCGTAAAGGCGAAGGGGCACATCACGGTTGATGTCGCCCGCGACGCTCTGCGGATGCAGGAAGTCGACGAAGCGGGACTCGACGAGCAGGACCGCAAGTACATGATGACGCTGCTCCGGATTTTTGCGGGTGGCCCGGCCGGTCTGCAGTCGATCGCGCATAGCTTGAACCTGCCGCCGGATACGCTCGAAGACGAAGTGGAACCGTTCTTGCTGCGGCTGGGTTTCATTCAGCGCACGCCGCGCGGGCGGGTGCTCACCGCCGAAGGTCTGCAGCATCTGGGAATTACTCCGCCAGATTCACGCGGGTCGGGGCAGGGACAGTTATTCTAGCGGTCGGTTGAACGTCTTATGAAAACATTGCTGGTGCTGAGACACGCCAAGGCCGAGCAGGCCGAACCGGGGCAGCTCGACTTCGACCGCGATCTGGCCAAACGCGGCAAGCAGGACGCCGAGCGTGTTGGTCATGTGCTCGTCGAACGCGGACAGATTCCGCAGGCCGTGATCGCTTCGAATGCCCGCCGCACTCGCAAGACCGCCAAACGGGTGCTGGAGGCGTGCAACTTAACGCTGGAGCCGACTCTGACCGAAATTCTCTACGAAGCCGGAGTACACGACATCGTACAAGTGGTGCAATCGCTGCCGCCGGATGCCGACTTGGCCCTGATTGTCGGGCACAATCCGGGATTTGGAGATTTCGTCTATACATTCGGCCGACAGATCAGCGACTTTCCCACCGCGGCGCTGGCCGAATTGCGGCTACCGATTGACTTGTGGAGCGACCTCAACGGGACAACGCGCGGAGAACTGGTTTCATTATGGACTCCGGAAGCCGACGCGAGAACTTGAAGGAGCAGATCGGCACGTCGCTCAGAGTTCTTTTGGGCCTGGCGGTCATGATTGGCAGTCTGGCATTCGGTGCCTGGCTGAAGATGCCGCCTCCGCGCCCAAACGTTCCGGCTTATGTGCGGCTCTTCGGAGGCAACGAAGAACGGCTGGCTCCGCTGAAGTCTCCCTCCCGAATGGAAGCTTTTCGGCTGGTACGTTTCGAGGACGACCCGCAAGCGGGAGAGCTGGACTACCGCGCTGAGCCCTGCTTGTTCGTGATTCCCGACAAGATTTGCCAGCAGTTCTCAGCCGCTCTGACGTCGTCTGAGCTGTCTCGGATCGCCTGGCGTGCGTGTGAGGCTGACTACGACGTGAAGCTGGCTTTCTATCGTGACGATCAGGAAGTCGACGTGCTGCTGTGCTTCGACTGCGACAAGCTGATCGTGCTCAGCGGCAACGACAATTTGGGCACGGCCAACCTGACGAAAATCCGCACGCCCATTGTGACTGCAGTGCAAGAACTGTTTCCTCAAGATAGAAAACTGCGCACTCTGAAGACGAGCGGTCCATCAGGAAAGTAGGTCGGGCGAGATCGTCTGGCCTGCGTCGTCTTCCAGTTCTCTTGAGGAAGGATGCTGTGATGTCGCGCTCTGCGTTTCGGCTGGCGTACATGACCGCGCTGTGGTGCGTCGGCGCGCTCATTGGATCGGTTGCCGCCGCGGCTGATCGAGTTGACGCGGCGAAACTGGCTGAGATCAAAGCCCGCATGCAGAAGCACGTGGAAGCGCACGAGATCTCCGGCGCGGTGACACTCGTTGGCCGGCGCGATCAGATTCTGCACCTCGAGGCCGTCGGACAGCGCGACATCGAGCATCAACAACCGATGCAGAAGGATTCGCTGTTCCGCATTGCGTCCATGACGAAGCCGATCACAGCGCTGGGCATCATGGCCCTCGTCGATGATGGCAAGCTGTCAGTAGATGACCCGGTCGAGAAATATCTGCCCGAGTTCAAGGGACAGATGCTGGTCGCGAGTCGCTCCCCCGAGCAGGTTGTGCTGAAGAAGCCCGCACGCCCAATCACGCTCAAGGATCTGCTGACACACACATCGGGCTTGCCCAGCGGATTCCCTCAAGGGCTGGCTGATCTGTATGTGCGCCGCCAACTGACCTTGGCGTAAGGCGTGCTGGTTTCGTCTCAGCAGCCGCTGGATTTTGAGCCTGGTTCCAAGTGGTCTTACTGTAACGCGGGCATCGACACGCTAGGCCGCGTCATCGAAGTCGTATCCGGCCAGAGCTACGAGAGCTTCCTAACCAAACGCTTCTTCGAGCCGCTCGGTATGTCCGACACCCACGTCTTTCCACCCGAGACGAAGAAGTCCCGGATTGTGGTGGTGTACCAGCAGAAAGACGGGCACCTGACTCCAGCTCAGAATCACATCCTCAGCATGCCCGAGGGCGCCAAGCATCCCATTCCGGCAGGCGGGCTGTATTCCACAGCGACCGACCTCGCGAAGCTGTATCAAATGATGCTGCAACGCGGGCAGTGGCAGGGACGACAACTGATCTCTGAACGTTCCGTCTCTGCGATGACGACCATCCACACCGGAGATCTGACCGCCGGCTTTGTGCCGGGCAGTGGATTTGGCTACGGATGGGCCATCGTGAAGGAACCCAAAGACGTCACCGCGATGCTGTCACCGGGGGCATACGGCCACGGTGGCGCGTTCGGGACTCAGGGCTGGATCGATCCCGACCAGAATCTGTTTGTGATCCTGTTGATCCAGCGGCAAGGTCTCCGTAACGGGGACGCGTCCGATATGCGACGCGACCTCCAAACGCTCGCGTTCGGTGCCGTGCAATAGATCGCAGCCGAAACTCAAACCAGCTTCAGCCGCAAGCACGGAACGTCTTCGATCTTCTTGGACTCGACGCGGGCTTCAACACCCGGGATCAGTTCGCCGCGCAGAATGCCGACGTCTTCGGGGGCTTCGATGCCAATTCTGACAGTGCCACCCTTAACTTCGATGATCTTGATGACCACCTCGTCGCCAATACGGATCGTTTGATGCTTCTTCCTGGATAGTACGAGCACGATTCCCCCTCCTTGAAAAACCGAGATTTGTAAATCACGAGTACCCGTATGAATGCCTCGGGCGGGCTAAAACGTTAACAAATTCAGGGCCGTTTCCTCGTTTTGCGAGAGAAAGGCACTTTTGTGCTGAGACCCGCAACCGAAAATGACTCTTCACCTCTAAGCAGCGTCTCGGATGAGTCTCTCAAAAACACCCGTAGGTCGCCTGGCACCGTCTCCAACGGGAGCTCAGCACGTCGGCAACGCACGAACGTATCTGCTTGCGTGGCTTTCAATTAGGTCGCGCGGTGGGCGAGTGATCCTGCGGATCGAAGACCTCGATTCACCGCGTGTGAAGGCTTGGGCGGTCCAACAAGCCATCGATGATCTGCAATGGTTAGGTCTTGACTGGGATGAGGGCCCCAATCAACCCGGTTGCGAGATTAGTTACCAGCAAACGGAAAGAATATGCCTCTACCGGTCGGCGTTTGACCAGTTGCGGATATCCGAACGGGTCTATTGTTGTACGTGTTCGCGTTCAGATGTGTTGGCTGCTGCCAGTGCGCCGCATGCTTCGCAGGAGGGGCCGACCTATCCGGGAACCTGTGCGCACCGCACGGCCGCAGACGCGGAAACCCTTGCCGGTCAATCCTTTTGCTGGCGGTTCCGCATGTCGGACAAAAACTGGCTGCTGACCGATGCCGTCGCTGGAACTCATAACTGTCATGTAAATAGTGAGTTAGGCGATTTCGTGATCGCCAAGGCCGATGGAACGCCGTCTTATCAGTTGGCGGTCGTGGTGGACGATCATCTGATGGGCGTGACGGAAGTCCTTAGAGGCGATGATCTTATACCAAGTGCGTTTCGGCAGTTGGAGCTCTACGATTTTTTCGGCTGGGAAGCCCCTCAATTTGCTCATGTACCTCTTGTCGTCGGGCCGGACGGAAGACGGCTGGCCAAGCGACATGGGGACACCCGTATCTCGGTGTTGCGAGATGCGGGAGTGCCCAGTGCAAATCTGGTGGGCGTGTTGGCACATTCGTGCGGCTTGAGGGGCACCCCCGCCGCGGTGACTCCGCAGGAGTTACTGGCGGATTTCAGCCTCGAACGCCTGCCAAGGACACCGTTCGTCTTCACTGACGAGATGTGGAAACAGTTGCTGAAAGTGTAAAACCTTGAGGACTGTTTCGGATACCCAATTGCGGCGCTATCGGTTGAGAGACTCTGGTGTGGAAGTCTGAGGCAAGTTATTAAGCTGGGAAGCCAGACCGCCGACACAAAGGGGGTTAAACTGCGCGGGCTGCGGTCAGCGTAGATCCATCTTTGAGTCGTAATGCATCGCTAGTAGATTTGGACGTCCCAAGCCTCGGTTTGAGCGCCTTGCATCTATCGAAGGAGCATCCTGTGCGTCGTTTGATCATTCTCTCCGCGGCAGTCGTCGCGAGTTTTTCATCGTTGCGAACCTCGGTCGCTCAACAACCCGCTCCGCAGGACAGCATCATTGCAGTCCAGTCA
>CAYLTY010000300.1:0-4593 GCA_964386705.1 uncultured Planctomycetaceae bacterium
AGCGGGCTTTCTTCCCGACGGGGGGTACCATGTCTCAGACGCAGGCAGTACAGCAAACGGCGAAAGAGACAGCAACCCACGTTCTGAGGGCAGTAACCGCATTCCGGGAAAATGCTTATCTCGCCGCCGCTCAGTATCTCGGCAGCCCCGGCTCGATTTCGATCGCCCACTGGTCAATTCCACCGGCCATGCTCTTCACATTGGGGAAGCCCTGCTGACGCAGCCAGTGGGTCACTCGCAGGCTTCGGCCGCCATGGTGGCAGTGTACAATAATCTCGGAATTGCGATGAGATTCCAGCTCATTCACGCGGTTCGCCAGTTCACTCATCGGCAAAAGTGTCGCACCGTTGATGCTTACTGTCTGATATTCACCAGCTTCCCGGCAGTCGATGAAGCAGAACGGCTCGCCGGCATCGAGCTTGGCTTTCACGGACTGGCAGTCGATTTCGAGCGGGATCTGAGCAGTCATTATTGATGGGATCCGATGTTAGTGGGGTCCAGGAGTCGGCTGACTGGTCGCCTGTGGACGCTGAAAGTAGGGAGCGATCCAGTGGGTCCAGAGTGCTCGCAGTGGCGATGCGAACGCAAAATACAGAAAAATCAGCGGCAGCGCCAGTTCTCTGACGATGAAGATGGCGGCGATGGAAAACAGGATCTGGATCAGATGACCCCGTGTGCGACGTCCGGAAAACATCTGATTGAAGACGTGCGCGTAACGAATTCGCGAGACCATCAGGCACGCGACCATGAAGGTCACAAACGGCAACGCCTGCACGATGGCCGGTTCGAACCATTCCAGGATGCTGGCTACGGTCTCGTTCATGGATGTGGGCGGACCCGCCAGATTGTTGAGTCCGTACATCGCCACCGGGAACGAAGCGACGACTCCCGCCGCAGCAGGTGACGGTAAACCGCTGAACGCGGTGTGCGAGTCATCTTCATCGGTTTCAACGTTGAATCGCGCGAGCCGCAGAATGGCGCACGCGACGTACAGCGCACCGATCATCCACAAGATGCGGCTGTGGAAGATTGAGTGTGCTGAGAACTGACGCATCAGAAAAGCGGGGGCAACTCCGAAGCTGACGGCGTCGCACAGGCTGTCGAGCTGCGCGCCGAACTCACTGGTCTGACCCGCCCACCGTGCGGCGCGGCCGTCCAGAGCGTCAAAGACCATCGCAAAGAAGATACAGCCAGCGGCAACCAGCAAGTGGCCCCCGTCCGGCAACACATCATCCGGGCCGACCTTGGCCGCGAAAGTAATGGCCGCGAAGCCGCAGAAGACATTGCCCAGCGTGAGCGTTGTCGGCAGCACGGCAAAGAGCCGTTCTTTCTTTGGCAGACCGAGTCGGCGGCGCGGACGCGGCGGCGGCATCCCTTCGCGGGGGTCTCGATCCTCAGACATCGATTCAACGGGGATGTCGGAGTTTGTCATGACGAACCTCAAGTCTGCATAAGACGGACAGCGTCCGTGTGTTCATTCAAATTCCAGCTCAATGATCGCTTTGTCATCCGATGAACCGTACGACGTTCTGCAGGCGACAATCCGGGCCAGATATCACGAGCGATATCGAGCCATCAGCGTTTCGCCCGCTTTCACCGTGTCTCCCACCTTCGTCAGGATTTCCAACGCGGCTTCTTTCGGAAGGATCAGCTCGGTTCGCGAACCCAGCTTGATCATGCCGAACTGCTCACCGCGAGCCAGCTCATCCCCCGGCTTGATCCAGCACACGATCCGTCGCGCGATGGCACCCGTGATCTGTCGCACGATCATGCGACGATACGGGGCCGCATTCTCTTCCAGTCGAATCGCCACCTGTTCGTTCTCGCGAGCGGACTCGGGCCGCAACGCATTCAGATACTTGCCCGCCTGATACCGCAATCCGATGATGCGCGACGCGACAGGAACGCGGTTGATGTGCACGTTGAAGATCGACAGGAAGATGCCAATCAGCACCGCTGGTCCGCCGATGAAATCATCGTGCTCGATCTCTTCGATGAGCACCACTTTGCCATCTGCCGGAGACACCACCTCGCCCGGTCCTTGCGGAACGACCCGGTGCGGGTTGCGGAAGAACCAGATGATCTCGGTGCCCGTCAGTGCCAGCGCGACGACCACCAACCACAATCCGTAAGTTGCCACCGGCGGCAACGCGGTCGTGAGCAACACAGCGACCAGCGCAATCGCCGGCACGAAGAACAGCACGACGAAGGCGATCAGTTCGGCGAGACCCACTCGTGCGAAGGGCAAGCTGTCGCGCCAGCGGAATGGGTCGTCCTGAGGTTCCCACCAGTAGTTCGGTTGATTGCGGTAGAACTTCAGATCGCGCGGGTCCAGAACTTCATGCGGGCAGCCATTCACGTCGCCCTTGCGACAGGCTCGCATGCGTTCCACATAACCGCGCCGGAACGTCTTCAACCACCAGCGTCGCCAATGCCCCCACGCTTTTTCCAGTTTGATGATGATGCCGCCGCCCGGCTGAATGGACGTCAGGAACGGATCCATTGGCTCCAGCGGGGCGCGGTTCGAAGTTGAGTCGCTCATTGGTCGATCGTCTGAAGGAGTCACAGTCTGCGGCCGAACAGCTTCCGGCATTGCTGGATTCTGAGGCGAACCAACGTCCTTCGCCAGCGGCGGACCATTGATTAAGCAACACTTGGGCCACATCTGGAGAACTCGACCCGTGTTTCTTCCGGATCAGCTCAATCCGCGACCCTGCAACTCCACGAACAGCCACCACAAACCACACGACCTCCCAAAACGGCACAATCTTGCCGTTCTGATCGCAGCGTGCGGGCGATCTCTTACAGCTCGAACAGCGACTGCGTCTTCACGATCGCGCACTCTTCCGGATACGTGTGGAACGAGTGCACCAGCAGACTGTGAGGCCACACATCCGTCTGGATGAAGCTGAGCGCCGCCGGAGCCAGTCGATTCTGCGCTTCGAAGGCATGCGAAATCGGGGCGCGCTGGCAATCCAGCAGCAGTTCCTCGTGCATGTTGAGGAACTGCTCGGGGCTCAACTTCTCAATCTGAAAGCTGGTGTGATACGCAATGCCGGACGACAGCCGCAGCGTTTCATCGCGCGACGCTTTGATACGTCGCTCAATGATCTGCATGCGCGAAGGCAAGGGTTGCTCGCGCCCGGCGAGCACTTCCGTGACGATCGTGTCCCGTGTCAGGAACTCGACCACGTGGCCAGCATCACAGATGCGAATGGTCGCGCGAAAGTTCGCCTGACGAACGTGAGCGGTGCGATGCACGTCGAACAGCTCAGGGTGCAACGAGCGTTCGAAGACATGAAACAATAATTCAGAAACATTAGGGCGGACGAAGCTAACACTCATAACCAGACCCTGTCGGCTCCTGGTGGGCGATATGCCAGCCGTTCACTCATTGAACGATCGGCGTCAATCCTATTTCTCGCCCTGAACGGCGCGATGGTATCTTTCGTACAAGCACTGTCGAAAGCATTCCGGGCAGATTCAACGGAAGTTCTGAGACTTCCAAGTACGACGCAGATCCGTCTTGCGAAGCCTCATGAAGCCTGCTTGTCGGCACTTTCCAAAGCAAGCAACTGCTCTTTGAGACCCAGACCACCAGGAGCAGTGAAGCCTCCCAGTCGACCGCCCGATGCAACCACTCGATGACACGGCACGATGATCGGAAAGCGATTCGTCGCCATCGAACTGCCCACCGCGCGAGCTGCTCTTGGTGAACCCGCCAGCTTCGCGAGTTCGAGGTAACTGACCGTGCTGCCGTAAGGAATCGCGCGCGTCGCCAGAATGACCTGCTGACGAAACTCGGGCAGCGGACGACGGTAAGCAATCGTGACGTCTTTGAAGTTAACTGGTGCTCCGTTCGCAAAGCTTTCCAGCTTCTGCCGCAGCTCAGGGTTCCAGTCACTCACGTTTAAGCCGAGGTCTTGAACGACCTCATCCGCGCGACAAGCTTCGATCGCAGCATCACGACTCGTATTGCCAATCCTCACCCCGACCAAACGCCCCGACTGACCAATCAAACTGAGCCAGCCCAGCGGCGTGCGAAACACAGAAACGTCAGGTGTCGCAGCAGCCTCTTCCGACTGAAGACAAACCAGCTTGGAACCACGACTGACTTTGGTGGCAACCATACAACGCACCTCTACAGGGTCTGCATCTAAGCGTCTTCATCTGATGCCCGCGATGATCTGCATCGCGAAGCGCCTCTCCGAAGCAGACCTTACGTTGAGGAAGCCATGTATGCGAGAGACGGCAGGGGCTCACACTCCATCACTACAACCAGTCGCTCCCCTCGCCTCGGTAATCCGGGGAGAGGGGTCGGGGGTGAGGGGTTCAGCGAGGCCACTCGGCGGTACCGTGAGGTGATTGATTTTGGCCCGCTGAGGACACGGAGACTGCAGAGGTCGCGGAGAACGCAATTCAGGTCTCCGCGTTCTCCCTCAACTCTGCGTGCTCCGCGGTTCACTGAGCGGACTTTAGTAATTGTGCGGAGGATGATTGGGAGGGCGAGGCCACTGCCGAGCCGGGAGCTAGTAGCAGGCTAATTCGCGCATGCGGCTTGGCAGGAGCCTCGCCCTCCCGAACTGCGTTTCA
>CAYLTY010000300.1:4603-9022 GCA_964386705.1 uncultured Planctomycetaceae bacterium
AGCTTACAACTGCGATTCGAAGCCGTGAGTCTCAAGTCGCTTCAGCAGGTCTTTGAGCTGTGCTTCGTCATCCAGCTTGGCGACGAGCGTGGCGCTCGGCGTGTGGACGATGGTGCAACCATCCAGCCCGATCGTGGTGATTAGGTGCTCGGCCGATGAATAGATCGTGCAGTTCGTCGTGCTGATGCCGCAGTGCGAACCGACGACGATGTTGCCCTGCTTGTCCGGGATGTGAAGTCGCGACAACGCCGCCCAGCTCCCGACGTCATCCCAACCGAACGGCGCTTCAATGACGCAGACGCTCTTGGAATGCTCCAGCACCGCGTAGTCGATCGAGATCGACGGCATCTGCGGGAAGTCCGTTTCCAGCGCTGTATCCCAAGTTGGCTTGCCGGCGTGTTTCGCCAGCGCTATCAGCCGGCTATGCAGTTCCGGCTGATGGTCCTTCAACGCATTCAGGATCGTGTCCGCGCGCCATACGAAGATGCCGCTGTTCCACAGGAACGTGCCCGCAGCGAGAAACTGCTCGGCGGTTTTGAGGTCCGGCTTCTCGCGGAAACGCACGACCGAATACACGCCCTCCGGGCCTGCACTGAATGCTTCACCGCGTTCGATGTAGCCATACCCGGTGGCTGGTCGCATCGGCACGATGCCGAACAGGCACAGTGTTTCGGGAGCTTGCTTAACGGTCGCCACCGCTCGTTCCACCGCAGCGACGAACGCGGAAGTCGGAGTAATGACATGGTCCGCTGGAGTGACCAACATCACCGCGTCCGGGTCTTCGGCGAGCACTCGGATTGCAGCCAGTCCAATGCACGGCGCGGTGTTGCGTCCGCACGGTTCGATCAGCACATGCTCAGCCGGAAGTGCCGGTAGCTGACGTCCGGTTTCCACGGCATGTCGCGCGCCCGTCACGACCCACAAGCGGCTGTCACCCGCGAGCCCCTGCACACGATCTGCCGCCAACTGAATGAGCGAGCGGTCGCCAGTGAGTGTCAGGAACTGCTTCGGGAGATCACGTCGGCTAGCCGGCCAGAAACGCGTGCCGCTGCCTCCGGCCATGATTACTGCGTGCAGCATGTCGATTCTTTCTAGCACTCACGGCGAATCGGAACGACGCAGGTTTGAGCCCCGTCGCAGAAGGTCTGAGATTCAACTGAGCGGCAAGGCGCTAGCCGCCGGTGTCTCCGCGATCCCGAAATTGACCGGCGGCTAGCGCCTTGCCGCTCACAGTCCTAAGCAGCTCGACGTTGCGGCAGCGGTGCCGCCTTTGTCGATTCGTTCACACGAGTGATTGCCGAGTTCGCCGAGAATCTTGCACGCCAAACGCTTTCAATCGCCAATGCCAGCACGGTGGTGGCTTGCAGGTCGAGGAAGATGGTCTTGAAGCGAATGTTCGGCAGGAACCAGAAGGCTTGAGCCGCCTCAAAGACGAACGACAGCGCCAGGAACACGCACCAGCCGCGATGCTCGCTGCGGCGCCACAACCACGCGGTGGCCGCGAAGACCGCCGTCGTGTGCAGCAGCAACGCCCAGTCCTTCATGCCGCGCAGCGATGCCCCGAACGAGTGCGCAACTTTCGCGAGTCCGTAAGTTGCCGTCGCGAGAGGTCGCTCCTTCCAAATCTCTTTGGCTTTCGCCTGATAGAACTTGTGCGACTCCGGCACGCTGAGCTTCGCAGCTTCGGCCAGGATCTGCTCATCCCGCGCCTGGTCCTGCAAGTTGAACCGCTTGGCGACGATGTCATGCAGTCCGGTCTCAGCGTTAGCCGGCACGCCCATACCGATTCCGAGATACAGGTTGAGTCCTTGAGTCGTCGACAGCGGCACGAACATGCCCGTCTGCGACGAAGCGAAGATTGACCACGGAGCGACCAGTGCCACAGCGACGCAGCACGCTGGAACGCTCGCCCAGCCGCGCCGCAGCCAGCTTTCGTGACGCATCTGATACGCGACAAAGCCAATGAACGGCGGAATCAGCAACACGTGATTGGGCTTGAGATAGATCAGCACGGCCAGCAGAGCGCCGACGGTTCCATGCCACCACAGCTTCGAACGGCATTCCGGAAGCAGAGTCATGCACCAGCCCAGCAGCGTGATACACACCAGGCTTTGCGTTTCTGGAACCAGGATCGGAGCGAAGTAACTCAGCGGCACCCAGGCCAACGTCAACCCGCCAGCGATCACACCGGCAGCCAATCGTTTCGTAATCAGGGCCGCCAGAATGAGCATCAGCGACGGCAGTGTGGAACTCAGCAACAACTGCACCGCGCGAGCGGCGCGATAGGGTTCGTCAAAGAAGCTCAGGAACGGCAGCAGGTAAGCCGGATAGCCGGGGACTCGGTAGCCGTCCGCGAAGGCATTCTGGAAGCCGGTGTAGTGCGCCCAGATCTCCGCGCGGTTGGCGTAGTCGGCAGGGTCGTTGGAGCCCGGCGCATACGGCGTGATGATGCTGTTATCGATCGTCCAGCCGAAGCGCACTGCGTGGACGGAGAGGTTGATCGCAAACAGGGCGAGTGCCGCCCAGATGATTCGTTTGGTGCTTGAAGTCGTCTGCAATTCGAAATCCTTTTCGATGCAACCACGAAAGAACCGGCGTTCAAAGAGTTCTCAATTACAGCTTCAGCCGCTTGAAAACTCGTTCGGGAATCGCGCGGATGATGGTCATGATGCCGTGCCAGAACCACGGCGTGTACAGCACGTCGCGACGGCGATCGATCGCTCGCACAATGTCGCCAGCGACTTTCTCGGGTTGAGCCACCAGCGGCGAACCCGGCTTCAGAATGCCATGCGTCATCGGAGTATCGACGAAGCCCGGCTTCACGGTCAGCACCTGCACTCCGCAGGGCGTGAGTCGATTGCGCAAGCCCGACAGATAAGCTGTCAGCCCCGCTTTGGCTGCTCCATAGCAGTAGTTGCTCTGCCGCCCGCGATCTCCCGCGACCGACGAGAGCGCCACAATGAACCCGTTGCGACGTTGCTCAAAGTGCCGCGCGATGACGTTCAACAGCGTCGCCACCGACGTGAAATTCACGTCGAGCATCTCGCGCACGACGTCTTCCGACTTCGCTGCCAGACTCTGATCCAGCATGTGTCCATAACAGACCACGACGCCACCGAGGTCCCCATTGCAGAGCACGACGGCATTGGTGAAGAACTCTTCGTGTCCGGCGAAGTCCAGCGCATCGAAGCTCAGGACGTCCGTCGGAATCTGATGTCGAATGCTGATATCGCTGGCCGTGCGCTGCAGTTCTTCCACATCGCGGCCCGCGAGAATCAGACGATTCGCCCGCGACGCCAGTTGATTGAGCAACGCTCGCGCGATGCCTGAACCGGCACCGACCACCAGCACTCCAGATTTGGATTTGGTTTCGTTCATGCTGCTTTCCTTTCGCGAGTCTCGCCGGCTGCAACGCTCGGCAGCAGCCCCAACCGGCGCGCCTGAGTCGAAGCAAACCGACCAGCCGGATCGATCGCGGCCTTCAAGCTCTGCAGTTCTGGCAGTCGCGGGTACATCTGGCGAATGACCTCGGCCGAAGTCTGCGAGTCCTTCGCCAAGTAAAGCCGCCCGCGATGCCGTAGCA
Organism: uncultured Planctomycetaceae bacterium; assembly: GCA_964386705.1. GTDB lineage: Bacteria > Planctomycetota > Planctomycetia > Planctomycetales > Planctomycetaceae > AM-0621. The sequence continues at coordinate 8,187 of CAYLTY010000300.1, forward strand.
CGATTTCATCCAGCTGACGGAACAAGCCCGGAACTCGCGGTGACAATGGGAAGTCCAGAGCCAGCGTGTGCCCCGGATGCAGGAACGACATGGGCCCCAGCCCCGCCGGTCCGCTGGATTTCAGCACGGCCAGGAATGACCCGAGCTTCGACTGCGTGATCTTCTCCAGCAGTTCGATGAGTCCCTGCCGCGACGTCTCCGGCGGGAAGAGTGCCTGATACTGAGCGAACCCGCGCTTGCCGTAGATGCGGTTCCAGTTCTGCACGCTATCGAGCGGATAGAAGAACGTATTCAGGTCCACGACCTGCTGACCGTCGCCGTGAGCCCAGTAGTAGCACTCGTTGAACGCTCGCACGGACAGCGGGTTCAAGGCGAACGACGGGAAGTTGAAAGGCACGCCCTTCAGCGGTTTGTTCGGCAATTGCAGCGGCTTATCGCGGAGCGCGGATGGTAACGCCGCTTGAGCACAGTCTCGCCCCAGCATCACGACCGAGCGGCCGAGCTTGGAACCTTGCGCGAGGCAGTCGATCCAGGCGACCGAGTGTTCGAAGTTGTCGTCTTCACGACCAAACACTTCGAGCGTATGGTCGAGATCTCGCGTGCGGCGGTAGAGCACATCGACGTAAGCGGATTCGACCTGCTTCAGTTGAATCTCAGCGGACAGCACGATTCCCGTCAGTCCCATGCCACCGAGCGTCGCAATGAACAGTTCGCGATTTTCAAACGCCGAGCAGCTCAACACGCGACCGTCGGCAACCAGTAGCTTGAAGCTTCTGACGTAGCTGCCGAACGAACCGCCGTGATGATGATTCTTGCCATGCACGTCCGAAGCGATC
>CAYLTY010000301.1:0-8954 GCA_964386705.1 uncultured Planctomycetaceae bacterium
AAAGCGAGGACCTTGAAAAGGCCGCCGAACTCGTGAAGGGCGCGGGCGTCGAAGAGATGGAAACGTCGTTGTCGAAGGCCATCTAGGAAGTCTTCAACACCATCTCTGGTATCGATGAGCTGCGTTCGACGACGAAGGAAGGTTACTCACAAGTCGTCCTGCAGTTTGACCTGGTGAAGGACGGCGACACAGCCGCTCAGGAAGTGCGTGACAAGGTCTCGACGATTCTCAGTCGCCTGCCGGTTGGTACCGACGCCCCGCTGATCGACAAGTTTGACATCGACGCCGCGCCTGTGATGACAATTGCAGTCTCTGGCCGTCGCAACTTTCGCGAGGTCACTGAAGTCGCTCGCAAGTCCATCAAGGAAGAACTGGAAACCGTCGGTGGAGTTGGTGCGGTCACACTGGTCGGTGGTCGCCAGCGGGCGATCAATGTGTATGTCGATACCGATAAACTCGTGGCTTACATGTTGTCCGCGGAAGACGTGCGGCAGGGACTGATTCGCCAGAATCTGGAACTACCCGGCGGGCGCATTGATCAGGGTTCGCAGGAGATCGTTCTCCGCACGATGGGGCGTCTGGAAACGTCCGCCGAGTTCCTGGACCTCATCGTGGCCAATCGGAACTCGCAGCCAATTCGCATTCGTGACATTGGCCGAGTCGAAGATGCCGTGGAAGAACCGCGCGGCATGAGCCGGCTGGATGGAGATAACGCGGTCAGCCTGATCGTGCAGAAGCAGTCCGGCAAGAACACGGTCGAGGTCGTGCATGCAGTGAAAGCGCGACTCAATGAACTGACACCAGAGTTGCCGGCCGACATTCAGACTTTTGTCATCCGCGATCAGTCGCGGTTTATTGAGGCCTCGATTGAGGAAGTAAAGTTCCACCTGCTGCTCGCGGCCGTGCTGGTGAGCCTCACCATTCTGGTGTTCATTCGCGACTGGCGAACCACCATCATCGCGACGCTGGCCATCCCGACGTCGATGGCGCCGACGTTCGCGTTCATGGCCTACATGGATTTCACGCTGAACAACATCACGATGCTGGGGCTGATTCTGGCCATCGGCATCGTGATCGACGATGCGGTCGTGGTGCATGAAAACATCTTCCGGCATATGGAAGAGTTCGGTCGCTCGGCGATGGAAGCCGCCCGCACTGCGACGTCCGAAATCGCCTCCGCAGTGGTTGCGACCACGCTCTCGCTGCTGGTGATCTTCGTACCCGTGGCGTTCATGCAGGGGCGCGTGGGCCGGTTCTTCAATTCGTTCGGCTTCACGGTCGGCTTCGCAATCCTGATGAGCATGTTCATCTCGTTCACGATGACGCCGATGCTGTGCTCACGCTTCCTGAAGATCGAAAAGGGGCACGGCTCCAGCAAGTCAGGCTTCTTCTCGCGAATGATTGATGCGTCGTATCTCGGCATCCTGAGATTTTCGTTGCGACAACGCTGGATCATCGTGCTGGCGACGATTGGCACGCTCGCGGCCACTCCCACAATTGCGTCGTGGGTCGGCAAGGACTTCGTACCCAAGGACGATCAGAGCGAATTCGAAGTCGTGATGACTCTGCCGGAAGGCTACACACTGGATCGCGGCAACAAGTTGCTCACCGAGATCGAAGGGCGACTGAAGCAGCTGCGCGGAGTCACGCATGTCTTCACGATCATCGGTGATACCACGGGGCGAGTCGCGAAGGGGCAGGGAGACGTCACGGAAGCACGCGTCTATTGCCGCATGGTGGACCTGGCCGAGCGAACTTATTCGCAATTCGACGTCATGGCCGACGCTCGTGCTGTGATGACCGAATACCCCGACCTACGCGTGGCCGTGCAGGAAGTGCAGGCCTTTCAGGCCACAGGCTTCCGGCAGGTGGATGTGGACCTGAACCTCGTTGGTCCGGATCTCAATAAATTGAAAGAACTCGCCGATCAGATTGTGGTGTGGATGCAGCAGCAGGGCCACTTTGTGGATGTTGATACCAGCCTGTCGCTGAGCAAGCCCGAGCTGCGCGTGCGCATTGATCGCGAACGTGCGTCGGATCTCGGCGTGCCCGTGCAGACGCTGGCCTCGACACTCGGCATTCTGGTCGGTGGCGAGCCGGTCAGTAAGTACAAGGAAGGCGATGAGCAGTTCGATATCTGGCTGCGGGCCGAGCAGTCCTTCCGCGACAACCCGGAGAGCATCGACACGCTCACGATTCCCTCTTCAAAAACGGGCTTGGTCAAATTATCGAACGTCGCACGGCTGGAACCAGCACTCGGCCCCACAACGATCGACCGCTACCGCCGCCAACGACAGATCGTCGTGGTTGCGAACCTAAAAGACGTCGCGCTGGGCGACGCTGTCAACGAACTCGATGCCTATGTGAAATCGTTGTCGCTGCCGCCGGGCTATCGCCATGAGTTCATCGGCCGGGCCAAAATGCTCGCCGAGTCTAACAGCAACTTCGTGATCGCGTTTCTTTTGAGCTTTCTCTTCATGTACATGGTGCTGGCGGCCCAATTTGAAAGCCTGGTGCATCCCATCACCATCCTGCTGGCGCTGCCGCTCACACTGCCGTTCGCGTTTCTGTCGCTGATCGTCTTACGAACGAACCTCGACATCTATGCGATCTTCGGCCTGTTCATGCTGTTCGGCATCGTGAAGAAGAACGGCATTCTGCAGATCGACTACACCAACGTATTGCGCAGCCGAGGCATGGAACGCAACGCCGCGATTCTGGAAGCCAACCACACGCGATTACGCCCAATCCTGATGACAACCTTGATGCTCATCGCCGCGATGGTGCCGATCGCCTTGGGACAAGGCCCCGGCGCCGGTTCCCGCGCCAGCATGGCCAAAGTCATCATCGGTGGTCAGGCGCTGTCACTGCTGCTGACGCTGCTCGTCACGCCCGTGGCCTACTCCCTCTGGGACGACTTCACGCAACTGTTCCAGCGTTTGACGCGCCGCATCCTCGGGAAGGGTTCAGCTTCTCAAGCCGAGCCACAACCCGTTCATCTCAGCCCTTCAGCAGAGGCTTCGCTCTGATCGAGCCGACAGCCTCAAGGTCTCTTTGAACCTTCCTGCCAGAAGTGCCTGCCTGCGATCAAGGAGTCGCAACTCACAGCAACTGCGCGATCGAACGCTGGAGGTTACTGCGGGCCAGTTCTTCATATCGTTGCTGAAAGACTGGTGTCGAATAAATCTGCGGCCTCGCCAGAAAGCCCTTCAGCACTTCGGCTCGCTTGCTGCGAAAGATCGGCTCGGGCACCCAGGCGTATTCCTGTCGCACCTGAACTTCGTACTCGTCGAACCGCGCTATCGATGCTCCAAGCACTGACAAGTCGGCGTCGACCAGAACCTGCGCGTCAATTCCGGCGGGTTCGGCTGCATGACGTGTCGCCATTACCAGATCATAGATGCACTGCGCGGCGACCGGCTCGACTCCAAATTCAATCGCCGTGTCACGAGCCCGGATCGCGCTGCGTTCTTCATTGTCTGAACGCTGAGTGTCATAGAACGCATCATGAAACCACAGGGCCAATAATACTTCAGCGGGATGCTCAGTCAGCGGCAGTAACTCCGACACTTTCTCGAAGCATTCCGACAAATGTTGCAGCGTGTGATAGTGCCGATGCGGTTCAGGGTATCGACTCAACAGCTCTGCGTGCAGCCGTATCAAGGCGGGAGACGGAGCAACACCCAGCGATTGCCAGCACTCCATCCAGGATTCCAGAGTAGTCATGACCGACCCAGCGCGTTGCCAGGGGCAACTCGGCGTTACCCCTATCTAATTGTCCTTACCAGGGACGTAGGGGAATCTTCATCAGTGACGCGTCGGCACCACAGGAAGTGAACGGCGATCCGTTCGCCTTCAACAAGTCAGAGCCAAGATCCTTTTCGCCCCTGTCGGGTTCGTCGAAACCAATCAGTTTCGTCCCTTTGCCGAAGATGTTTTTGGCACCTTTCCACGAACCGCCAGACTTGCACTCCATGGTTTTCCCGCCGAACACGCTTTCGGAAATGTGTGCTTCACCCGCGATCAGCCACGTTGGAACAAGAGCCGTCAGCCTTGTCCCGTAAAAAGTGCTGCGAGCCGGAAGCTCCATGTTGGCGCGACCGGACGACTGGATCTGCACATTGTGAAAAGTGAGCTTCAACTCTTGAGGATTGATGACGCCGAGCGGCTTGGCGTCCGGTTCCGTTGTCATGATGACAGAGTTCCGCAACTCGGTGGTCGGCCCATGCCCGAGTGCAAAGTCGTAGGCGAAGTTCCCTTCAAAATGGGCGTTGGTGATTGTTGTCACCGCCTGATTACCCAGGCCGATTCCGGTGGAATTGCGGCTCGCCCAGTAGCCATCGATCGAACTGCCAAACGACTCGTGCGGACTGTATCCGTCGTCCCCGTTTTCAAAAGCGGCGATGTTTTCAAATCGAACCGCTGTGCCGGTTCCATGCAGGTTGAAGCCGTCGTTGAGTACATGTCGGCAGATAAGATTGCGAACCACAACGTGACTGACACCGGCCCGGCCACGCACCGTCACGCCATTGCGGCGGTAAGGAGCTTCCACGTTGGCGTCCGCCAGTTCGCCCGCCACCTTGACATAGAACGTTTTGCTCGGCGCATCGTAGGTCCACTCTCCCGCCTGTAAGTCGGCAGGCGATTTGAATGCGGCCTTCTTGCCCTTACTACTGCGTCCCATGCGTTGCTGCACGCCATCGAACAGAAAGAAGACGCGTTGCAGCTTGGCGTCGTCACCAAACTCATCCAGTTGCCCCAGCAGTTTGTCACTCTTGTAGAGGCCTGCAGTGTCTGTCTTAACCCAGTCAGAATCCAGCGGATCGCATCCGGTGATCGTCGCACCATGACCATCGATTGTGATCGGTTGCATTGGATTGCCAGACACGTCAGCCAAGATCAGTGATTCGTGATACGGCGTGCGATTCCTGGTAAGATGCAGGGTGTCTCCGGGCTTTAAAGATGACACTGCCCGCGCCAGTGTCTTGAACGGCCCTCCCTTCGCGGGATCTCGAGCTGCTACCAAGCCGTTGGCGCCGTCGTCGCCACGTTCATTGTCGACGAAGTACTCGCGCGGCGGTGCCTCATTGCGGCCTGGGATGACCGGCGGAGGCAACTTCGGTCGATTCGCCCATTCGCGTTCCTTCATCGCGGCGTCGAGTTCTTGTTTCTCGTCCGGAGTCAGTTGGCCGCCCCGCGACTTGGTACGCAGTTCCCGCAGCCGAGCCGTATCTGTTTTTAGTTGGACCTGACTTTGGGCCACTTGCGACAACATCAGCGCCAGTAGCGCGGTGCAGCAGCACACGATTCGAAGCCTAGCCTGCGCTGTAATTAATCGACTCATCGGCGACTCCTGTAACAAGGCCCATCCAACCTCTTATGACGTTAGATTAAACCGCGTCCATGTCGCAGAGTTTCGCGGATTAGAACGTCATTGAGACTGGCGTCGGTCAAGTTCAGGGCGAAGCCAGACGGCGTCCTTAGAATTCGCTGTTGTACTTCTTGGTCATCTTGGAACGGATCGCGGCGGTTTCGCCCTGCATCAGATTCCAGACCTGCTCACGATCCTTAGCGGCTTCGGCGATGACTCGAGCCTGCTCAGCCTGAACCTCGGCGTAGTTATTTTTGTACTCTACCCACGCTGGTCGACCGGCGACCGTCAGCGGCGAAGCCAGACCGTACGGAGCATACGGCGTCGCGATGAAGGTGTCGGGATAGACGTAGTATTCCTGCTTCTTCTGATACTCGAGCGCTTTCACGTCCAGCGGCACGCCCTTCAATGATTGCACGATGGATCGCAGCTTCAAGCTGATACTAGTCGCGTAAGCGTGCACGTCAGGATCGACGTTGCGAACCGACAACTGATCGATGTTCTTGGCTGCGGTTTCGAACCAGTGCGCGGAAGCCTGATACGTCTTAGCCTTCTTGGCGTCACGCTCCAGATCGTTCAACGTGGTGGTGATGGTCCTCAAATAGCGAGTCGTCGTGACCTGCTGAACGGTCTCCTTACGTTCGGGGTCCGCCGTGCCATCGTCATCATCAATCGATGCCGAGTACGGTTGCAGCAACGACAGCAAGCGGCGAAAGCTCGCTTCGGACAGTTCATTTCTAAAAGTGATCGCTTTCGATTCAACGCGCGACTTGGCGGTATGCAGTTCGGGCAAATCAACGCCGCGTTTCTGCATCACGTACAATGCCAACCCCGGAAGCACGGATGCCATCGGCTCCAGGTTGTCCGCGAAGTCCAGACGCACGGTGGCCTGAATATTGTCCTTGATCTGCACATCCACTCGCAGGCCTTGAATGCCAGTGATGATCTTCGCCAGCGCGTCGCGATCAACCGCGGCGGGCAACGGCGGCATGACATGATCCAGCTTGAAGCGGACTTCTTCCAGGTGCGGAATGTCTTGCAGGTCCAGCGCCAGTCGGAATTGGCTCGGTGACTTGTCTTCAGCCGCCGCTCGCAGGTAGTCCGACACGACGGGTTGAGTATTGCTCATCGCAAACCGCATCCAGCGCGCCATGTCCTGTCGGTTCGGGCAGTTGGCCACCGCGATGGTTTGAGCCTTCAGTTCAATCAGATAAGTGTGCTGCACGGTGGTGATGGGAGGCCGGCCCTCGAACTTGTCGACGTTCGTCATTTCGCGCGTGGCCAGATCCTTCATAGCCACGGGGCGATTGAACTTCAGCACTCCCAACTCCCAGCTCGGATGCAGGGACTCAGGGTTCAGCTCGGCGGCGAGCACTGCGCGCTGCACACTGGGAGGAAACGGCACCAGCCCGCTGGCATAGTCCGTGCGATAACGCTGGCTCCACTTCTGAGCCACGCCCAGCGGGCTTTTGAACATGCCATCGACATCGACGACCGCCAGCACATTCGCCTTGGCCGGAACTCGAACCAGCAGCTCAGCCACGTCATCCGCAGCCAGCAGCGATGAATTGCCCATCAATATCATGAGGCCGTACAGAAACAGAAACATTCGAGGCTGCATCATGAGTCAATCTCCTGGATGTATGGCAAGCCTCTGCGACGTGTTGTCGCCAAGAGGCGTCTGGCGATGGGTACAGCGAGAGTAACCGTCAGACCTCGAAAGCAAAATGCAGGCGAGAACCCAAGCACGGCCTCACTGCAGCAGTCGCCAGCAGGATGATGGAAGCCGCGAGAGATTCGTTCGGCACGAGCGATACCTACCATCCCTCAGGTGGTGGCTGAAGTCGGGTCTTGAGGAACTCAAAGTACTTCTCCTCGTCCTCGAAGATGTCTTTGCCCGCGCCCATGTAAGCACGGGTCAGCTCATCAGCAGCACGGTCGAGGTTGCCAAGTTCAAACTCACACTGGCCCAGCCGCAGATGCAGGAAGGGATTGCCGATGGCATCCGGGCATTCCATTGCCAGTGACAGATTGTCCTTCCCGGCTTCGTAGTCTTCGCTTTGGAAGTTGGCATCGCCGATCGCGGCCAACAGCCACGTGGCCGCTTCCCACATCGTTTCCGGAGCGGGCAGCAAGTCCCAGGCGGCCCAGTAGTCGTTCAACGCGGTCTCGAAGTCGCCAACTTCGGCGGCGGCGTCTCCGGATGTGCTGAGGGCTTGAATCTGGTCGTAGACCTCTGCGGGAAGTTCTGCCATTTGTCCTCCTGACATTTACCAAGGATGCGCTGAGACCGATCGGTTCCTTCAATGTTCCGAGTTCATCACCGTCGGATCCCCGCGCACAACTACCGATCGCTACCCTCGCCCCGCTTGCGGGGAGAGGGCTGGGGGTGAGGGGCGATCTACTCATCGTTCGCCGATCTCCTCGGCTCCACTGTCACAAAGTCGCTCGCACTCGACAAGCAGACTCAATGGATGATGGCGGTTGATCGCAGGAAGTGTGTCTTCACATGACGGTTAACGATTTCACAGATCAATGACGAAGGGTAGCGCCGCCCCGCCCCCCCCACCCCCCACCCCCCACGCCGGGGGGGGGGCGTGGTCATCACGTGGGACGGCTGGCAACAAAAAAGGCGGCTGTTGGGAAACAGCCGCCTTGGAGATTGGGAAGTAGGCCGGACAATCTTGTCCGGCTGTCGGACGGGATTGTCCGACCTGCAACGGTATCAGCTCATTAGCCGAACAACTGCGGAATCACCTTGCCGTCGCGGACGATCATGATCGGGCGGCCGGTGTTGGTGTGGTACTCGTAGGTGTGGTCGATGCCGAGTGTGTGGTAGAACGAAGCTGCCACATCATCAGGCGAAAAACCCTTCTCGTCCTTCGGCAGAGTGGCGTTGTCGTTGGACTCGCCGAGCACTTGACCGCCACGGACGCCGCCACCGGCCATCAGCATGAACATGCAGCGTGGGTAGTGGTCACGACCGCCACGAGTGCGGTTGATCTTGGGCGTACGACCGAATTCGCCGGTCACATAGACAGCGGTGGACTCCAGCAGACCCTTCATCTGCAAAGCTCGCAGCAGGCCGGACAGGCCGCCGTCGAGCGTTGGCAGGTTCTTGCTCTTCAGGTTGTTCCAGTTGTCGTTGTGAGTGTCCCAGCCACCGAGGGTGACGGTGACAAAACGCACGCCGGATTCCACCAGTCGGCTGGCGAGCAGGCAGCTCTGTGAGAACCCGGTCTCACCGAACAGCTTGGTGACCTCTGGAGACTCCTGGCTGATGTCGAACGCCTGACGGGATTTCTCCGAGGTGATCATGTAGTGAGCCTGCTGGCCGAACTTGTCGAGACCTTCCAGCAGTTGATTGCTCTTCTCAACTTCAGAGAAGGTCGTATCCAGCTCACGCAGCAGGTTCTTGCGCTTCTCGACGTCTTCAATCGTGAGGCCGTTGGCCAGACGAATGCCGCGCACCGTGAACTTTTCGCCGGGCTTGGGAGTCGAGCCAGTGTTCAGCGGAGCGAACTGCACGCCGAGGAAGCCGGACTTCGCCGAGGTGTTGGGAATCGCGACGAACGGTGGCAGT
>CAYLTY010000302.1:0-8855 GCA_964386705.1 uncultured Planctomycetaceae bacterium
GCTTACACTGTCTTCCGTCGCTATCTGAAACGCGTGGATGAACGCGCTGCGGTCGCTCATCAACTGATCGACGCGAAGCACGACTTCACTGTTGATGAAGAGTTTCCGGTTGAAGCCGGCAAGCAGCCTTGGGCAGTGACCGCTGATGAGTTGAACGATCGCTGGCGTAAGCGCGTGAAACTGGACATGGTCAATCTGCGGATTGACGGTCAGGACGCAGCAAAGATCAAAGAGCGTTTGCACAAGCGCTACAACACGCTCGCTCGATCCATTCATGAGACCGAATCGTGGGAAGTGCTGGAGACGTACCTCAGCTCTCTCAGCCACTGCTTCGACCCGCATTCCAGCTATATGTCTCCTGAGACGCTCGAAGAGTTTCAGATTCAGATGCGGTTGGCACTGGACGGCATCGGCGCCGCGCTCCGCAGTGAAGATGGCACGACGGTGGTGGCCCAGATCGTCGCCGGTGGCGCTGCTGAGAAGGATGGACGCTTGAAGGTGGGTGACAAGATCACCGCCGTTGGTCAGGAAACCGGCGACATGGTCGACATTGTTGAGATGAAGCTCAGCAAGGTTGTGCGGATGATTCGCGGCAAGCGCGGCTCCAAGGTCCGCTTGCAGGTCGCTAAGGCGGATACCGGCGAGACTGGGGTTTATGATCTGATCCGTCAGACTGTCGAACTGAAGGAGTCTGAAGTTAAGGGCGAGGTCATCAATACGAAGGGACGCACCGGACGTGATTCCAAGATTGGTGTCATCAACATCCCGTCCTTCTATCGTGACTTTTCTGCAGCCGAGAAAGGCCAGGACGACTTCAAGAGCACTGCTCGCGATTTGCAGAACGTGCTGACGAAGTTCCGTGAGAAGGGGCCGGTTGACGCTCTGGTGTTGGACCTCCGCATGAACGGTGGCGGAGCGCTGAGCGAAGCCATCGAAGTGACTGGCCTCTTCATTGATGAAGGCCCCGTTGTGCAGGTCAAAGAGCCGAACAGCAAGGTTAAGACCTACTCTGATGAAACCAAGGGAGCGTTTAACGAACCCTTGATCGTGGTGTGCAACCGCCTGTCCGCGTCGGCTTCTGAGATCTTTGCCGGCGCGATCAAGGATTATCGCCGAGGTATCGTCGTGGGTGACACGACGACTCACGGTAAGGGCACTGTGCAGAACGTGATGGAAGTGAATTCGTCAATGTTCTCGTTCTTCGATCGCAAGAATCGCGGAGCGTTGAAGCTGACGATCAATCAGTTCTATCGCGTAAATGGCGACAGTACTCAGAATCTGGGTGTGAAGTCGGACATCGTGCTGCCTTCAGTGCTCGATCACATGGACATCGGCGAGTCCTCCATGGAGAACGCACTGGCCTTCGATCGGATCGATCCCGCTGAGCACGGAATGTTGGCCTACGTCAACCAGGATCTGATCTCTTCACTGCAGCAGAAGAGTCAGAATCGCGTGGCCAAGAACACCGAGTTTGATCGGGTTCGCGAGAACATTCGCGAGTATGTGGATCGCAAGAGCCGCAAGACGATCACGCTGAATGAAGAGAAGCTCAAGGAAGAGCGTGACAAGGACAAGGCTGAAAAGAAGAACAAAGAAGAGGATGAAGACGGCAATCCCAAGGCCGACGGGCCTCTGTTGCCCGTAACGCCGTACAACGACGAACTGCTGAATATCGCTGGCGACTATGTCGAGTACCTGCGGCGAGCATCGACTGCTCAACGCTAACCAGTATCAGATTTCTTGCGTTTAACTGACGCTCACTCGTGCCATCGTCACCTTCGCGGTGGCGGTTAACGCGAGTGAGCGTTTTTTCTTGTTTCCGCCAGCAGTCGGACCGTCTGTGAGAGATTGAGTCATGGATTCGGAGTTCGCTGAGCGACGCGTGACGGTGATGGGCCTCGGCTCGTTCGGCGGCGGCCTGGGAGCGGTCCGCTTCCTGGCTGAGCGAGGGGCTCGTGTTTTGGTCACGGATTTGCGTTCGGCGGACGGACTGCGGGAATCACTGTCTGAGCTCGCCGACGTTCCAGGCATCGAATACCGACTTGGAGAACATCAACGGCAGGACTTCACACAGACCGATCTGCTGGTGGTGAATCCTGCGGTGCCGCCACGCAACGAATACCTGCGACTGGCACGCGATGCTGGCGTGCCGTTGACGACGGAGATGAGTCTGTTCTGGACTCGAAACCGCGGCCGAGTCGTCGCGGTAACTGGCAGCAACGGAAAGTCGACGACAACCGCGCTAACACATTCTCTGCTGGAATCCTCGGGTCGAAAATGCTGGCTGGGCGGCAACATTGGCAGGAGCTTGCTGCCGCTTGTCGATCAGATTGCAGAGAGCGACTGGGTAGTGCTTGAACTCAGCAGCTTTCAGCTGGAGTGGTTGAATCTGATTCACGCGCGGCCTGAGATCGCAATCGTGACGAACTTCAGCGCGAACCATCTCGACTGGCACGAGACGCTGGATGCCTACCGCTCCGCCAAACAAGCAATCGTGCGCTGGCAACAACCGACTGATTGCGCCGTGTTGAACAGTGATGATGCCGATGTGGTCGCGTGGCCAACGGCTGCACAGCGGACGTATTTTGGCACGCAGGCGGAGCAATCGTCCCGCAGTCGACTGACTGGATCGATCGTCTCGCTGCATACGAATGCCGCGAACTGGGAGATTGATCTGGCGACGTGCTTCAAGCTGCCGGGGACTCACAATCGGATGAACGCTGCGGCGGCAATCGCAGCGGCGAGTGCTGCGGGAGTTGCTCGCGAAGACATCATCGCCGGGTTGCGTCGATTTGAGCCGTTGCCCCATCGTCTGCAGTTGGTCGCCGAAGGGCAGGGCAGGGCGTTCTACAATGATTCGATCGCGACAACGCCGGAGTCGGCGATCTGCGGCCTGAATTCTTTCGACCGACCGATCGTGCTGGTGGCGGGTGGATACGACAAGCATGTTGATCTCGGTGAGTTTGCTACTGCGATAGCTCGGCAAACGAAGGCCGTTGCATTGTTGGGACAGACTGCTTCAGTGCTGGCTGAGGGCATCGCGGCGACTGATGTTCCGCAGCGTCCCGCAGTGTTTGTCGCTCCCTCGTTTAACGAAGCGTTTGCCTGGAGCGCCGAACAATCCGCGGCAGGTGACGTTGTACTGCTGTCTCCGGGATGCGCCAGCTACGACTGGTTCCGAAACTTCATCGACCGTGGCGAGCAGTTCGCGGCACTCGCACGACGTTGGTGTCATGAGCAGTAACGCCGAGGATTCGCGAGCCCCCAACGCTGGTTAAGTGCCGCGAAGATCCGTCGGCTTGGCTTGTCGATCCGGTGCGTCCAGAAATGCTTGAAGCATCAGGTTCGCGGCGACACGATCCTGGCGGATAGCTCGCTTCTCTTCGGAGAGCTGCGTTTGAGTCAGGTAAGCCTGAGCAATCAGGCTCGTATGACGTTCATCCCAATAAGCGACGGGCAGGCCAGTGACGTTGGACGCCCACTGCCCGAATGATCGTGCTTCGCTGGCTTTGGTGCCTTCATCGCCGCTCATGTGGACGGGCAGGCCGACGACAATCCCGACCGCTCGTTGTTCGCGAACGACCTTCTTCAGCCAGTCTGCATCCTCCTGAGGCCCCTGGCGCGAGTAGGTCTGCAAGGGAACGCACATAGTTTGCTCGGGAGTGCTGACGGCGATACCGATGCGCTTGGTGCCGTAGTCCATGCCCAGCAGCACGCCTTCGCGCGGAACAGGTTCGGCGGCCGGCTTCGAACTCTCATCGCTCATGACCGGGATCCTGTCGGCATTGGTTCGACAAGAATGTGCTCGGCGGCCTGATGCCCCAGCGTGGTGCGGCGACTGCCGATCTCAACTTCAATCGTTCCGGCTGCGGCTTGATTGGTGATCACGACAACGGTGGCACCGAGTTCAATGCCCGTGTCGGAGAGATATCGCAGAAAGTCCGCATCCTGATGAGTGACGCGGGTTACTCGTACTTGCATCTGAGGTTCGCAGGAGACCAACCGCAAGCTGGTGCGAGACTGGCCTCGCAGCGATCCGTCCGCTCCTGGAATCGGATCGCCGTGGGGGTCGTATTCGGGGCAGCCAAGAAACTCGTCAATGCGGTCAATCAGGAAGTCGCTGACCGCGTGCTCCATATTCTCTGCTTCGGCGTGAACTTGGTCCCAGGTCAGGTTCAATGTCTGCACGAGGAACAGTTCAATGATGCGGTGACGACGCAACATCCGCAGAGCCACGTTGCGACCTGCTTCGGTGAGCGTCACACCCTCATACGGTCGATAGTCCGCAAGATTCGCCTCGGCCAAGGTCTTCTGCATGCTGGTTGCTGTGCCCGGCGAGACGCCAAGAGCCTGCGCCAACTGTCCGCCGGAGATACAGCGTTTTCCCGTCTGCAGTTCGATCTGCAGAATCGCCTTCAAGTAATTTTCAACAGTCAGACTCGGCATACGCTGATTTCGTGTTTGAGTTGCGAGAGAGCACTGGCAACGGACGCGTGATTTCTACTCGTCCTGATCTTCGTCCGCGTTGAGGTTGTTATCGTCTTCGTCGACAGACTTGGATCGCGTCTTCTTGCGGGCCGAAGCCCGGCGAAACACCGCGACAACGTCATCGATCGAGACCACGAACAGCTTGTTGTCGGATTCGAGATCAACCGGAATGGCGTTCTTCGGATGAAACAGAACCTTGTCGTACTTGGCGATGGGGAAGTCCGAATCGTTGGCGATTTGCGCGCTGATCTCCACCACGCGGCCAGTGATCGTGGGGATTTCGGCTTGGTCAGGCAGCACAATGCCGCCTCGAGTTTGTTGTCGGCTTTCGTCCTTCCGAATCAGGATGCGCTTGCCGATGGGCTCTACATATTCAGAAAAGCTCATGAGTTGTTCTTATCCGAAGATCGTTCAACCAGTGCTGTGATTGTCCTGGAACGGTGATGTTAAGGTGGCATTGGCATCTATGCCTAGCATCTCAATTACGGTGAGAGGAACTTGAACTCATGCTGCGGACTCACCACATTGCCTGATGCCAGCGGGCCAGCAGCTTGGCGTTGATGGCTTCATCTTGAGAGTTCAATCAGGCGGATATTGGTATGCACGAAGGACTTGTCCTGCTCAGCGGTCGCGCTCACCAGACGTTGGCCCAGCAGATCGCGCAGTACCTCGGCCTGCCGTTGGGAAACGTGAATCTCGGCAACTTTCCGGATGGTGAAATTAGTTGTCAGCTCAACGAGAACATCCGTGGACGTGACGTTTTTCTGCTGCAGCCCACCGGCCCATCGGTCAATGACAACCTGATGGAGTTGCTGGTCATGATCGACGCGTGCGTGCGGGCGAGCGCCGAACGCATCACGGCGGTGATTCCGTACTTCGGTTACGCGCGTCAGGATCGCAAGGATGCCGGGCGTGTCCCGATCACGGCGAAGCTTGTCGCCAATCTGATCACGAAAGCCGGTGCGACTCGTGTGCTGACGATGGACCTGCATGCAGCTCAGATCCAGGGTTTTTTTGATGTGCCGGTCGATCATCTCTATGCCGCGCCGGTGCTGGACGAATACTTCAAGGCGCTGAGGATCCCGTCTGAGCAACTGGTGATCATCAGCCCGGATGAAGGCAGCATCAAACGCACGTTGCAGCATGTTGAGAATCTCGGCGGACAACTCGCAATTGTTGACAAGCGGCGGGCCAACGCGATGGAGACGCATCAGGCGCATCTCATTGGCGACTCGATCGAAGGCAAAACGGCTCTACTGTTTGACGACATGATCTCAACGGCCGGTTCAATCGTCGGTGCGGCTAACGTCGCCAAACGCTACGGGGCGAAAGAGGTCTATGTCAGCGCGACTCACGCGGTGCTGTGTGGCAACGCGGTACAGAAGCTGTTGGATTCACCCATTAAAGAAGTGGTCGTGACGAACAGCTTGCCGATTCCTCAAGCGGAAATGCTGCCTAAGTTGAGGATCGTGTCGGTGGCTCCGATGTTGGGCGAGGCGATTCGTCGCATTCACCGCAACGAGTCCATCAGTCGCCTGTTTGATTAGTCGAAGGGTCGAGGTCCTCATGTTCGCCCCGCGAGTACCGCTGAAGACGCTGGCTTTGCTGTCTCGCGATTTAGGCACGATGCTCGAAGCAGGCGTGCCGCTGAAACGGTCGATTGAGCTGGTCAGCAAAAAAGCCAATCACGCGCACACGCGAGCTGCTCTGAAGGATGTTCTGGAGCAGGTGATCGAAGGCACGGATATCTCGACGGCGCTGCGTTCGCACGGCGAGTTCTTTCCGACGCTGTTCATCGACATGACGTCAGTCGGCGAAGAAACGGGGGCCTTGCCCGAAGTGTTGCTGCACTTGGCGGAACACTACGAAAACAATCAGCGACTGCGGAACGAGACGATCTCATCTCTGGCGTGGCCCGCGATTCAGTTGTTTCTGGCAATCTTTGTGATTGCGTTCTTGATTGTGGTGTTGGGTTGGATTGCCAGCAGCGGAGCAGGGGGGGATCTGACTCATTTGACCTTTGGATTATCCGGGCCGAGTGGCGCGGCGATCTGGCTGCTCTCTACGTTCGGGACACTTGGCGGGCTTGCCTTTTCCTGGATGGCCATTCGTCGCGCGCTGTCGGCTAAGCTGATCGTTGACCCGATTCTGCTGAATGTTCCGGTTGTCGGAACGTGTATGCGCTCGTTCGCGATCGCGCGATTCTCGTGGGCCTACTTCCTCACTCAGCAGAGTGGCATGACGGTCAATCGATCGATCGAAGCAAGTATGCGAGCGACCGATCATGGTGCGTTCATTAACGCGAGCGGCGAACTGTGTGCGGCGATTCAAGAAGGCGCGACGGTGACGGAAGCGTTTACGGAGACACGACTGTTTCCGGACGACTATCTCGCCATGGTTTCCGTGGCAGAGGAGTCTGGCACCGTGCCTGAAGCTCTGAAGCGACTGAGTCCGAAGTTTGAGGAGAGCGCACGCCGCAGCTTGAAGGCTCTGACCCGCACGATTTCGGTTGTGGTCTGGCTGACGCTGGCGACCTTCGTAATCTTCTTCGTGTTCCGTTTCATGCTGTGGTACATCGGCATGATTAGCGACGCGGCTTCCGGGAAGTTCATGGAAAAGTAAGCTATGCAGACGTGATGGTCTCGAACTGTAGCAACCTGCTCGTGGAAACTTCCGATAAAGCACGCTGCTCAATAGGTTTTCGTTCGCAGGCCCCCTGATTCACTTCTTAGAGACACTGATCGCACCACAATGATCATTACGATCGATGGACCGGCTGGAGCAGGTAAAAGCACGACCGCGAAGGGACTCGCCCAGCGGTTGGGTTTTGAGTTTCTCGATACCGGTTCGATGTATCGCGCCGTGGCGTGGGCTGCGTTGTCGCGTGGTTTGAAGCTGCAGGACGAAGTGGGTGTCGGGGCAGTGGCGACAGGGATGATGCTGGAGTGGCGTGGCACCCAACTGTTCTGCAACGACACCGATGTCACGACTGATATTCGGCAACCTGAGGTGTCGGCTGGTGCGTCCGTTGTGGCTGCGAACCCCGAAGTTCGTAAAGCGATGGTGCGGCTGCAACGCGAGGCTGCGACGGGACGCAACATTGTCACGGAAGGACGCGATCAGGGTTCGGTCGTCTTCCCCGATGCTGAATGCAAATTCTATCTCACAGCGGACCCCACCAAGCGCGCCGAACGTCGTTTGCGAGAACTCGAGGAACGCGGTCATCCGAGCACACTGGATCGAGTGCTGGCGGAGATCTACGACCGGGATCATCGCGACAAGACCCGCGCGATCTCTCCCTTGGTGAAAGCTACGGACGCTATCGAAGTCGACACGTCAGGTTATTCACAGGACGAAGTCGTCGATCGTCTCGAAGCGATCGCTCGCGAAGTGTTGAAAGTTCGGTAGCACATGAGCCTTCGGACGCATGCGCCGGTCGTTCACGAAGCGACGGAGATAAACTTCACCGGCACGTGTTCGGTCAGCCAGACGTTGTTGGCGGACAGAAAGAACTGATAACCGGACCGCGCCATTTCTCCCGAAAGCACGGTTAACACGACTGGCTTGCCGTGGCGTTGACCCACGTTGGTGGCCGTTGCTTTGTCCTGCGAGAGATGGACGTGCTGTCGATTTCCCGAATGTAGTCCCTCGGCTTGAATGCTTTCGAGGAATCTCGTTGCGGTGCCGTGATACAGGATTTCTGGCGGTTCAGATGGCGGCAACGCCAGGTCGATCTCGATCGAATGGCCTTGGCTGGCCCGAATTCGCAGGCCGTCTTCGCTGATGGCAAATCGCTGCTTGTTGTTCTCGGCGACCACCCGATCAATGAGTTGCCGTGATAGTCGCTTGCCTTTCGCGTTGGCCAGCTGAATCAGTTCGTCGATGTTTGCCCAGCCGTTCGAATCCAGCTCCACCCCAATCTTTTCCGGTTGATGCCTCAGTATCAGGCTGAGGAACTTGCTTGTCGTCACAATCTGATCCTTCATGGATCACTTACTCCTTCTGTTCTCACTTTCATCATTTTTATTTATTGGCTGCAGAATAGCGGTTGTTCGCTGTGAAATCGACATTGAGGAGAGCAGTGGCCCTATGGCGAAGGTTGCTGACGAGCCTTGATGAAAGCGTCCAGGTGCCGGATGTAGTCCTCGGTCAGCCAATTGTTGTGGCCGGCTCCTTGGACAAGCACCAGCGTTTTAGGTTCATTGGCAGCCGCAAAGAGCTTCTCACCGAGGGCTAATGGGATCGTGCTATCCGCCGTGCCATGACTGAGCAGGACTGGTGCGCGGACCGAGCTGATTGCCTTCAAGGAATCCAGCTTGTTCTTGGGGACCAACCAGGACAGTTTGGAATAGTGATGATCCGCAATG
>CAYLTY010000303.1:0-8812 GCA_964386705.1 uncultured Planctomycetaceae bacterium
GCACTTCACGCTCGACGATCTTCGGCACCCACACCTTTTGAGTGCAGGCGACTGGCTGGCATGCCGGCTGGCAGGGAGCACAACTGCCACACGGGGCAACAGCTACCTGGCAGGGAGCGGGTTGAACCGGTCGGTCTTCCCAGTGACCCTGATCTTCACACACCTTGCGGCTCAGTTGGACGGGAACCGAACGCCAGACGGTGACCTTCTCCTTGCGGACCTCGTTGTGAGGCACATGGATCGTGTACGGCTGGTCGACTTCGTTCCAGACCTGTTCGGTCACGGTACGCTTGCCCTGACGCTTCTCGCGATAAGGCACCTGCACGACATACTTGTGCTCGACTTCACGCCAGACCGGTACGTCGACCCAGCACTTCTCTTCAGTCGGAGTCACCTTGCGTTCGTAGCTCACGACTTCACGCATCTGCTTCTCTTCCTGGCGAACGTACTCGTTCACCATCACTTTGCGCTCGACAACCTGACGGCTGTACTCGGTCACATTGACCTTACGCTTTTCGGTGGTCCACTGCGGGACCATGATGGTTCGTTCGACTTCTTTCCATTCGCAGACTGGAGCCGGCTGACAGGGAGCTGGCCCGCAAACCGGGGCCGGCGCACACGTCGGTCCGCACGAGTTGCAATGATCCGCGCGACCGATGCCTGCCAATGAGGCGAGTACGGCCGCTGCCAACGCGATGTGCTTCATCTTTTTCCTTTCAGAAGCCACGAGCTGGGACAAACTGGAATTCGGACGTGCTCAAACCAGAGGCCCGTCCCGCTGTTAAGTTGTGGAATGCCCCGAGCTGGCTCGCGCGCCCTTAGAGGCGTCTGGAGCAAACGTTCTCAGACGAAAGATGTCTGCTCTAACGCTACCAAGGCAGCACTCGTGGCTTTCCCGACGATTGGCGGTGTCCCAACCTCGCCCCTCATCTTGCCTTGATTGTGCATTTTGTCAGTGCTGGTGGGAAGCGGCTGAATGGTCAAACTGCGATGAATTTGTCGATTGTATCGACCGCGTAGAATTATGTTGTTGTTCAAGTGTGTCTTTATTGATCTTTTCTCCTTGAGCCGAATCGGTTGGCTTACCAGCTCCGATGGTGAAGTTTCAGGGCGATTCATCCCATATTCAGCCTCGCGACAGCCCAACTTTGCAGGTTTCACTTCGAAATCGTTCCTGCGAATGCGACAGAAACAAGTGACCTTCCGCGATTGAGGATTTGCGGGCGCGGCGGTTCAGCGACTGGCGAGCTACCCCGCGTTACAGCTGCGCGATATGAAGGAGTTCGCATTCATTCCCGAAGCACGAGGTGCGTGATGAGAGGTGGCACATTGTTAGAGAAGTTGCGTCGCCGAGCATTCTTGGGACGCTCGGCCGGAGCTGTAGGCGTTGGAGCTCTGGCTTCACTCCTCGGAAGCTCGAGTTTCGCTGCACCGACTAGGACTGCCAGCACTGACCTCATTACCTCGCAGAAGCTGTTGAGCCACTTCGCGCCGCGCGCTAAACGCGTGGTCTACTTGTTTCAATCTGGTGGTCCGTCGCACCTGGAACTGCTGGACGAAAAGCCGCAACTCAAGAAGCTGCATGGCTCGGAACTGCCAGATTCCATCCGGCAAGGCCAGCGACTCACGGGTATGACGTCCGGTCAGAAGAGCTTTCCGGTCATCGCGCCGAAGTTTGATTTTCGATCATGTGGTCGATCGGGCATGCGGTTGAGCGAGTTGTTGCCGCACACGGCTCGAGTAGCCGACGAACTCTGCCTGATCCGGTCGATGCACACTGAAGCGATCAATCATGATCCCGCGATCACCTATATCCAGACCGGATCGCAACAACCGGGTCGGCCTTCGATGGGCGCTTGGCTCAGCTATGGCTTGGGTAGCGAAGCCGACGACCTGCCTGCGTTCGTCGTGATGATTTCGCATGGGAGCGGACGTGATGCGAATCAGGGCTTGCTCGAGCGGCTATGGGGTAGCGGTTTTCTGCCATCGAATCATCAAGGAGTGAAGCTGCGCAGCAGCGGTGATCCAGTCCTCTATTTGAATGACCCGCCAGGCATTGATCGTGAGCTGCGTCGTCAGATGCTCGATGGTTTGAAGCAACTCAATCAGCGTCAGTTCGAACAAGCAGGCGATGCGGAGATCACCACACGCATCGCTCAGTACGAGATGGCGTTTCGCATGCAGGCCTCCGTGCCCGAGCTGACTGATTTGAAATCGGAACTAGCTTCAATCTTTGAACTGTATGGAGCGGAGTCTCAAAAACCGGGTACGTTCGCAGCGAACTGCCTGCTCGCGCGCCGCTTGCTGGAGCGAGGTGTGCGATTCGTGCAGCTCTATCATCGCGGCTGGGATCAGCACGGCGGGCTGCCCAGCAACATGCCTAAGCAGTGTCAGGACATTGATCAGCCGCAAGCCGCGTTGATTGCGGATCTAAAGCAACGCGGCATGCTGGAGGACACGCTCATCATCTGGGGTGGCGAGTTCGGTCGCACCGTCTATGGACAAGGTGGCTTGCAGGCAGACTATGGCCGGGATCATCACGGCCGCTGCTATTCGATGTGGCTTGCCGGTGGTGGCATCAAGCCGGGAACCGTATACGGAGAAACTGACGAATACGGCTACAACATCGTGAAAGACCCCGTGCACATTCACGATCTTAACGCGACGGTCCTGCACGCGCTCGGCTTCGATCACGAACGCCTGACGTTCCGCTTCCAAGGACGCGACTACCGTCTAACGGACACTCACGGGCGTGTCGTGAATGACATCCTGAGCTAGCGTCGCCATTAAGGCGAGAAGGCAAGTCGGCTCGGACCGATTTGCCAAGCCATCTTACGATTACGGTTGCGGCTTGGCTGTGGGAGACACCACGCGAAAGCCTGCGAAGTAGACCCGGAGGGCTGCCGAGTTCCAACCTCGGGACGTCGTCCGGCAGTCGGCGGGATTTGCTACCCATGAGCCCCCACGGAGCACGCGTGCCTGGGAACCCGTTGTGACCAGCGGATTGGAGGCTACTTCTCCGCGCAATAGGTAAGCCTTCTCGTCGTAGGTGTCCTCGCACCACTCAGAGACGTTCCCGTGCATATCAAATAAGCCGAACGCATTTTCGCCGTAAGCTCCCACGCGTGTGGGGCGTTGTAATGACGGCCCTTTGGTGGTTGTGCCGAATGGAGCAGTTCCTGCCGCATTGGCTTCGTTGCCATTCAGCACATCTCCGAAGTGGTAGATCGACTTCGTTCCCGCTCGGCAGGCGTATTCCCACTCGGCCTCCGTCGGCAGTCGATATCCGTCGCCAGGGACTACGTCGACTTTCGCTTTCGCGATTCCTGAAGACGTCCGTTCGACGCCAGAGAGTTTGTAGCGCGGTGTTCTACCCTCCTTGGAACTCAGGCTGTTGCAGAATTCCACCGCATCGAACCACGACACCGATTCCACAGGGAACCGGAAGTGGTCCTGGCCGCTGATATGTTCTCTGCCATTTCCGGATGACGAAAAATGGCTGGGATTGGTGCCGACAACCGATTGATACTGCGCCTGAGTTACCTCATGCACGCTCATGTAAAAGGGCCGCTCTAGTTTGACTCGGTGCTGCGGTTGCTCATCCTTCGCATCGGCGGCCTTGAACTTCAGGTTGGCTCGTACCAGGGCGGCGACGTCAGTATCGCTGCTGCCCATTTGGAACTCATCGGCGGCGATCCGATTGAACTTCATCCCGATTGAGTTCGTGTAACCGCGCGCTGCATTGGACTCTTTGCGTAACACCCATGTGCCGTTGAACTCACCCTTCAGTTGCGGTGTTTGAACACGACCGAGTTTCAACCGCGCGAACGTCTGAGTGCTCTTGCGCGTGTAGGCGACAAGTTCATCCAGCGAAAGTTCCGAGTCACCGGTATCTGCCTCACCATTCCACCCGGTGAGGATGTGATGAAAGAAGATTCCGTGCTGCAGTTCGGGCCATTCAAAGCTCTCCTGGCCGGCGCTGCAGCTGAACAGAGCAACGATCCCTTTGGGAACAGGTTCCACCTGCGGCCGCGTGACACTGTTGAGCTTCACTGTCTGTCGGCTTTTGGCGAGTTTGCTCTGCGGGTCGTTGCGGCAGGCGTCAACGAGTAACAGCTTGCGGTCAGCGGGACATTGCTCCAGCTTGTCGTAAATCTCTTTTAGCGAGATCAGTTTGGCGTGATCAGGATCTTCCAGTTCGGTATCCGCCGGGCAGAAGAAGTTGCGTTCGTCCTTCTCAAACTGCACCCCGTGCCCTGAGAACGCCACGATGAGTGAGTCCCCTTCATCCACGCTGGAGAGCAGCAGCTCAAACTCCTTACGAATCTTGTCTGCTTCCGGGAAGAAACGACGTTGCTTGAGCACCTTCAAATCGTCGTGCATGAGCACGATGTTTTCGGGCTTGAATCCCGAGGCTTCCAGCGTCTGAGCAAAAACCTGGATGTCCCGCCGTGAATAGGCCAGCGGCTTGAGTTGATCGACATCGTAGTCACCAACGGCAACCAGAAACGCGTAGTTTTCTCCGCAGGCCATTTGCGGCGCGGACGCACCCCAGCCGATGAGCAATGCCAGCCATGCTGCCAGTGTCGCTCGAAACATCGTGCGTGCCTTGCAGGAACTGAGGAGCGAGGAACTTGGGAAATCGAGCCTTCATAGTAAACGCACCGCCAAAAAAGGTCTTCCCGCAGAAAACGAAAGAACACGGCTCTGCCGCTCTCATGCGAAAAGACATTGACCGATTCGCTGCCGATGTGCGAAAAGCTCGTTCCCTTCCGATAGCGGAGTTCTTCCGCGCGTGCTTGATTCACTTCTGAGAGCTTCAACCGACCTGTTGGGCGACGTGCCCCGCGAGTCTGCTGCTAGCGTCCCACCTTTGCCCGCTTCATTCGCCTTCCCTCGAAGCGAGTCCTTCCATGCTGCGATCTGTGCTCAAGAGTTGCTGGCTCGGACCGGTTTTCACGGCCTTTGCGCTGTCATTTACCGGGTGCGCTAACTTCGTCGAAACCCGTGCCATCACGGCGTTTACGGAAGCTCTGCAAGAGCAGGATACAAACAAGCTGCGCGACAAGGTCTCGTCTAACTTCGAGCACAAAGCGTTGCGCATGGACCAGTCGATCGATGACTTTGCCGTGCTGCGTCTGCCGAAGGGCGAAGTCACAATCACCAATGTGAACGACATCAGCGAGACCGAAAAAGAGGTCGAAGCTGAGATCGGCGAACGCAAGGAACGCGTCAAATACAAACTCGTCCGCGAAGCCAAGACCCGCACCTGGGTCGTGGACGACATCAAGATTCGTCAGAAAAAGGGCAACATTGTTGCGTCACGATCCGTGACCGAACTGATGGACCTCATCACTTCCGTACGTGAGTTCCTCAAAGCCTGGGACGGCGGCGAGCAACGCGACATGGTCGCTCTGGCTACTCCGGAATTTGGAACGGTGCTGGGCAGCTTGCCGCGTGAGTACGTCGCCAACCTGGCGAAGCAGGCGATTGGTGACCGGGCTCAGGAATCCAAGATCAAGCCGGAAGCGCAGATTGATGAAGACGTGGCTGTAGTCCGCTTGCCGCGCAAGTCGGGCCAGATGGTAATTTCATTCCGCAAGTCGGATGGTCAATGGGCGATTGATGACGTGGCTGTCGAATCGCGAGGCGACAAGGCCCACATTCCTTCGGTACGTCAACTGGCAATTGCGTTGCAATCGGCGACTCAGTTCCTGGACGCCTACAATTCGGTCAACAAGGACCGCCTGCAGGAAGTCTGCAAGAAGGGGCTCTATGACGGCAGTCTGGCTGCGGCCGATCTGCGAGCCGTGAAGCTGCCCACTTCCGCCGAAGCGATGGCCGATTACTCCATTCGTCTGGAGACCGGCGTGGCTGATTTCGTAGTCAACGGCGAGCGAGAAGTTGTGAAGCTCAGCCTTGTGCAGTTGAAGGGTGAGGACTCGCAAACAGCAACGCGGTACCTCGTGGAAGAGATCAGCATCTACGACCTCGCCGAGAAGCAGGAAAAGCGGTTGTCGGCGATGTTCGTGTCCTCTGAACTGGTAGATGAGTTCTCGAAAGCACTGGTGACCCGTGATCTCGAAATGTTGAAAGTGCTGGCTTCGCTGGACTTCCGGACCAAGGTCTGGAATCGAGTTGACGAGGCCACTCTGCTGCAACTGCCGATGCGCGAAATCGAAAACAGTGCGCCGCAGTTGATGACGACCGTCTACAACGGTCCCGTGACAGAGATCACCGTCAAGCAGGGTTCGCGAGCTCTGGTCTTCAAGCTGGTTGATCGCGGCGGCAAGATGTACATCGACGACGTGCTGGTGCCGGTCGTCGGACGTCCGAACTCACTCAAGACCACTCTCGAAGTGATGATCTCCGTGACGCGGTTTGTGAACGCACTCGGCGAGGAAGACCTGAAGGGGCTGCAGCGCACCTCGTCACGCGACTACAACCGGCTGGTCTGGCATGTCGCTCAAGCTATGCCGCAGGTTGGCATCAACCCCTTTGAGCATTTCCGTCATCCGCTGGTGCAGCTGGATGTGGAAGAGAAGCAGGCGGTCGTGGGCTTGGGAGACGATCGCTTCGGCGCCCGCTTCCTGATGGTGAAGGAAGGCGACCAATTCGTCGTCGATGACGTCCTGCTGATCGCAGGGCCTGACGCCGTGCAACGAGTCGCGCTCAAGGACTCCATGAAGATGGAATTGAGCCGCTTCCGTGGCAACCGCGCCGCTCAAAGGCAGGCTGAAGCTGGAGTTGAATAGACTCAGCCAGTCGCGGTTTCATGAGCGTCGCGAGAAGGCCGAGCGTTCTCAACGATTCGTCACTTCCATGTTGTGACGGTCGCCTTCGGCGCTACACTAAGGTCGGTTTTGAAACTGCAGTTGGTCGTTCAATCGATCTCACGAGGATCGCGTCATGCTGGCGACACGTCTCCGCTTTGGCCCCCGTAGCCATGGTCGGACGGTTACTCACGATGAGCTTGAAAACGCTGAGTATCGTCCAGGCTACAAGTACGAAGTCATCTTCGGAAGGCTGTACGTGTCACCTGCGCCAAATCCTCAACATGATGTCGTTGAAAAGCATATCGTGCGTCAGTTGTTCCTGTATCAGGATGAACATCCTGATCTCGTTGGCTGTGTGTCTTACGCAGCGAGGGTTTTCGTTCCGTCCGATTCCGCCGAAACTGCTCCTGAGCCGGACATCGCCGTTTGCTCGGAAGAACCTCTGGAAGACTGGCGCGATGCTGAGCCATTCATTGTTGGTGAAGTCATGCGAAGTGACAGCGTCGACAAGGACCTGTTTCGCAACGTAGGGCTCTATTGGAGTATTCCGTCGATTAAGGAGTATTGGGTCTTTGACATCCGCAAAGACGCTCAACGTCCGGTGCTGCTGGTGTATCGTCGCGGCAAGAAACGCTGGGATGCGCAGGAGTATCCAGCGGAGGCGATCTACGAAACCTCGTTGCTGCCGGGATTGAAGTTGAAAATCTCGCCCCCTTGCTCCGCCGGCCGCGGCGAAACGACGACGCTCCAAGTCGTGATCGATTGATCTACGAACTGCGCCCTGCGGTTTCGAGAACGGCGATGATCAGCAGGACACACAGGATCAAGCCAATGACCACAGCAGCCGCGTTCCAGGTGTGAACCTGGTACAGCAGGATCGCTCCCAGGCCAGTGGTGAGGGTCGCCAGATGCACCGTCAGCACCGCGTTACGCGGCTTCAAACCCAATTCCACCAGACGGTGCGAGAAGTGGCTCTTGTCAGGTTTGAAGGGACTACGTTTCTGAATGAGCCGAATCAAAATCACGCTCGCAAAGTCGTAGAGCGGCACGGCCAGCACGCACAGCGGGGCGAGGATCGTGTGGCGGCCAGCTGCCGGGTTCTCTTCATAGAACGTGCCGACGATCGTCATCGACGACATGAACAGGCCAATGAAATAACTGCCGGTGTCTCCCATGAAGATGCTGGCAGGCGACCAGTTCCACCACAGGAAGCCGGTGACGGAGCCAGCCAGGATCAGCAGCGCCGCCGCGACGAACCAGCGCGGCTCGGACAGGCATGTCAGCATGATGATGGCAAAGACCATCGACGACACCAGCGCGATGCCGCCGCTGAGCCCGTCCATGTTGTCGAGAAAGTTGAACGAGTTAATCAGCACCAGCATCCAGCCGACTGAGATCACGTAGCCCAGCCACGGCCACGGAGCGAAGACGGTGGCATGCACGCCCCCGCAGCTCAGGCCAATTGCGATCAGGAACTGCACTGCGAGTCGCGGTTGCCAGGGGAGATCCTTCAGGTCGTCCACCAGCCCCATGATCGACAGCAGCGTGCCGCCACCAATGATCGCCCACAGCAGCCCGATGCGTTCGGTAGCACCGGACAGGTGAGGCACCATCTCGCGCGGGAACCAGTCCGGCACGGTCGTCTGTTGAGATAGCCACCAGATCAACCCGTGAGCGATCGCGACGGGAATAACGACGCCCAACCAGATTCCGATGCCACCGCCCAGCGGAGTCGGCTCTTTGTGAACTTTGCGGGCGGCTGGTTGATCGATGAGCCCGACTTTCGGCGAGAGCGTACGCATCAGCCGCGTGGCCACAATCGACACAATGAAGGCAGACCCGAAACACGCGGCGATCAGAAAAATCATGAACTGCGGTCCAATCGGAATAACTCATCCAGACACTCGTGCTTGAAGAACGCGTGAGGTGGTTCAGATGGTACCTGAGCGCGTTCGCGGTTCCTGCGGATGAGTCAGGATAAGCATTGCTTGCCGCGTAATTGGTGGCACGCGGCGACAAGTTATGGAAATCGCTCG
>CAYLTY010000304.1:0-8782 GCA_964386705.1 uncultured Planctomycetaceae bacterium
CGACAATCCCGGAGTCAGTGCGTCGCATTATCACACCACGGCGATGGGTCTGTACTCGTTCGTGACGAAGGATAAATTCCTCGCCTGTATGAAGAGCTTCGGAAAGAGTGAGTATAACGGGATCCGCCACCTGGCACCGCACGTCATGATGAAACTGGATGACGGCTTCGTGATGCCGAACGGTGTCCTGCACTCGCCGACGAATCTGTGCACTCACGAGCTCCACGTCACGATGGATGAGCACTTCCTGGCCGAGGACCTGACGCTCGACGGGCGTATTGGTGCCAAGGATGCGTTTTACGCTTGCCGGGAAGAGGACTACCCCAAGGCCAAGCACGAAGACTGGGATTACCTCGTCGAAAAATTCGACTTCGCCGCGAACCAGGATCCGGACTTCGTCTTGAAGAATTCGCGCCCGGCAATCCCGGCCGAAGAATTTAAGGGCCAGGGGATCGACGCCAAGTGGATCGTTTACGGTGATTTCCTCGGCGACCAGAAGTGCTCGATTCTACGCCTCACCCTGCAGCCCGGTGCCAAAACGAATTTCCGCCCCGGGTGCCCCGCGCTGTTCCACACGAACGGCGGAAGCGGTCGCGTCGGAAAGCTCGACGTGCGCTATCACCAGAATATGGTCCTCGGCGAGATCTATCCCGAAATCGGATTCATCACTCAGGCGGCGCTGGCGAACGGCGGCGTGGCAATCGAGAACACGGGAACTGAACCACTCGTGTTGACCTTCGACTTCCCGCAGCACGCGCATACCAAGACGCCCGGTGTTGCCGTTGGGAAGTAATCGCTCGACGTCGCCAGTCCGTTCACGACGATCTCAAAACAGCTTGAGGTTCGCACAGAATCTCAAGCTGTTTGTTTTGACGCATCAAGTGCCACGACGGCACCCAAAGACATGCCCTGTCTGACCAGCCGCACGGGGGGCGTTTACTACTGGACCGTCCGAATTTGAGCGCCAAGTAGTCTGGGTAATGTTACCCCGCCTGGAGACTCACCGCCCAAGTTCGCCGGATCAGTTTCGTCGTCGATTGCTCATATTCGGCCCATGACAGTTTGCGCCGAGTGGTCACGCAACAGCCTGGGTGGTCCAGCTTCCTCTGGCTGCAATGCTTTGAAGCCTAACTGTAAGCAATTCAGATCATCCCACGATGACTGACAATTCTGATTCTTCGTCAGTCTCTGAATTCCAGAATATCACCAGGTTGACACGCTAAGGCTTTGCAGATCGCTTCTAATGTTGAGAATCGAATCGCCTTGGCCTTGCCGTTTTTCAAAATGGAAATGTTGGTCATCGTGATACCCACTTTGTCGGCAAGCTCGGTGACGCTCATCTTCCGTTTGGCCAGCATGACGTCGATATTAATAATAATTGCCATGTGGGCAGGTTAACGCCTTATACCGTCAAGTCGTTTTCGGATTTCAGATCCACGGCGGTCTGCAGAATTCGTTCAAATGTTGCCGCCGCGGTGGCAATGACGATCGAGCCGAACGTGATGAGGACACCTATAAAAACTCCGCCCGCACGGTCTTCGCTGTCGTTCATCAGGATGATGACTTCTCCCACCGCGACAAAACCAACAATGACGATCGCACAGAATTTTATCGTCTGCAGAGCTCTCACAGCGGCTGGCGAAAAAACCTGATTTTGTCCGGCGTATCCCAACACCTTGAAGCCGTGGTAGAGCGCCACGAAGAACGGAATGGACGCGATATACGCATACGCCAGAAAGGGATCTTTGAAATAGACCTCAAAGGCTGTGGCGTGAGCGTTTCTGCCTTCAAGGTGAGGTTCCCAAAGCATGAGAGCCAGAGCCCCAACGCCGACGAGCACAATGACGCTCTGCAGAAACGCCGTTGAACTCCGCTTCACCAGTGGTGCTGTGAGGTTTGCCATGCTCCCAGTTTAGCTCTTGACTTATCGTTTATCAATATCGATTTGTCGATATTCGACGAACCATGACCGGCGTACGGAGACTCGGAGTAACCAACGCGGATCAAGAAACGGGGAGCAGGTCAAATACATGCCGCCCCACTTGACCGCCTACTGTCTATCGAGGTCGCCCAGCGACAAGAGACTTGGGGTTACATGCATATCGAGGTGGGAGCCCTCTTGCGGCTCTCGCCGCCCCAGGTAGCCCATCAAAATGGCAATCGGGGCAACCCTATTAGAGAACCGACTACTGCTTGCATTCACCGGCGTCGAGCGGATTACGGTTTGACCAGCACCTTGCCGACATCGGCGACTGGCAATGGCACTGCAGGCAAAGCAGCAGCTGCGGTCTTCATAACCGAATCAGGGAGCGACTTGCTCAGCCCCATCAAGGCCCAGGTTGAGCCCCAGAAGCTGCTCATCGCATGGGGTTTGTCCTTGTTCGGAGTCTTCGTGCCGTTGACGATCCAAGAACCGGCGTCGGTCTGCGTTTCGATCAGAAACTTCCAGGTCTGCTCAATGGTCGGATGCGAGCTGGGTACTCCAGCTTCGCTGAGCGCGTAAAGCGCCAGTCCCGTGCCGAACGCATCACTCTTGTCAGCCCACAACCAGCCCCAACCGCCGTCGGCCTGCTGAGCTGCGATGATCTTGTCGCGGACAGCGTCAACTTCTTTCGGGTCGCCGAACTTCTTTTCGATCACCAGACGCAGCGTGTACCACTCACCGCTGACCGCCGGATCTTTGCCGTTGGGCGGTGTCTTCTTGAGCCATGCCAGGGCGTTGTCGCGACTGGCGGTTGCCTTCTCGCCCGGCTGATCGAGCGTGTCGAGGCCGAGTAGGCACAGCATTGTGCTCACCTGAATCGTTTCACTCAGTGGTCGCTTCTGGCTGGGAAGTTGTCCGCCAGCCTTCCAGAACCCGTCTTTCTCTTGGCTGCCGAGGATGAAGTCACGCAGCGCTTCGATCGACTTGACGGTTTCTTCGCGGGTATCCGATCGATCTCGGGCGAGCAGCGTCTGCGCGGCACCTTCAGCACCGTGGCCTTTCTTTTGGCTCAGCGCCCAGGTGGTCCATCCCGCCAACTTGTCCTTGTCGATATTGAACCCGCGCTCGCGGGCATCATGAAACGACCAGACCATGTAGCCTGCATAATGGCAGGACAGGCATTTGCGGTCGTTGATCCAGGCCGTGCCGTCCTTCTCGATGTACGGAATCGCGCGCTCCGCTGCTTCTCGAGCCTGCACCGCCAACGAGACATCGGTCCTGATGGGACGCTTCTTTTGAGCTGATGCCGCGGGTGGTGGACTGGCAGGCTTGGCGTCCTTGGCTGGCGATGAGTTCGATGCCACCGTAGCGGCCGTTGCTGCTGGAGGCAGGATGCGGAACTCCGTGAAGAGCACGCGATGATCGGCATCCTTGGACGGTCCTCCGGTATAGAGGCCGACCTTATACGGACCGGGTGTGGGCAAGTCGCGCTCGCCCAGTGTCAGCCACTCGTCCGTATCATAGTGCCGATACTGGGCGATCACCTTTTTGCCAGACACCGCCAATCGCAAGCAGACTTCTTCGTGCTCGTAGGGCTTCGACACCTGCGCGGGCTTGGCGTCCTTTTCCGCAATCAAGACGATTTCCTGCTTGGCACGCAATTCTTTGTTCAGAACGACGTAGTTATCGCCATCAGCGAAGAGCATCAGGCCCGCATGCTCGTGTTGCGAAGTAGGCTCACTCTTGAAGTGGACTTCAATGGCGAAGTCACCCGTTTTTCCAGGATCACGCAGCAACAGGTTGGGATGCTTCCGTCCGCCGCCAAGCAGGGCCTCACCAACAGGCAGAACTTTTAGCTCCAGTCCTTCATCAATCAGTTTCCAACTGCCGGGAACCTCGTCGATCCACGCCCAGCCTGGCGAAAGCTTGTCTGTGAACATTTCCTCAAACAGCACCTTCTCTTCAGCCAGAACTGTCGCGTTGGAAAGGGCTAGAATCCACGCGGCAAGCAAAGCGATGCGGAATGATTGAGCGGCTGCAAACATGGGAGGGTCTCGCGAGGACTGGAGTTGTCTGGCGGGAATATCACGAGTTAGCGGCTGTCGCTTTACCAGAAAACAGCCGTTCCAAGGAGGTCGCGACCACCACGTGCTTCATTAAACGCAGGAGCGTTACGCGCTTGCGAAAAGAGCTGCGACAGAGGACTTGCTGCGTGAAAATACCGCGAGGGAAGCGAATGCTGGCCCGCCACGACAGGGCTACTCGGGGGCATCTCCCAATTCACGCCGCAGCCGCAACAGAACACGCGACTTGGCAACTCGAACCGAACCCGGAGTCATTTCAAGATCCGCGGCAACGTCACTGGTCGCACGTCCGAGGACGACAACTCCCCAGAAGGCCTGCCAAGTCCGGTCGTGAAACTCGCTGCGAATCGACTCCAATGCCTTTCGCAGCAGCTCGTCCAGAATTCCATCATCGGTCAACTGAAGTAATTCGCTGTTCATGTTGGGGTCAAGGATCTGATTCAGCTTGAGCAGGGCTTCAGAGCCTCCCACCGCGAACGGCTCCGCAGCACGTCGGCGAAAGTGATCGCGGACTTTGTTGCGCGTGATCGTGAAGAGCCATCCACGAAAGGTATCAACGGGGCGTTCCTTCCGGAAACGGTCCAGATTGCCCGCCACGGACACGAATACATCCTGCAGTAAATCCACCACATCCTGTTCCGCAGCGCCGCAGCGACGACACCATGAGGCCACCAGTGGTGCATACAATCGCACGAGCCGCTCCCAAGCCTCAGGGACCGCGAGCCCCGCATCTTCCAGCAGGCTGCGCGATGTAGAACCGCCGGTCCGGGGGCGGTCTTTGTGGATGTCGTCAGCGGTCATCCGGGCACCGCCTTTCGCCTGCGTTGTGTCGCAACAATCACTGCCGCACTGATGATCAATAACAGCAACGAGATCGCCCCCATGATCAGGAACGCGCCGCGCAATCCCGCTTGCGTATTATCGATCTCGCGGTCGAGCGGACGGACAATTTTCAAAACTCCCACCACGTCTCCCTCCTTCCAGTCCTTCTTGGGACTGCGGCTCTCGGGATGGTTGTGGCAACCAATGCAGCTTTTCTCCATGTGGCGAGCACTGTAATAAAGAAGTTTTCGGCGGCCGTCGTCCGCTACAAATTCAGAATACTCTGATACCGGGTCGTCGTTCGGCTTGGCGTGTGTTTCCAGCCATTGCAAGGCGTCGCGATCGGACTTGTCCTGTGGTCCACCGTCTTTGCGAGTCGGCCACGGATAGCGGCTGAACACACGCACTTCCATGCCGGGACTGCGGCGGCTGATTCGCTCCCCCAAATCGATCGCGAACGTCGCCGGTAGCGGCAGAGCGGGATGTACGTTGCGGTAGTTTTCGGTAATGGCGACCTTTGTGATCCTGGGATCAATGTCCGAAATCTCGTCGCTGTAGAACCGCCAGACCTCATCGAGCATCTTCGTTTCCAGGCGGGCGCTTTCGAGGGCCGTTTGCCGGACGAAGAACTCCGACAGGCTCGACAAATACGACATCCCGGCGACAGACCCGATGATCACGGCCACGAGTACACTGACCGCCAGCGGATACCGACGGCACCAGCGCAGCATCCGCTCGCTGTAACCCATCGGTCGGGCGAGAATCGGCTGGCCCTGCAAGAACCTTCGCAAGTCGTCGGCCATGTCTCCGGCGGACTGATAGCGCCGCGAGGGAGCCTTACTCATCGCCTTCAGACAAATCACTTCCAGGTCGCGCGGCAAGTTCGGCTTCACGACTCGCGGGGGACGCGGGTCGTCTTCCAGTACTTGCAACAGCAGCAGACGACGGTTGCCGTGGAACGGACGCTCTCCCGTCAGAAGCTCGTAAAGGACAACGCCGAGGCTGTAGATGTCGCTGCGGGCATCGACCTGATGCGATGTCCCTGCGGCCTGTTCGGGTGACATATAGGCCGGGGTTCCGAGGACGCGACCGTCGGAAGTCATCGTCTGCTCGTCCGCGTCACGCTTGGCCAGGCCGAAGTCCATGACGTGAGCCCGCTGTTGTCGATCGAGTATAATGTTTGATGGTTTGACATCGCGGTGCACAACCCCTTGCTCATGGGCGTACTGCAGCGCGCCGGCCAACTCGCTCGCAATCGAAGCTCCCAGAAGCGGCGTGAGTGCTCCGTCCTTCAAGCGTTCTTCCAGCGTCTCGCCATCAATGTGCTCGCACACCAAAAACCAGACGTTGTCTTCCGTTTGGCCGGTTTCATACAACGAGACAATCGACGGATGCTTGAGCTGGGCCGCGCTGCGCGCTTCACGCAAGAACCGCTCAGCCTCTTCCTTCGAAGCCAGGCTTCCCGCACGTTGAACCTTCAGCGCGACTACTCGTTCGAGGCGTGGATCCCAGGCCTTGAACACGTAGCCGAATGAGCCGACCCCCAATTCGGATCGCAATTCAAACCGATCGATCCGCACGACCCCCTCCAGCAGGCGACGCGCGAGATCCCGCCCAGCATCAGCGGCAATTCGTGATCCGATCCGGCCTGATTGAGAAACGCTGGCAATAATGGCTTCGGCCAGCGGCTCGCGTTCCGTCTTGCCTCCCTTCGATCGCTCGTCCGACGTTGATGTCCGCAACCTTCCAAGTTCGTCCACAAGCTGGTCCATCGATTCATCGAGTTGCTCCAACTGTTTCTGGCAGTCCTCACACCCCTCGACATGCAATGCGACGGCTTCGAACCGCGCGGGATCCCCGAGGCCGAGGGCCAACTCGCGAAGTTGATCAGCATTGGGGCAGGAATGTTCCGTCACGGCAGTTCCCACGAGATTGGGATTGGGGATGGAGCACTCGCAATACTGCGGAGCACCCTGTAGTTCATAATAACCAGCAACCGTTACAACCGGGCGTGCGCCCACAGACGAACCGTTGGTGGAATACTCTCTGGCAGCTACGGGAGGTTCCTGCCGCACTCAGCCAATCACGCTCGTTGTACTCAGCGCTTCCACGATGCACGCGGAAAAATGCGTCTTCGTGTAACGCTCCTGCGTTCTTGGAACTAAGCGGGTAAATCACCCCGAGTCGACGGACCTCACTGCTCTTTTCCTCGAATTCCCTTGAACGGAGAATCTCATGGTCCCCTCCACGCGTCGCGCGTTCCTTTCCGATGTTGGGCGCGGCATGCTCGCCGCAGGCCTGGGTGCGTCCCTGGCCAACGATCTGGGATTTTCCACTGCGTTTGCGGCTGCCGGAGCGGACTCAATTCCGCTCGGTGAGTACGCCGGCCTGGTGGAACTGATGCGGAACACTCCCGCCGAAAAACTGCAGCCGCTGCTGGCTCAGAAGATTCAAAAGGGTGAGGTGGATCTGAAAAAACTGGTGGCGGCGGGAGCCTTGGCCAATGCCGTGACCTTCGGCGGCTGTGACTATGTCGGCTTCCACACTGCGATGGCGATGCTCCCCTCTTTGGAAATGAGCCGCCAACTCACCGGCGGTCGGCAGCCGCTCCCCGTGTTGAAGGTGCTGTATCGCAACACGCAGCAGATTCAGAACGTCGGCGGTGCTTCGCACACGGTTCTGGAGGCGATTCATGCTGCAGAGCATGCCGCCGAACATGCTGACGGTGACCTCGGGGTGAAGATTCGCGACGCCTGCCGCAAGCCGGACGCGGACCTCGGCGAGAGGCTGCTGGCCACCGTGGGCGATTCTCCGATTGACGCCTTCAACGCCTTGCAGCCCGCGATGCAGGACGACCTGAACGTGCACCGCTTTGTGTTTGCTCACAGAACCTACGGGCTGGTTGGTCTGCTCGGTAAGGAATACTCCTACTCTCTACTGCGACAGTGCGTGCGGTTCTGTGCTGACCACGAACGGTCGCGCATCGAGCACAAGAATGGTCCGTCACCGATTCGCGCATTGGTTCCCAAACTGCTCGACCAATACAAGCTCGCTGGCAAGACGCTCGGCAAGCGTAATCTGGACGATGCCGCCTTGAACGAACTCAGCCAGGTGATCTACAGCGGCCCGCGCGACCGCGCCGCCGAAGCCGTCGCCGCCGCACTCGCCGAAGGAGTCGATCCCGAGGTCGTGGGCGAAGCCGTCTCGCTGGCGTCCAACCTGTACGTGTTGCGACAAGGTAGCGGCGAGAAACAGTGGCGCACTCACGGCGATTCGGCGGGAGTCCATTCGTCGGACGCGACCAACGCCTGGCGAAACATGTCCCGAGTGGCCGAGCCGCGTCATGCCGTGTCGGGCTTGATCGTCGCCGCGTACCACGCGGGAATCCAGGGTGGTCCCTTCCCAACGCCCGCCTATCCCACCGACGAGCATCGCGCGCTCATCAAGATTCAGGACGCCAAGGGCCTGCTGGCGGAGACGGAAGACGCCATCCGCAACAACGATCAGGGTCGCGCCACGGCGGCCATTCAGATCTACGGCGAGCGGGGCTACGCGGTCGATCCGGTCTTCGCACTGATGTTGAAGTACGCCGTCAGTGAGGATGGTCGCCTGCACGCTGAAAAGTACTACCACACCGTGCGCGAGGACTACAGCACGACCCGTCCGGCCTTCCGCTGGCGTCAAGTGGTGGCTCTCTCTCGCGTGACGGCCAGTGCCTACGGCTACAACCGCGACGACAAACACGGCTTCCGCGCCGCCGGTTACGAAGACGCCTGCCGACTACTCGGCGTCGACGCTTGAGCGAAAACTCGGACGCTCATGCTTCAGGCCCCTTGATAATCCGGCAGCTTATGTTGGTCGGCGGAGCGAGAGTCGCTCTGTCGGCCATTTTTGTTTGTTATACGGTGCAACCTGTAATACGGATTTCAGAAATTAAGTGCGCGTAACGGGT
>CAYLTY010000305.1:0-8756 GCA_964386705.1 uncultured Planctomycetaceae bacterium
ATACTTCGTCGTGTTGCTGCCCATCGGCTGAGGCAACGCGAATTCTCTCGCCCAACTCGGAGTAACAGTCCCGATTTCGCGACCGCCCTCTTTCTTAGATAACGGACGTGCCGGGCCAGCTCCAACTGCGTCGCGCCGGCGATTAAGAGCAGCAAACGTTGGTAGAGGTTCTTCATCGCGGTACAATTTGGAAACCATTGGCAACACGGGAGATGGCTTCCTTTTTGCACCCCGGATTGGGCCGTGGTAAAGCCGGGTTTCGCCCCTGGCGGTTCCCGATGCCGAGTGCCTCTTCATCGGCCAGCCATTGATCCACACTCTCCGAGTGACCTTAGCCGTGCCGTACGACGCACCGAATTGTTCCACCATGTACGGGGAAGAGTTCAATGCGTTCCATGCGCAGTCCTTGGCGGTTGTATAACGTCACCAGTTGCTTGATCGCCAAGTAACGGAGATGCTCGTGATAGATTGTGTCGTACTCCAGGTTCTCAACAAGCTTCGCGAGATAGGGAACTTCCAGCACCAATGCCCCGTCTGGCGCCAGCAACCTCCCTGTCCGAAAGCAATCGGCAGAGCGCGAGCCTGAGCAAGCGGCATCTTCCTGCCACCCTGCGATCAGTAGTGGCTCTGTCATGCGAACCGGTAACTAACCGACATCATGCCTTCAGTGGAACCACTCATCGCTCAGTCGACGAGATAATTGAGACCTCGACCGGCAGACCGACGAGAAGGTTACTTTGCTGCTGTAGTTCTATAACAACTTCACGGACACGCAGATCGTGTCGCTCGCCGGGCGATAAATGTTGAAAGCTTTTCGGGGCCACATAGCTCGCGCAGTTGATTACCGTCCCAGGAACCTTGACTTCAGGATCTCCATCAGAGGTCACGACGGCTTCGTCGCCTTTCGCCACACGTAAGGCATCGTATTCCTCGATGTAGCAACGCACTCGCGTGTGCGACAAGTCTGCGATTGTGATCATTGGGCGGTTCGACTGAGGTCCTACGATTTCTCCGACCTCCGTGCCAACCTGCAACACCGAACCACTTACGGATGCTGTCAGTTGAGCCTTGCGCAACATGGCTTCTGCTTGTCGCATGCCAACGTCCGCAAGCGCCCTGCGAGCCTCAGCCACCGTCACGTCTTCCTTGTGAGCGGCCGCATCCAGCAGGTCGGCCTGCTGCCGCAAGGCGTTGAATTCAGCAACTACTCTGACGTAGTGACCACGGGCCTGATCCAGTTTCTCCAATGGCTCCGCGCCTTTTTGAACTGCGAGTTTCAGAACATTCAAGATGTCGGCTTCTTCCAACATCTGCAGCTCAACCGCTCGCGCACTGGTGCGAGCGGCCTCGCGAGCCTCTTCCGAAGCACCTCTGAGCAGGCGGGCCAGTTCGGCGTCGGCAAGCTTCCACTGAGAAACCGCTTCCTGATGCTTGAGTTCGAATGTTTCAGGGTCGAGTTCTGCCAGCACCGTGCCCGCCTTAACAATATCACCCGGCCTCACATGCAGTTTCTTCAGCCGACCAGGAACTTCGAATTGAAGGGCCACTTCGCGGCTGGCTCCTTCTACGATGCCGGGAGCGAAGATTCGGCGAGGTTCAGAATCGCTCGCGCTACTTTGTTGCGACGCGAATTCGCCTTTCACTTCCAGACGAAACCAGCCGGTCGCCAGAGCGCTGGCCAGGCAGATGCAGACTGTGGCAGAGATAATCGCGATCCATCGCATAACAACGCCTTGCAACCTGCCGTCTACTTAGGAATCTTTCGGACCGATCACTCGCAGAGCTCGTCAGTTGTCTCGCTAGCCAGCCACCACCCGACCGTCAGCCAGCTTCAGCATGCGATCGGCCATCGGAAAAATTCGGGAGTCATGAGTCACTACTATGACGGTCTTCCCCATCTGCTGACAGAGTTCTTTTAACAGCCGCATGGCGTTCAACCCGGACTCAGCATCCAGTGAGGCCGTAGGTTCGTCCGCAAGAATCAACTCGGGGTCGCCTGCCAGAGCGCGAGCCAGGGCAACTCGCTGCTTCTGTCCCATGCTGAGTTGCGTCACTCGGCGACTTGCGTGGTCTCCCAACCCGACTTTGCCCAGTAGTTCGCGGGCTGCGGGTATCGACTGCGATTTCGGCCAGTGCAACAGATCCAATGCTACTCGCACGTTCTCTTCCGCCGTGAGGGCATCAAATAAGTGGAAACGTTGAAAAACAAAGCCGATCTTCTCACGCCGAAACCGCGCTTGATCGTGTGGCGTGAACTGCATGACGTCCTGGCCCAGGATGTTCAGAGAGCCTTCGTCGGCGGTCAGTACGCAGCCCAGAACCGATAATAGCGTTGTCTTGCCACTGCCAGACGGACCCACCAGAAAGAGGCACTCGCCACGCGAGACATCAAAGTCAATTCCTCGCAGCACTGGGGTACTGATAGTCCCCGTCTGATAGTTCTTCCAAATGCCACGGGCTTGAATCACCAGATCATCCATGTGAATACCGTCATCAGCCCTGTAACACGATGCCGGGATCAATGCGTCGAATTCGCAGGAATGGCAGCAGCGAGGCACATAGGCAAATGACGAACACCAGCAACAACGCGACTCCAATCAGTTGTACCGGAATGACAACCGGTGCCAGCGGCGATGACCACAATTCTCGGATAGCAACAACTATCACCAGCCCCGCAATCGATCCCAGAATCGCGATTGTCAGGGCCTGCAGCAGGATGATTCCGCAGACACTTCGGTCTTCTGCACCAAGTGCTTTCAGAGTTGCATAGTCCGTCTGGTGATCGAGCGCCAGTGCATACAGGCTTTGTGCGACCATCATCAATCCGACGAGCAAACCCAGAGCCGTCGACGCGCCGAAACTGATTCCTATGCCGGTGCGGTTCATCCAGTAGTTCTGCGACGCGCTGGCAAACGCTTGCGGAGTATAAACGACCAATTCTGGAACCAGCCGGGCAACTTGTTCGCGAAGGTTTTCGATATCAACACCTGGGCGAGCTTTGATCAGAAAGAATGAACAATGTTCGCTATCGATGTGGGAAATACGTCGCGCGTTCTCCAACGTCGTGAACAAGTAGGGCATGGTCACAAAGCCAGTGATACCGCTGGTCTGTGCCACCAGCTTCACTCGTCGACCGTTGACTTCGATCTGATCGCCCAATCGCGGATAACCGAGTTTAGCGAGATCCACGACGTCGAAGCTGACGCCGTACGGCCGCTTCAATTCGTCCCGCGAGCCTGCCACGAAGTTCCAACCCGAGCCGAGCATCGAGCCAGGATCAGAACCGATGATCCAGACATCCTCAAAACCGCCCGTGGTTAACGTGGCTGTTCCCTTGCCGACGATGTAGGGGTCGACGCGGGCGACACCGGGCAAACCACGTAAGCGATTGCTCCAGGCTTCAGGAATGTGCCTCGGAAGGTCTACGTTCGAGATCATGCGGTCGCAGATCCACAGATCTGCGTCGCAATGATCGATCAGCGTGCTGGCCTTGCTCATCAGGCCGAAGTAAAGCCCGCCCTGCACGTTCACGAGCACCAGCGAAAAAATGACGCCCGCCAGCCCGGCGGCAAATTTGCCGCGGCCCGCGAACAAGGTTCTCAATGCAAACGAGAGCACAGCACGACCTTGTTTCAATCCATTGAATCTTCGGCCAAGTCTATATCAAGTTTGGTCGCATGTCGGGATGCCGAACTCATTCCGAGGTCTGAAGAATAGATCAACTGCAGGTTCCCCTCGGCGCGAACTCCCGAAGAATAGTTACTCACTGACTTAATTCCCTGCATTGAGACTGCATCGACTGAGTACAAGTGAGTTCAAGGCGATCATTGGGAGCGGATGATCACGGCATCGAACGGTACCAGTACTTACCGTAACGCAGAGCACAATCTTGAACGTTGCGATCAAGTCTCAGGTTTCGTCGTCTGAGTCATTTCCTGCAACCTGCGTCTTCACCGAATTCGGCCGAGCTTAGACACTTCGTTCGAGTGGCAGTTGGAGTGCTGCTCACGCAAAGACTCAAGGAACGAATGGATGTCTAAGTATTGTTTGCTCTGGCTCACGGCCGCTGTTGCCGCAGCATGCTGCGTTCAGGCGAGCGCTCTGCTGGCCCAACAGGGCGTTGCGTCAACCGCTCAGGCTCAAAAGGCGGAACAGCCCAAACGGAAGCCAGGAGACATCGAACTGCAAAACAGTCGAGTCTACGTGTTCGTCGGCAAGACCGGGTTGGGGCATGAACACGCCATTGAGGGTGTTCTCAACTCGGGAACAATCCGATTGGGAGCTGCGGATAAGGCTGGTCGCTTCGAGTTCGATCTCAAGTCCTTCCAGGCGGATACTCAGCAGGCCAGAAACTATATCGGACTGGGAGGGACCACGGACGCTGGTACTGTCCGCAAAGTGAACTCCAACATGCTCGGACCAGATGTGCTCGACGTTGGGCGATATCCCGCCGCCGTGTTCGAAATCAAATCTGCTCGTAAGCATCAGTCGCAGAAGCCGCCAGCGAACGGTCAGGAGTACCTGTGTGAAGGTGAATTCAATCTGCACGGTGTGAAACGCCCGCTCAAGTTCATCGCGGTCGCTGAAACCGCCGACGGCTGGATCCATCTGCGAGGCAGCTTTGCCATTCGTCAAACGGACTTCGGAATTCGTCCCTATACCGCCGCGCTGGGAACAGTCGGTATCACGAATGAACTGACGATTTACGGAGATCTGTGGGTTGTTCCAGAGCCATAATCGTTTCATCCAAACTGTTCGCTGTTCAACCCGGGTTAAAACCAGGATATCACTGTCTTGAGGAGTTGATTGTTCGATGATCAGCGTCACGACGGTCTCAAAACCTGAGATCCAGTTTCACTACGACCTCTCAACACTCTTCTACCGGTTGCTCTGGGGGCAACATATCCATCATGGGTTGTGGGATGCCGATGAGTCCCCTGAAATTGCGCAATTGAACCTGACGGATACGCTGGCCGGTCTGGCTCAAGTTCAGGCTGGTCAGCGACTCATTGATGTGGGCTGCGGCATGGGCGGCTCATCCATTCGGCTGGCGAAACGGTATGGCGCCGAGGTCATTGGGATCACCCTCAGTCCGGTTCAGCGGTTGTGGGCCAGCGCGGCCGCACGACTGGAAGGAGTCGCGGGCCAAACGACGTTCAAGCGCCTGGACGCTGAAGTTGCGCAATTTGAACCAGCGTCAGCAGATGTCGTGTGGAGCATTGAGTGTACAGAACACTTGTTTGACAAGCCTGCGTTTTTCAAACGGGCTGCGACGTGGCTCAAGCCGGGTGGGCGCATGACAATTTGCGCGTGGCTGGCGGGTCCGCGCGCCGGAGAGCCTGCTGGGGCAGAGGAAGTACGCAAAGTCTGTGAAGGCTTCCTGTGTCCCTCACTTGGGAGTGCGGAAGACTATATTCACTGGATGACGGATGCTGGCCTGCAGGTCGAACCCGTCCGGGACTGGACGGAGCGAGTCGCAGAAACCTGGAGCATCTGCCATCGCCGTGTCCAACAAACTCGCGTGCGCTGGCTGGCACGTCTGATTGATCGCCAGACAGCTCAGTTTCTAGATGACTTCACAACAATCCTGGACGCGTATCGATCGGGAGCCATGAGTTACGGATGCTTTGTAGCTCACAAGGCAGGTTCATAAATAGAAGCGACGAGATAGACGCTGGAAGAAGTGTATTATCAGCGTTCACAACCGCGTGTGACGCTACTCGATTCATGGTTGAATACAGTCGGGACTCAAGGATGAGCCGTGTCATAGGCATTTCTGCCGGCATACTGAATCATCTGCTTTTTGGTGTAACTGTCTATTATCTGTATGGATTTCTGGCGGGTTGGACCGGCCCTGCGGAAGCACCGTCGTTGACCGCTGCTGCCACAGACTTTGCACTATGCCTGCAATTCGCGGTCTCGCACAGCTTATTGCTGCTGCCAAGCAGTCGTGAGCGTATTGGCCGGATCATTCCGCGTGAGTTCTACGGCACTCTGTTCTGCTCCGTGACGTGCGTCAGTTTGCTACTGACAATCGGGCTCTGGAAGCCCATGGAACCAACGCTGGTTCAACTTACCGGTTGGTCGCAATCCCTCATGAGCATCGCGTTTATCCTGACGTGGCCAACATTGCTCTATTCAATCAGTCTCACAGGCCTCGGTCATCAGACCGGCTTCACGTCGTGGTGGCGTTGGGTGAAGAAGGAGAAAACGCCGTTCAGGAACTTCACTCCTCAAAGCCTGTACTGCTGGTTCCGGCATCCGATCTACGCGTCGTTTCTTGGTCTATTGTGGTTCACTCCACGAATTACGCTTGATCGCGGTCTCCTGTTGAGCCTCTGGACGACGTATATCCTGGTAGGCAGCGTCCTGAAGGATCGACGCCTGGTGCACTATCTCGGGGACAGTTATCGCATTTATCAATCGAAAGTCGTCGGATATCCCGGCTTCCGAAGCGGCCCCTTAGGAAAAGTGCCATTTGTTGTGCAGGCGTCCAGAGAATCGGCTTCTCAGCCACCAATCCACTCACAGACCAATGCCAGCGAACAGTTCGCAGTCCAACACAGGGAAAGACCAATCCGATGCCCGTAAGCCTGACCGGAATTGGTACTGCCGTGCCTCCTGTGAAGATTTCTCAGCACGATGCTGCTGAACTCATTGCACCCTTCAATGCACCCTCGGAAAGAGAGAACCACATCCTGCACGAACTCTATCGCCGGTCCGGAGTCAAGAGCCGTCACAGCGTGATCTTGAAGGCCGCCGAGGAAAATCTCAGTGCTCGTCAGTCGTTCTATGCCGAGCCCGTACCCGGTCATGAAGACGGGCCCTCGACATCAGCTCGCATGGCCTGCTACGCAGCGCATGCGGGACAACTCGGAACAGTGGCAGCTCAACGA
Organism: uncultured Planctomycetaceae bacterium; assembly: GCA_964386705.1. GTDB lineage: Bacteria > Planctomycetota > Planctomycetia > Planctomycetales > Planctomycetaceae > AM-0621. The sequence continues at coordinate 6,897 of CAYLTY010000305.1, forward strand.
GCTCTGCAGGCGGCAAAGTGCGAGCCTCATGAGATCACCCATCTGGTCACAATCTCTTGCACGGGCTTTCAATCGCCGGGCTTTGATGTCGAGATCCTGCAAGCGTTGCCGCTACGTTCCTCGACGTCTCGCACACATCTGGGATTCATGGGCTGCCACGGCGCCATGAACGGCCTACGAGTTGCCAACGCATTCGCGCAAGCCGACTCAAAAGCGCGAGTCCTGATGGTGGCCTCGGAACTCTGTAGCCTGCACCATCAGTATGGTTGGTCGCCTGATCGCATCGTGTCCAATTCTCTGTTTGCAGACGGTGCAGCGGCTTTGGTCCTCAACCAGTCAGAACAGGGCCGTCTGCGTTATCGTAGTTCTGGTTCATGCGTGCTGCCAAACACGCTTCAGGAGATGACCTGGCAGATCGGTGATCACGGCTTTGAGATGACGTTATCAGCCAAAGTGCCACATCTGATTCGCACTTACCTCGGTCCGTGGATGGGCGAGTGGCTCGCCAGTTTGGGCATGACAGTGCAGAACGTAGCCGGTTGGGCGATTCACCCCGGTGGACCGCGCATCTTGAGTGCCTGCGGCGAATCACTGGGACTGGAGCACACTCAGTGGGCAGCCTCGGAGTCCGTTCTGGCCGAGTTCGGAAACATGTCGTCTCCAACCGTGCTCTTCGTTCTGGGTCGCTTGCTGGAAACGGGTATCACGGGCCCCATTGTCATGTTGGCCTTTGGTCCGGGGCTGACTATCGAAGCCGTTCTCCTGGAAGCGCTGCCTCCGACTGGAGCATGATTGGGCAGTGTCAGACTTTTTACTCCGATACCTTGGGATGCTCCTTGATCAGCGACCTTTGTCCGCGACGCGTGAATTCAATGGACTGTCCCAGTACGCGTGCCGCTTCCTGTGGTGCGTGGAAGCCCATTGAGTTTTCCGCTTCGATAAAATCGAGATGGAACTGAGCCTTTGCGTTGGAAGTCGCGCGGAGTTGCCAGTTCTTTGTCAGAACGGCCCTCGGCCTTGCGGCCCTGATGTCGTCGACGAACTCCACCAGCGCTTCCATCGCCGTGTTGCGCAGTTGGAAGGTGCGTTCCTGAATGGTCTCGACTCGAGCCTTCAATTCCTCTTCTGGCCAGCGATGGCAGGTCTGGCAGGCACGATTGATATTCAACACCGGGCTGCGCACATGATGTACTCGTCAGCGAGTGAGTCGTAAGAACGAAGTTTGGGCGTGGGACTTAATCTTCGATCGCACGGCCGGCGGCACAAGTTTGAAGTGGCTGAGTATCATCGACGAGCACACGCGGGAATGCCTGTGCCTGAAGGTGGCGCGTCGAATGACCAGCCAGGACATCGAGGTGTCACGGGGTCTGTTCATCGCCATCGCGACAACTTTTGGATATCTGCAAAGCCTCGAAGGGATTAACAACGTCGAGCATGGCCGAGTGATGGCCTTGGTGTCTTTTTCGGCGGCCAGCGCGTTTTTGACTGCAGGCCTGAGCCGTCTGCGAACCCGCACGGTATGGATCACGTGCATCGCCACGCTGCTCTTGGCTGTCGCGTCCGGTGCGACGGCGGCCGCCATTCCTTGGGGGCATGGATTCGTAAAGTCTCCTAGTGCCGTCCCCGCTAGTATCCACATCGAGTTTGAATCAGAGCGTGCTAATGTGCAGTCACGCCGCACGTAGTGCTTCAGCGGCCCGCCCAGCCGCTGCCAGCATTTGATGTTTACGATCGGCACGACGTCCGGCGGCGCGGACACCTTCCTTCCCTTCGGCTTCTTCTTCGACGGTTCCGACGAGGCCTGAATGAGCGGGGCGTTCTCCTTAGCCTGGTGCGGCCGCTCTTCGTGGTAGTGGGCGA
>CAYLTY010000306.1:0-8584 GCA_964386705.1 uncultured Planctomycetaceae bacterium
CGAAGCGGGTAACAAGCAGACGGGGCTGGTTGGTCTGTCGACCGTCTACAAAGCGAACTCTCCGCAACTGTTCGTGGACATCGACCGCGATCAGTGCATCAAGATGGGGATCAACCTGGGAGATGTGTTCGGCACTCTGCAGGCTTATTTGGGATCGCGGTATGTCAACGACTTCAATCGTTTCGGCCGGACCTGGCAGGTGATTGTGCAGGCCGATGCCAAGTTCCGTAACGACGTGGATGATGTCGATAACCTGAAGGTTCGCAACGCCAAGGGCCAGATGGTTCCGATCGGGACAATCGCTACCGTGAAGAACATCAGCGGCCCACTGGTGCTGACGCGCTACAACATGTATCCGGCCGCCGCGATTACCGGAAATACTACGGCTGGCTTCAGCACCGGGCAGATGATTGCCGCGATGGAAGAAGTCGCGCAGCGCGAACTGTCATCGTCGATGTCCTACGAATGGACCGAGATCACATATCTCGAACGCACGGCAACCAGCACTGGCAACATCGTGTTTGGCTTGTCGGTGGCGTTTGTGTTTCTGGTGCTGGCGGCTCTGTATGAAAGCTGGTCTTTGCCGCTGGCCGTCATCCTGGTGGTGCCGATGTGCGTGCTGTGTTCGCTGGCCGGAGTCTGGCAAGCGGACATGGACATCAACGTGTTTACGCAGATCGGCATGGTGGTGTTGATCGGTCTGGCCTGTAAGAACGCCATTCTGATCGTGGAGTTCGCGAAGCTGCAGCGCGATGAGGGAGTCGATCGCCGCACCGCGACTCTGCACGCCTGCGAGCTGCGTTTGCGGCCGATTCTGATGACGTCGTTTGCTTTCATTCTGGGCGTGGTGCCGCTGGTGATTGCTCACGGTGCCGGTGCTGAGATGCGTCGAGCACTCGGCACGACAGTGTTCAGCGGCATGTTGGGTGTGACCTTATTCGGCGTGTTGCTGACGCCGGTGTTTTTCTATCTGGTGGACTGGGCGAAGGACTTGCGGATCATTTCGCATCCAGCGGTCCAGTGGGTCGGCCATTTCACGATGGATCTGGTCCGGTTCCGTCACGTGCGCGCAGCAGGTGGCTGGGCGTTTCGAAGTTTGGCCGAACTGACGAAGCGCCGTTCGCGGCCGTCAAAGCCGGTGCTTGAACCACCGAAGGTTGTGGAAACTCCTACGGGCACGCTCACGGCCAAGTCGCCTGACGCGAAGCCTGATTTGAAAGGTCCGTCGGAAGATCAACTGGTCGGGAGCACCTCTTCTCGCCCCTGACGAATGACTCACGATTACTGAATTCATTGAGCTGCTTGCACGCAGTCGATCACTGGAAGTTTTGAGATGTTTTCTCGGTTCTTTATCGACCGACCGATCTTTGCCTCGGTGTTATCCATCGTGATCACACTGGCGGGGGCGATCGCGCTGTTTACGTTGCCTGTCACTCAGTATCCCGAAATCACACCGCCGACGGTGGAAGTATCAGCGGTGTATGCGGGCGCGAATTCTCAGGTTGTGGCGGATACTGTCGCGGCACCAATTGAGCAACAGGTCAACGGCGTCGAAGGGATGATGTATATGTCATCCCAATGCACGAACGACGGTGCTTACACGCTGAATGTCACGTTCCGCTCAGGGACGGATCTCAACCTGGCTCAGGTGCTGGTACAGAATCGAGTCGCCTTAGCGCAGCCTGTTCTGCCCGAATTGGTGCGGCGGCGCGGCGTGACGGTGAAGAAGAAGTCACCGACCGTGCTGATGATCGTGAATCTCTTTTCGCCGGATCAGAGCCGCTCGAATCTGTACCTCAGCAACTATGCGACGATTCAGTTGCGCGACGAACTCTCGCGACTGCAGGGCGTGGGGGATATTTCGTTCCTCGGCCAACGCGACTACAGCATGCGCGTCTGGCTGGATCCGGAACGAGCCGCCGCACGCAACGTAACGTCGGATGACATCGTGCATGCGATTGAGCAGCAGAACGCTCAAGTGGCAGCCGGTCAGATCGGTCAGCCACCCGTCCCGACGGGGCAGGTCTTTCAATACACAATGACGACGCTGGGGCGCCTGGTCGACGAAGAGCAGTTCAACGACATCATCGTGAAGACTGACGAGTCCGGCCGTGCGGTGCGACTTGGTGATGTGGCTCGATCGGAGCTTGGTGCGCTCGGTTACGATCAGGCGTGCTCGCTGGATGGCAGTCCGTCAGTCGCGCTGTCGGTGTATCAACTGCCGGGATCGAACGCGCTCGAAACCGCGCGGATGGTGCGGCAGAAGATGGATGAACTGCGCGGTCGCTTTCCGACTGGCGTGGACTATTCGATCGTCTATGACACGACGCCGTTCATTCAGGAATCCGTCAACGAAGTGTTTCATTCGTTGCGCGACGCCGTGATTCTGGTGGCCGTGGTTGTGCTCGTCTTCTTGCAGGGCTGGCGCGCGGCCATCATTCCTCTGCTGGCCGTGCCGGTGGCAGTTGTGGGTACGTTCGGCGCGATGGCAGCGTTCGGCTTCAGCCTCAACACGCTGACGCTGTTCGGCCTGGTACTCGCGATTGGTATCGTCGTGGACGACGCGATCGTCGTGGTTGAAGCCATTGAGCATCACATCGAGCATGGTCTCGAACCGCGCGAAGCGGCGATGCAGGCGATGGATGAAGTGTCCGGCCCTGTTGTGGCGGTGGGACTGGTGTTGGCGGCTGTGTTCGTGCCGTGTGCGTTTATCTCGGGCATCATCGGCGAGTTCTTCCGGCAGTTCGCCGTGACGATTTCAGTGTCGACGGTGATCTCGGCGTTCAATTCATTGACGCTCAGCCCCGCGCTGGCCGTGATCCTGTTGCAGTCGAAGTCCGAACGAAAGTCGGAAGCATTGCCTCGTCCCGGCATTATTTTGGTCGCGACATGGGCGGCTTGGCAGTTTGGTTCCGCCTGGCTGGGGAAGTGGTTGCTTGCTCGTCCTGAGCCGCAACTCGTCGAACTGGCACCTTATGCGGCGTGGATTGCTCCCGCTGTGGCCTTCATTGTGGCGCTGTTGCTCAGTGGCTTGTTGAACAAGCTGCTCAGCGGCTTCTTCCGTGCGTTCAATCGAGTGTTTGGCTGGATCACCGAAGGCTATGTGCGGATCGTTGGTATCTCGCTGCGGCTGGCGCTGCTGGTCTTGATCGGCTACGGCGGCCTGTTGCATCTGACTCAGACGTACTTTGAAGAGACTCCCAGCGGCTTCATTCCCGCTCAGGACAAGGGGTATCTGCTGGTCAATGTCCGGTTGCCCGACGCGTCTTCGCTGGAACGCACGACGCACGTAATGCAGCAGATCGAGAAGCTTGTCGGCAAAGCAGACGGAGTCAATCACACTGTCGCGATTGCCGGCCAGTCGATCTTGATGGGCGCGAACGCGCCGAACTTTGGATCGATGTATGTGATGTTGAAAGAGTTTGGTGAGCGCTCACCGCGCGGGCTGTCGAGTAGTGTGATTGCGGCGAACCTGCGAACGATTCTCGATAAGGAAGTTCGCGACGGTCTGGTTGACGTTGTGGGCGCGCCGCCGATTGATGGTCTCGGTACCGCGGGCGGCTTCCGCATCATGATCGAGGACCGAGGCGATAACGGCTTGCGAGCTATCCAGTCTGTCGCCGATCAGGTGATTGATGAAGGTTCCAAGACTTCGGAACTGCAAGGTCTGTTCTCCAGCTTCCGCGCGGACGCGTCGTGGTTGGCTGTGGAACTGGATCGCGAGGCTGCTCGCAAGATGGGCGTTCCGCTGTCCGAGATCTTCGATACGTTGCAGGTCAACTTTGGCTCGTTGTATGTGAACGACTTCAATCGGTTTGGACGCACGTGGCAGGTCAACATTCAGGCCGATACGAACTTCCGTATGCGCGTGGAAGACCTGAAGCGGCTGAAGGTGAAGAACTCTTCCGGTGAGATGGTGCCGCTGGCAGCCGTTTCCAAAGTGAAGGAAGTCAGCGGGCCGGTGCTCATCACACGCTACAACCTGTATCCGTCGGCGGCCATCAATGCGGACGTGACGCATGGCACCAGTTCAGGGCAGGGCATTGCGAAGTTGGCCGAGGTGTCAAAGGACAAGCTGCTGCCGTCGATGCGTGCGGAATGGACGGAGCTGGCGTTGTTGCAAGAGATGGCCGGTAACACTGCTCTGATCGCGTTCTTCCTGGCCGTGGTGTTGGTGTTCCTGGTGCTGGCCGCGCAGTACGAAAGCTGGTCGTTGCCACTGGCAGTGATTCTCGTGGTGCCAATGTGTTTGCTGTGTTCGATTGTCGGCGTCTCGCTGGCGGGGATGGATGTCAACATCTTCACTCAGATTGGCTTCGTGGTGCTCGTCGGTTTGGCGTGTAAGAACGCCATTCTGATTGTCGAGTTTGCTCGCGCTCGTAGCGACGCGGGAGCTGACGTTCGCACCGCGACACTCGAAGCCTGCCGCTTGCGCTTGCGGCCGATCGTGATGACGTCGCTGGCGTTCATCTTCGGCGTGATTCCGCTCGTCATCGGCGAAGGCGCCGGCGCCGAAATGCGGCAGACGCTGGGTACCGCTGTGTTCGCTGGCATGCTGGGCGTCACGCTGTTCGGCATCTTCCTGACGCCGGTGTTCTTCTTCGTGATCCAGTGGATGAGCGAGCGTCTGCGCAGAAAAACACCGGCCACGACTGCGTAGAGCCGGACCGGTGTAGGAAGCCTCGTTGAGCGGACTGGAATCCAATCACTTAGCTTGAGCGACCGGAGTCGCAGCAGTGTTCTCCAGCGGCAGACGCAGCAGTTCGGTCAGGCGATCGAACGAGTTTGCGTCGCAGGTGAGGAAAATGATCTCGGCGACTTCGTGGTCCGAGTACAGCTTCCGCAATCCGGCGACATCGGCATCGACGATCGTGTGCGGAGCTGATGTCAGCTTGCGGACGAAGGCGAAGGTGGTTTGTTCCGCAGGGGTGAAGCCTTTCTCGTCCTTGCCGATGGAGAACAGCACCTCGTCGTTGACGCCCAGTGCGTTGAGTCGCGTGCGGGCATGAACTGCGGAATACCAGGCTCGGTTCTCGCGAGCGCTGATCCAGGCGATTTCGGCTTTCAGCGTCGGGTTCAGCTTGCCGTCGCGGGCGATGGCCTGACGATGTTTCCAGAGTCGCAGCGCGGACTGAGGATTGTATGCGAGCACTTGCACCCAGGCCGGTGGAGTTACGCCGGGAGTGTCTGCAGCCAACGCTCGTTGTGCGGCTTCAACCGTGGGGAGTTTGACCAGAGCGGCTCGCGTGCGGCAGGCAGCGATGGCAGCATCAAACTCCGTCTGGGATTCCCAAGCGGGACGTGGCTTATAGTCCAGCGGCGCGACTTTGGTTTCGACTTTGGCGAACTCGGGCGACGTGGGCGTGTCGAGTTCGCTGGGCTCATCACCAAACGACTGATCCTGCGGAATGCCGGTTGATGCCGTCCAGCGGTTCGTCGAATTGTATCCGGCGATCGTCTGGAGGACGTCAACGAGCTGGTCGTCCTTGAAGTGCTTCTTGAGCTCCAACACGTCATCGGCGGCGACCAGATGCGGCGTCAGCGTTGCCTTGCGTGTCAGACGCATGGCGGCCTGCTCACTCTCTGGAAACGCGGTCCATTTGGAATCCAGTGATGCGATGAGGTCGTCGGTCATGCCGACGCGGCGCAGCTTCAGTTCCTGATGGCCGAGGCAGTACTGACAGTCGTTCGTTCGCGACACGATCCAGAATAGTCTTGTCTTGAAGGGATAGTCCGGCTGTGACTGCATTGAACTGAGTGTCTGGTTCAGCCGTTGAGCGTCCGTGAGCGGAGGTGCTCCCGCCGGACGATTGGGCAGGCGGTTGTTGGACGACAGCCAGGACTCGGGCAGATAGAGCGACCGCAATCGCCCGTTGTTCACGGTGCGCTTGCCGGCTGCAATCTCAGCGTCCGTCAATGCCGGCAGCGGAATTCGTGACTCGCGTTGCTTGAGGGCTTCGATCTTCTTCTTCATCTCGGGCCGGGTCTTGGTCAGCCCGTCGCCTGGTTCGGCACCAAAACTTGTTGCGCTCATTGCCACGGCGCACAGCGCCACATTCCACCAGCGTAGAATTCGCATCGAATGATCTCCGACTACCCGCACAGACTTGGAAGAAGTGAACCACAAGCACGCAGAAATGAGAATGTGGCTTACCCGGTCTGACTGGCGAGAGTCAATCAACGGCCGCGGCTGGAGACGTCGCGATCTCGATAGCTATGTGGAGAGGAGTGAACCCTGCTGTCTCACTTGGCCGTTGCGCTGCGTTCAGTACCCAGCGGCACCAGCGATGCACTTGAAGGTAAGGACGAATCCAAAGCCTCCGAAGATGAAGAACGGCAAGCCTTCAGGAGCGGTCATCATGCCCCACAAGTAATCTGGTATCGAGCAGCCTCGGCCGCACCCAAGGACGAGTGAATACATCATGTTCTCCGTTCTGAAGGATCAACCACCACCGAACGGAAAGGCGTTATTCACTCGCCGATATCACGGACCAATTCTCCATTTTTTAAAATGATCGAGTCTTTAGTGGCAGGCGTCATGTTCAGACGACGTTGTCCGCCAGCCGGCCCATGCCATGAGCAATCGATTTAGGTTTTGAACAAGAAGTTCGCGAAACGCAAAGAAGAAGATCAGCAAGTTGAATGAGCCTTCTTCGCGTCCTTTGCGAGCTTCTGTGCAAGAATGTCTGGTGCTTAGCCAGCTTACTCTCTTGTTGTGACTACGTCCTACACCTGATCAATCCAGTTCGGCAGCAGGGTGAAGATGTTGTCGACCACCGTCTTGCTGCCGCTGTTGACCAGAGTGTCCTGAGCATCCCGCTGATAGGTATCGCTGCCGGCGCCGCCGTCGAGTGAATCGGTTCCGTCTGCGAGGCTGCCTCGTCGGCCGCCGATCAGTGTGTCTGCCTGCGAACCGCCAATCAAAGTGTCGTTACCCGCTCCCCCGATGAGCGTCACGGGCACGCTGGACTGGCTGGCGTTGAGTGTGTTGTTGCCGATTCCACCGACCAGCACGATGCCTTCGATGCTGGTATGCGTTTCAGTTCCGGTTGCGGCGGACCCCACTTGCAGGCCGACCACCGTGAAGTTCGAGTTGGCGACTTCATACGCGATGTCCGTGCCTGCGCCGCCGTTGAGCACATCGGCCTGACCACCACCCGACAGCACGTCGCTGCCGTTGCCGCCGTTAATCAGATCACGCCCCGCCCCGCCCAGCAGGGTGTCATTGCCGCCTTCACCCTGCAGTTGGGCGGCGATGGTTGTCTGGCGGAGATCGAACAGGTTATTGCCGGCGCCACCCATCAGGATGATGCGGCTGATGTTACTGAAGGTTTCGTTGCCCAACTGCGCTGAGGTGATTTGCGAGCCGACAATCGTCACGTTGCCGTCGACGAGTTCACTGATGCGATTGATTCCAGATCCACCATCCAGAGTGTCGACGCCAGCACCGCCGCCGAGCTGATCGTCACCCGCCTCACCGCTGACGGTGTCAGCGCCGTCAGCACCTTGCAGCGAGTCATTACCGTCTCCACCGAGCACCGAATCGTCGCCGCCTTCTCCGAAGAGGCGATCGTTCCCGCCATCGCCTTGCAACGTGTTGGCGGCTGAACTGCCGATGAGCTGGTCATCCCCAGCACCACCGTAGATGACGTCTGCCCCAGTGGTCGCTGCTAGGAAATCGTTGCCATCACCACCAGTTAGCGTGTCGTCGCCATCGCCACCTACAACGTAATCAGTTCCAGCCTCGCCATGGACGGTGTCGTTGCCTCCCTGGCCTTCCAGCAGGTCGTTGCCGCCGCCACCCAGAATCGAGTCTTCACCGTCGCCGCTACGAATGGTGTCTCCGCCGTCACGGCCATTGATGACATCCGCGCCGCCTGTGGTGGTGATGAAGTCGAGCCCATCAGTAGCCAGGATGGTGTCATCGCCACCGTTACCTTGCAGGGTTGTGATGCCCGTATTGATGAACGCGGTCAGATCGAAACTGTTCGCTGAGGGGCCTCCAGCCAGTGCGACGGTTTCGATGGTCGTCATCGAGTCCACAGAGATCACAACGCCGTTCACCAATTCCTGCAGAGTCGTGTTGGTTACTACGAAGTCGACATCGTTCTTACGTCGCCCGGCATCCAGACCGTCGCCACCGACCAGGTTGTCATCGCTGCCGCCGCCGTCCAGAAAATCGTTACCCGCTCCACCACTGAGGAAGTCTCGACCACCCAGTCCGAACATGACGTCGTTGCCGGTGCCTGCGTTGAGCGTGTCGCCCATGCTGCCCCCGGTGAGAGTGTCGGCTCCGGGGCCGCCGTTGATGCCCACTGGGTACGTAGCCGCCGAGGCATCAATCGAGTTCGCACTGTTGCCTCCCGTGAGGACCGCACCTTCGAAGCCAATAAGTTTGTCGGTACCCAGTCCCGTCAACGAGCTATTCGTCAGCACGAAGTTCACGTCGCCGACTTCCATCAGCGTGTCTGCGGACGCGCCACCGTCCAGCGTGTCATCGCCATCACCGCCCGTGAGCGTGTCCTTGTTGCCGCCACCACTCAGCGAATCGTTCTCGATTGAAAAATTATTGTCAAAAATATTG
>CAYLTY010000307.1:0-8568 GCA_964386705.1 uncultured Planctomycetaceae bacterium
GGCCGTCCCCGTTCACATCGGCGAGGCAGGCTCCGCACGTCGTGTCGTCACTGTCCGAATACTTCCAGGCGAAGGTCTCTGCCGAACCGGACCACTCGCGAAACTTGCCATGAGTGTCATTCAGAAAGAGCTTGTTGCCGCCATCACGAGCCACCAGCAGGATATCCGGCCAGCCATCGCGATTGATGTCCCCCGCCGCCGTTCCCAATCCCGGCACACCGGGCGGCAAACCAACCTCTTCAGAAACATCAACGAATTTCAGATTTCCGTTATTCCGCAACACGCGCGAACGCTTCGCAGATCCGTAGTGCAAACCTTCGCCGAGCAGCAGATCAAGGTCTCCGTCACCATCGAAATCCAGCACCGAAGCGCCACGGCCACGAAACTCTTTTGGGCACGCACCGGACTCGACAGAGATATCAACCAGTGCACCATCGTCATTGCGGAACAGCTTGCTGTCGGTCGCCGCATAGCCCGTCTTGCCGCCGCCCAGATTCGACAGATAGACATCCAGATCGCCGTCGTTGTCGAGGTCCACAAACAGGATCGTATTTGCTCGACCGGTGATACGCGTCGCCGGCGAGTCCACCACGGTCAGCATGCCACGTTTGTTCTTGAAGAGGACGTTCGGCTTCTCGCCGACGCGATCAAAGGTGCCGACGTAAAGCTCGGGATAGCCGTCTCCATCCAGATCGCCCCACCCTGCCCCGTGACCATTCACACCCTGCAGCGCCGGCATCAGTCCGGCAGACTCAGCCACATTGCGGAAGACCAGCGGATCGTCGGCGGCAGACGTTTGCCACGCGACAGAGAAAGTCAGCAAACCGAGCAGCAGAGTTCGCATCATGCCCCTTTCACGAGCCGAATCAGGATTCATGGAAGAGCGTGATAACCGGCCACGTCCGGCAAGCAAAGCGAACGAGCACGCGCGTTGCCGTACTAGCGCTCGACCAGATCCGCAGCCTTCGCTGACTCAATCATCTGATCGGTGCTGTAAGGATCAACCGCGCGGCAGGCTTCAGCCAGACGATCTGAGATCGCCCGCAACTCTTCGTGCCACGGAGTCCCCGCAGGCACCTGTTCCAGGAACTCTTCGCAGAGCAGCACGAACCGCAACACATGCCGAAAGACAATGCCTTCCTGCTTCGCGATCTTGCGACTCGTCACCAGCGTGTTGAAGTTGCCGATATGCAGGACCTCGCCAGCCGCCCACACTGGCGTCATCGGAATATCATGCACATGAGGGAACTCAGAACGGAACAACCGCTGCAGCTTCTCGGGGAACGTCAGCGGCCAGATGCGTTCCTCAGGCGGCAACTCCTGCTGCTCGGGAGCCAGTCCCACCGACAGTTCGGTCTGCGACGCCAACCCGCGCTGCAACAGTTCCGGATTCAGGAACTCCATCGTGAAGCGACTGGGCGGCATGAACTCCGCTTTCGGGATGCGCAACGGGCGAACCAATGAACCGGGAAACTCCAGCACGCTTTCCAAGGCCTGCACACGCTCCGGTCCATCGCACAGGGGTAGAATGTCTAACAAAAACATACCGAAGAGCGGATTGATGCTGCGAAAACCCAACAACGACGGCAGCGTCTCCGTCGGATAGGCATACGTCGGTTCGTAGACGATCTCGTCCGGCTGATCACTGCGAATCAATCGCGCGGCACCAGCCTTCGATGTGTCGCTCTTTTCAACTCGAACTCCCTGCTTCTCCAACAAGAACCGCAGGCTAGATGTGAGCTTCAACTCGGGCGGCGGTGCATTCGAGACATCAGCCGCAGCTTCAACAGTCACTTCAGGCGTCGTCTCTACAGAGTCTTCAGCAACCTCATTCGGAGCTTCCATCTCCACTACCTCAGCGGCTTGCGCAGCCACCGCAGCCGGACTTGCGATCTCCACAGGCTTGCCCGAACTCGATGACGGCGCTGGCGCCGCAACACTATCCAGACCTGCCCCGAATTCATCCTCAACGTACTCTTCGCCGCTCGCCTCGGCCGCGTAAGGGTCTTGATACTCGCCCGACCACGGCTTCTCAGACTCGTATCGTTGCTCCGCGGCCAGTTCGCGCAGCCGCTCCTTCAGAGACTTCGGACGCTCTGCCGAAACAGTCGTCCCGTCCGTAGTACCATATTGCAATTCCGGCGGCGGTTCAGGATGCAGGATCACCAGACCGGCATCTTCCAGCGTCAACAGCATGTCGATCAGTCGCCGCTGCGCTGCTTGCGCCAACTTTGGGTCCATCAGCCGCTTCGTGATCGCCGTGCGCACGCGCGTCACTTCAGACGACAAGCTCAACATGTAACCCAGCAACCGCCACGGAAACGGCCCCTGACTTTTGAGCTGCGTCGGCGGTGCTTCAATCAGCTTCGTGAACTGCTCCTCGCTCCAGTATTGCTCGCCCTTCCTTCGCGTCGGAGCTTTCTTCTTCAGCTCCTTCCGCTTTCTGATTAGTAACGGGTCCTTCGTGTCTTCCGGAATTTGATTCAGCTTCTCTTTGAAGCGTTCAATGCGCACGTCGTCTTCGTGAGCCAAGGCGTAGACGTGCCCTTCGGTGTCGAACTGCGGACGCCCGGCTCGGCCGAAGATCTGATGCGCAATACTCGGATCGATCAGCTTGCGGTTGCCGGGCGGACCTTTCAGCAGGCTCGTCATCAGCACGGACCGTGCAGGCAAGTTCATGCCGGCCGACAGCGTCTCCGTGCAGACGCAGACCGACAGCAGCTTCTTGACGAAGAGGTCTTCCACAATCCGCTTGTACTTCGGCAGCACGCCTGCGTGATGCACGCCCACGCCGCGCATCAGCAACGTCTTCAGCTTCGGGCCAATGCCTTGCGACCAGTCATGACGATTAATTTCCTGAATCACCGCCTTCTGCTGACCGTCCGTCAAAATATCCCGGCCGCGCAACTGCTCGGCGACGCTCCAGCATTCGTCACGATTGAAGCAGAACACCAGCGTCGGCATCTTGCGGTTCGTGTCATCGCCGCGTGCCATGAACTCAATCTGCTCGTTGAGCATCTCATCGCCGACCCAGTGATAGCGCAGCGGCACCTTGCGTTCCGTACCCTGCACCAGATCCAGTCGACGACCGTGACTGCGTTGCAGCCATTCCATGAACTCGCGCGTGTTGCCGACGGTCGCTGACAGCAACATGAGCCGCACATGCTTCGGCAGCAGTCCGAGTGACAGTTCCCACACGATGCCGCGTTCCGGATCGTTGAAACTGTGAAACTCGTCCATCACCACCGACGCCACATCGTTGAATTCAAACTCGGACTCATGCAGCAACCGGTTCAGCAGAATCTCCGCGACCACGACCAGCACCTTGGCGTCAGGATTCACCTTGCGGTTGCCAGTCACCAGACCGACATCGTCCGCATTGAAACCCCAACGCACCGCGGCGGCCTGCATCTCCTGAAATTTTTGGTCCGTCAACGCGATCAGCGGAGTTGTGTAGTAGGCCACTTTGCCGGTGTGCAGAGCTTCAAACAAAGCCGCTTGTGCAATCAACGTCTTGCCCGTACCCGTCGGAGCACAAACCAGCACGCCTTGCTCTGATGTGAACCAGGCCAGCAGCGCCTCTTCCTGAACGGGGTAAGGCTCGTAGGGCAACTGGTCGAGATATTGCGCAGCGAGATCGTCGCGATTCGGCGAAGCGTCCATGAAGGCTCGTCATTGAGGGATGCAGTCGAAGAGAGCCGCGCAGGCGCAGGCTCTCGCAGTGCGCCACAGACTCGACCACTTAAGCCGCGTTGTCGAGGAACCGGGCCAAACCCAGTAAGCTCGGCATCTCCGGAAGTTCGGTAACCCGCGTTCCCGACGCGGTATCGATCGACACCGACAACTCACTCAACAACTGCCGAATGATGCGTTCCGCTTCCAGACGTTCCGAAAGCCACGTGTCGCGGGCCTTCTGCCAGGACTTCTCCTGATCCGCCACTTGAGCCAGTTGCGACTGCAGTTGATCTTCCTGACGTCGAAGCTGCTGCTCCCGCTGAGCAACCCAGTCGGTAAAGGTCTGCTGCTCCGATCGAAACTCGGTCTTCTGCTGTTCGAACAACTGCCGAGCGTCAGCAACTTCCTGGCGCTGAGTCTCCATACCCTCACGCAACGCTCGGTAGTATTCGGACAATGTTTCACGCGAGGCGTCCACTCGCTGAGCAGCGTTCTCGTCGCCGGTCACTTGAGCCAGTTGCGCCCAGGCTTCATCAACAGCCATGCGCATTTCCAGCGTCTCGCGATGCCGGACTTCGAGTTCTTCGCGCAGTTGATCCAGTCGCGCGCGGCGCGATTCCAGATTCTCCGCATGCAAGGTGACCATATCGGACTGCCGACGGTTCTCAGCCGCAAGAGTCTGAACCTTCAACTCCCACGCCTGACGCTCGGCCATCAAGCGCTGACGTTCATGCTCCGCCGACGATTCAACGGACTGCTGCATGCGTACCAGGCATTCCTGCTGACGGCGCAGCGATTCCGAGTATTCCTCCAGAATCGTACGGCGGCGTTCCAATTGACAGCTCTGCTTGCGCTGCAGTTCAACGAGCCCCTCCAGTCGCTGCCGGGCGCGTTGATACTCCACACGCAACGCATCGTGAGCTCGTTCGATTTCTTCTTTAGACCGATCGAGTCGCTCAGCCTGAAACCGCGTGCGGCTTTCAGTCAGCGTCTGCTGCTTCTTGAACTCGACTTCCGCCCGCTGTTGCTCTTCGACAAGTTGCTGACGCTCAGCCTGCAGCGTGCGTGAGTGCTCGGCACGCTCGTTATCGATCTCTTCGAGCGTCTTTTGCCTGAGTTCGGATAGCTCGTCATCGACGCGTTGTTGTTTCTCAAGCAGCAGATCGTGCTGTCGGTTCAGCTCGGCTTTCGCTTCGGCCTGCTGCGCGTACCACTCGTTAACCGTCTGCTGAAACCGATCACGTTCCGCGTTGAGCTGATCGCGTTCCGCCCGCAACTTCTCAGACAGCGACGCCTCGGTCAGCTCTTCGCTCAATCGCTGACGTTCTGCAGCGAGAGCAAACTCCAATGACTGGCGCTGCCGATGGAAATCGGCCACCAGCGCGAGTCGCTGACGTTCAAACTGCGCACGCTCGTCGTTCAGCCGAATCTGCTCCAGACTCGTCGCGACAACGGCCGCCTGCAGGTCCTGTCGCTCCTGATCCAGCTCTGCTGCGGCTTCCGCCTTGAGTCGCTCGCGCTCGCCGACCAGTTCCTGCCGCTGCTGGTCAATCGCTTCGTTCTGCTGAGCCAATTCCAGCTTCTGCTGGCGCAGCAAATCCGCGTCGAGAGCTAGAGCCTGGCGTTTCGCTTCCAGCGCGGCGCGCGAATCGGCCGTCTCCGCATCGAACTGCTGTCGCTCCAGACGAAAACCGCGACGGTCGGCCTCAAGCGTCGCCACTTGAGCATGCAGGGCTTGTTCTCGACGAGTCACGTCGGCCAGTTGCTCGCGCACCTGCACGACGATCTGAGCCGTCTGGGCCAGCAGATCGGATTCGAGCAGGTCAATTTCTTCGGCTTCAGTACTCATCCGGGAATCCTTTCCCTCACTGAGCGGCGCGCGGCAAAACGAACGGGCAAACGGGATTAGAGCGTAGAATGGACCGTTTGCCCTTGCGAGGCAAGACGGGTCAGCGACCCGCCCGCCTCTTTCTCAAATCCGCCAACGGTTTAGAGGGCGGAATCGATCATCTGGGTAATGCGTTCCTTGGGCTGAGCGCCCATGATCGTCTTCACGACGTTGCCGCCCTTGAACAGCATCAGCGTCGGAATCGACTGGATGCCGTACTGAGTCGCAACGCGCGGATTCTCGTCGGTGTTCACCTTGCCAACGCGAATTTTGCCGGTGTACTCGGTCGCAATCGCGTCGACCGTGGGGGCCAGTTGGCGGCACGGACCGCACCACGGAGCCCAAAAATCGACGAGAACAGGAACGTCGCTGCCAATGACGTCATTTTGAAAGTTGGCATCCGTAAAATCTTGAGTGTTGCCGGCCATGATGGTCTCCAGAAAATGAAATGACGAGGAGCAACTCCTCGTCAGCAATCGAGCGATTTGGCTACTGCGGCCGGATTTTAGGCCGGTCCAATACCCTGTCAACGTGCCCCAACGGGCGATCCGGCACCAAGCGGCGCCCGGATTTCTCGATCAACTTGTCCACAAGTTCGATGACTCGCCCAGACTTCGCGTTACACCAAGTTTTTGCGTTTCAACGAACCGCTGAACTCACTTGAAAAGCCTTGTTTTGAGGCTTCAGCTCGACGATAGCGAACTGACACCCGCAACCGGGCCTGTGTTCAGAATCTTGCCGTGGTTGCGGCCCTCTCTCGCTCAAATTACGCCCGAACGTGACGGCGAGTTGGCTCAGCACCTGTCCGGTAAGCGATCTACCTGTCAAGAGGTATCGTTTCGGTAGCCGCGCTCGCGGGAACCAGTAACCATGTGTTCTCATTCCTGACGCTGCAGCAGCCGTGTCCAGTTTCGCACGAAACTTCCGACGATTTTTAGGGTTACATTTGCTGGTAAGTTATTGCGGAATACAACGCTCGACAGATATTTCGTCATCCGACTGCGCCCTCGCACGGTATTCAGATTCCGGAGCTGGTCATGTCCCTGAAATCACGTTGGCTCGGATTTGTGGCGTCGCTGATGGCGATCTCCGGATTCATCTCGCAAGCAAATGCCGGCAACCCGAGCGACTCATCCCAGATCGCGAAGCGCGTCGACCAGATGATCCTGGCCGAGATTGCAGCCGCAAAAGACAAGCCTGCAGCTATCTCCGCAGACGAAGACTTCCTGCGGCGGGTAACTCTGGACCTCGCAGGCGAACTGCCCTCGGCGCGCGAAGTCACCCTCTTCGGCCTGGATCCAGATCCCGCCAAGCGAACGAAGCTGATCGACCGCCTGCTGGAGTCGAATGCGCACTCCGAATCCTGGGCGCGCTACTGGCGAGACGTCATTTTCCTGCGGGCCACGAACATGCGAGCCCGTCTGGCTAACGACGCATTCCTGGAATGGATGACCGCGTCACTGAAGGCCAACAAGGGCTGGGACAAGATCGCGACCGAGCTGGTGACCGCAACTGGCGAAGTTCGCGAAGTCGGTCAAACCGCGTTGATCTTCGCTCACGAGGGCGAGCCTGAAGAGATCGCTGGTGAGGTGTCACGCATCTTCCTGGGTATCCAGATTCAGTGCGCGAACTGCCACAACCACCCATGGGACCGCTGGAAGCGCGAGGACTTCCATGAACTCGCCGCGTTCTTTCCGCGTATCACCGTGCGACCGGCGAGCCCGGGCGATCAACGCAGTTTTGAAGTCGCGTCGTTTGAAGGTCGCGGCGGTCAACGCGGCCCCGCTCAGTTGCTGGAGAATGTTGATCGCATCTTCCAGTTCGCAGACCGCAACCGCGACGGCCGCCTGACGAAGACCGAAGTCGAAGGCACCATGCTGGAACGCCCGTTCGATTTCATCCTGCAGCGGGGCGACAAGAACAAAGACGGCGCCCTCTCCAAAGCCGAGATCAAAGAAATCCCCCCGCCGCCCATGAACATGCCCGGTCGCGGCAGTTCCGAACACATGATGCCCGACCTCAATAATCCCGCGAGCCCCGGCAGCAAGATTGACCCGAAGTTCTTCGTTACTGGCCTTGCCGCCAATACCGGCTTGAGTGACACTGAACGGCGCACCACCTTCGCGGGCTATCTCACCAGTTCCAAAAACGAGTGGTTCGCGAAAGCTCTCGTGAATCGCATCTGGGCGGAACTGATCGGTCAGGGCTTCTACACCCCGATCGACGACATCGGCCCAGACCGCAAAGCTGTTCACCCCGAGGTGCTGGATCTGCTGGCCGCCGAGTTCACTCAACACAACTACGACGTGAAGTGGCTCTTCCGCACCATCGCACTGACGGACACCTATCAACGCAAAGTCGAACTGCGACCAGCGTCGGAGGATGCGCCGGCCTTCGCCTCAGCAACGGCCACTCGCCTGCGAGGCGATCAACTTTACAGCTCGCTGATTCGCGTCATGGGTGTCGAAAGCCAAGGCCAGATGGCGCCGCGCGGCGAAGGTGGAGCCGCTCAGCGATTCCAGGCACGGTCTCCGCGAGACCAGTTCGCAACGCTCTTCGGCTTTGATCCGTCGACGCCTCAAGACGACATCACCGGCAACGTCCCGCAGGCGTTATTCATGATGAACTCGCAGCAGATCGGCTCGCAGCTAAGAGCCGATAACGGAACTCGACTGGCAGCCATCGTGAAGCGCTTCAGCGACGATCGCGATGCGCTCAACGAGCTGTATTTGCTGGTGCTGTCGCGCGAGCCGTCCGACAAGGAATTGAAGATCTGTCAGGACTACATCAAGAAGACTGGCAATCGCAACGAAGCCTACGAAGACCTGATGTGGAGCCTGCTGAATTCCAGCGAGTTCCTCTCACGCCGCTGATACTGGCTGCCAAAGCTGTGCCTGATCAGTTGCGTTTGAGCTTCTCCAGCGCCGCGTGAATTGCTGCGACCAGCGAATCAACTTCCTCGCGCGTGTTGTACATCGCGAAGCTCGCGCGAACCGTTGCGGGTA
>CAYLTY010000308.1:0-8463 GCA_964386705.1 uncultured Planctomycetaceae bacterium
GAGAGTACGTCAGCTTGTCACCGGCGTCCTCATCATCAGCGGCAACAGCAACGACCGACGAAAAATTCTCGGGATGCGACACGCTGTCCGTTGGACCACTGCCGCTAGTAATGACAGGCGCTTCATTCACATCGGCTACGGTGATGGTGACGCTCTGCGTATCGGTCAAACCGTCGAGGTCTGTCACCGTAATCTGCAACTGGTACTGATTGTTGGCGCCTGCGTCCGCCGGAGCTTCAAAATTTGGAGCCGCTTTAAACGACAACTCACCCGTGCTAGGGTCAATCGTGAAGAGGGCGTCGTCGATCTTGCCGGTCAGCGAAAATGCGACCTTATCACCCGGATCGGCATCGCTTGCCTGCCACTTGTGAATGAAGGTTTGATTCTCATCAAACGTCACGAACGCGACATCTCCGCTGCCGCTGGTGATGACTGGAGGAGTCTCCAGCACATTAGTGACCGTCACGGTAATCATCTGGATCTCGGTGTCACCGCCACCATCGTCGGCGGTCACCTGCACCAAGTACTTGTTGTCAGCGTCGAGATCACCCGGCACCTCAAAGTTTGGAGCGACCAAGAACGTCAGTTCGCCTGATGAGCCGTCAATCGTGAACTTGGCGGAATCATCGCCGCCAGTGATCGAATACGACGCTGCGTCGTTCGCGGCAACCGCCACGACCGCAGTTTGGTTCTCGGCGGCATCGACCATACTCGGGCTCGTGAATACGGGAACCGTCAGCACCTGCCGCGTTTCCAACGACTCGGCGCGATGGTCCAAGCTCATCATGCGACCGAAGGACGTCCCACCAGAACGCTTGATGCGGCGGGCCAGTTGACGGTTTGTGCTTAACGACTTCAGCCAGTTTGAGAACAACATTTGACCCGACTCCAGCAGCTTGATCGCAAGTTTTGGAAGGCAGCGAAAGGCCACGACGGCGCACCCAAGGCGCAGCTCCAAACCGGCCAGATTGCACACACCTTGCCATTCCTGGCGCGAAAGTCACGTCTGTTAAGTGAACTCTTGGGTCCGGCAGAACTCAGCGGATTGATTGCTACAACCGTTACAACCCGACCTCCGTGTCCCATGTGCGCATCCCTGTTCCACACGAAAGCCGCAGCGAATGGGTTTGCCATGACGTTCGTCTTTGGCACGCGGAGCCCCGAAGTCTGGATTGGCGCCAAGTTTTCCTGACAGCGTTCACAACACCTTGTTGATTTTCCAGAACGCACTCTGACTTCTCACCTGTCAGGAACTGGTGATTCCGGTCCAACACGGCAAGCCGATGAATCGCCGGCTCGATGGATGCGCGGAGCGATAACCCAACCAGAAGCGATCCAGACGCGGCCCTCTGAGAAGCGTTGCCGCGCGACTGTCAACTCTCCGCCTTCAAGCTCAACTTCGTAGCGAACCCGTAACCCCGCTCAATCTTCAGCATCCAAAGCCCGTCAAGGCGAGCGACGCAACCACACGCCAGTGGTGCCCTACTCCTGATCAATAAAGAGGAAAACACTCCATGCAGTCTTCTACAATCGAGTTCTCAAGACGAACAACACTCACACTGGCAGTGCTCCTGACCATCACCGGCTGGATGAATCATCCTCTGACTGCCGAGGATAAGACTAAACGGCCACAAGTCGGAGATCAGGCTCCGGACTTCGAACTACAGAGCATCGAGAAGCAGAGCGTGAAGCTGTCGAAGCTCGTTCAGGACGGACCTGTAATCCTGATCGTGCTGCGAGGTTACCCGGGTTATCAGTGCCCACTATGCACACAACAAGCCGGGCAGTTTCTGAGTCAGGCCAAAAAGTTTGACGCTGCGAAGGCGCGTCTGGTCTTCGTCTATCCGGGACCTGCCGAGAATCTGAAACGGCACGCCGAGGACTTTGTTCGCGGTAAATCATTCCCGAAGAACGCGGAACTCGTGCTCGATCCTGATTTCGAGTTCACGAAATCCTACGGTCTGCGCTGGGACGCTCCGCGTGAGACGGCCTACCCGTCGACGTTCGTCATCGACACCAGTCGCAAGATCAAGTTTGCAAAGGTCAGCATGACTCACGGTGGCCGGGTCTCTGCGGACGAAGTTCTCAAGTTACTACGCGCAGAACAGGATTGAGTCCGCGAATGCCCACCGGAAACGTTCGACCGCGCTACGCACTCTGGCGCGGTCGAACGTTTCCGCGTTTGAATTGTCGCGACCGCGAACACTCCTTAGTTTCATGGCATGAATCTGGACGATCGCACCATCGCTGCTCAGGATGAAGCCGAGCTGCTCGCCGCATTGCGGGCTGGCGACGATGCGGCATTTGAGACGTTGGTGCGCCATCACGGTGGGCGGATGCTGGCCGTCGCCCGACGTCTGTTAGCCGATGAGGGCGATGCTCAAGACGCCGTGCAGGAGGCCTTCTTGAGCGCGTTCAAGTCGCTCGGGACCTTCGATGGCCGGGCTCAAATTGGAACGTGGCTGCATCGCATCACGGTGAATGCCGCACTGATGAAGCTGCGAACGAAGAAGCGTCATCCAGAAACTCCCATCGACGATCTGCTGCCGACCTTCAAAGCCGACGGCCATCAGGCAGCACCGACGGGGCGCTGGACGGAATCTGTCGGTGCCGCAGCGGAACGATCGGAAGCGCAGACCGTCATTCGCCAGCAAATCGAGAAGTTACCGGAGTCCTACCGTACCGTGTTGCTGTTGCGCGATATCGAAGAGTTCGATACCGAAACCGTCGCCCAGATGCTCGACGTGAGCATCTCCACGGTAAAAGTTCGGTTGCATCGGGCGCGTCAGGCGCTGCGTACATTGCTCGACCCGTTGTTCGGGGGTGCTCGCCCATGACCTGCCAGGAACTCATTGACTTTCTGACGGACTATCTCGACGGCCAGTTGCCACTGCGGCAACGGGTGGCGTTCGAGCTGCATTTGACGCTCTGCTCCGAATGCCGTGACTATCTGCACAACTTCAAGACAGCAATCGAAGCCACCAAGCAGGCGTGTTGTGAATCTCAAGCCCCGAAGATTGAACCAATCCCGGAAAGTCTTGTGAGTGCCATCCTGCGATCCAGAAACCAAGGCCAGTCTTAACGTTTGACCACTCCCGAATTTCGCGAAGTTGTTGCTGCTCGCATGAACGCACGAAACTTCAAGCCGCACTTCTAAAACGATGTGTTTCTGTCATGAGGCCGGATCGAGGCCCCTTGTCCCGCGTTCTCGCCATGCGGTCGACTGTTACCGTTGATGTGATCCATCCGCAGTCAGCTCAACACGCAGGTTCCTCACAAACTTCCCGTCGCATTAAATCATTCCATTGATATCATCAATTGGAGCGTAGCAGCGCTAGCGCGAATGTTTGCTGTGGCCGCGTGACAGATCGGTTCAGGCTGATCAAACTTCGTTCGCGGCACAATCGGAATTGTCAGCACGGTCGGCTGCTTGTGGTTTCAGGTTTGAGTGAGGGGCACATGTCGGGAACGTTGGAGTCAATCGACCTCAGAAAAGAAGAGTTCAACTACCATCCGGTGCCGCCGGTGGCGGTTCTGGCTGGCGTTACGGCTGTCCTGTCGCTTTCGGGCATGATCACCGAGTTCGCACTCCCGCTGGCAGTGCTGGGCTGTGTTTTCGGCATCCTGGCGATGAACACCTTCAAGCGATACGCCGGCGAATACAGCGGCAAGTGGCTGGCTCAAAGCGGACTACTGGTGAGCGCGTTCGTACTGCTCGGCGGATCTGTCTTGCATGCCTACACTTACGTCGGCGAGGTGCCCGAAGGTCACGCTCGTGTCAGCTTTACGAACGACATCGCCAAGAAGGGCTTTCCGTTCGAGCACGGACGCGAGAGCTTCCATGAAGACGTGAAGCAGCTGGATGGCCAGAAAATCTTCATCAAAGGATACATGTACCCAACCGACCAGCAGGAAGGGCTGCGATCCTTCATTCTTTGCCGCGACAGCGGTGCTTGCTGCTTCGGCGGACAACCCAAGCTGACCGATATGATTGAAGTTGTCATTAAAGATGACGTTCGCGGAGCAAACTACTACCCGAATCTGGTTTCAGTTGCCGGCGTTTTCCATCTGAAAGACCTGCGTAAAGTGGGCAATCTTTCGCCAGCTTACGAACTTGAAGCGACTCAGGTCGGCGTGGCTAAGAAAATCTACTAACCCGTCTGTGGATCGCCTGTACGAGGTGCTTTGATGAAACGTGAATTTGTCCAGTTCGCAATGGTTGCCGCCACATTGGTTTCTGGCGTGGTCGGCTGCGGACAGGTTCCGAATGACAAGTTTCACGAAATCACGCCTCTTCCCGGGCAGGCTTCGGTGAGCGAGGACAAGCCCGCACCAAAGACCGTTGCCAGCGAAACACCGTCAGAAACCGTCACGCAAGAGGCCCCGGCCGCATCAGAGGCCGTTCAAGCAACGACACCAGCGGAACCGGAGAAGCCAGCCGAAGCTGTTCCGCAGACCGAAGAACCGGTCAAGGTGTTGATTCCCGAGAAAGAGTTCGCCGTCGTCGGTCCGGATAACGCATTGCGAGTCCTGTTCGACGACATTGATCTCGAAAAGGTCTTGGAAATCAAAACCATTACGAAGGACGCGCCAAAGCACTTTCCGGGCTGGCTGAAGGAAATGGACGGCAAGCGAGTGCGCATGCGTGGCTATATGTTGCCTCCCTACGAGGCGACCGAACTCCGTGCCTTTGTCTTGTGCCGTGATACGTCATCCTGCTGTTTTGGGCCCAACCCAAAAGTTTCCTATCTGATCGACACAACGATGCGCAAGGGGGTCACGGTCGACTACATCGAAAAGCAACTTCTGGAGGTTGATGGGGTCTTCCACATCGGCATGTCGGTGAGCCCGGGAGAACTCTTCACCATTGATGATGCGGTCGTCGTCAAGAAGTAGCTCTTGGGTTCGCGAGCTATCCGCCAATCGAATGCTCAGGGCAATCCGAAGAATCGGGCGGCAGTCTGACTCGTGAGTTCCGCCATCTGCGGCACGTCCACTCCATGTGCTTTGGCCAACATGCCCAGCGTGTATTTCACGTAGCCGGGCTCATTGCGTTTGCCGCGATGCGGGGTCGGTGAGAGATAGGGAGCATCAGTCTCAACCATCAATCGCTCGCGGGGCAGAGCGGCTGCGACTGTTCGCAGTTCGTCATTCTTCTTGAAGGTTAGCATCCCGGTGAACGACAGATGCAGGCCCAGATCGATGCACTCGCGACCCGACTCGAGTGATTGGCAGAACGAGTGCATGACGCCATTCAGCGGACCTGCTTGAGCCGCCGCACGCAGCATCTCGCGCACTTCTTCATCGGCGTCGCGACAATGCACGATGAAGGGCTTATTGATGCGGCGTGAAAGATCGATGTGTCGCGTGAAATACTCACGCTGGTCAGCCGGATCGGAGTAGTTCCAGTAGCGATCCAGCCCCGTTTCCCCGACAGCCACGACGCGCGGATGCAGGGCGAGTTCTTCCACCTGCTCCCAGTCACCGGGTTGAGCGGCAGCAATATAGTTCGGATGAATGCCCACAGCCGCGAAGACTTCCGGATACTTCTCGGCGAGAGCAATGGACTTGCGGCTGCTTTCCAGAGTGGTGCCGATCGTGACCATGGCCACCACGCCCACGTCCCGCGCCGCTTGAATCACCTGATCGAGATCTGGCCCAAAAGACTCTTCATCCAGATGACAGTGGGTATCAATCAACTTCACGCCAACTCTCCGCGAGGGCAGGGCACCAGCCTCGTCACGATGAGGCTCGCAGGCTTCTAAGACAACTTGCTTTCTCGAAAGATCGCGCGCCCGTAATACGGAAATTCAGAGTTCTCAGCCAGTCGCAACAACTGATTGTACTTCGCCAGCCGCTCGCTGCGGGCGATCGAGCCGATCTTGATCTGCCCCGCTCCCGTCGCGACAGCCAGATCGGCGATCGTGGCGTCTTCGGTCTCGCCGCTCCGGGCCGAGATCACCGGCCGATAGTCGGACTCCAGCGCGAGTCGCATCGCGTCCATCGCACCACTGAGTGTGCCGATCTGATTCACCTTCACCAGCACGCTGTTAGCCACCTTCTTCTCAACGCCTTCTCGCAAACGTTCCGTATTGGTGACGAACAGGTCATCGCCGATCAATTGCACGCGATGCCCCAGTCGCTGAGTCAGCTTCTGCCAACCCAGCCAATCGTCCTCAGCCAGACCATCTTCGATGCTCAGAATCGGATAGCGATCCACCCAGCCTTCCAGCAGATCGATCACATCGCCAGCCTGCAACTGCTGATCGCCGGTCGCAGCCAATCGGTAAGTGCCGTCTCGGAAGAAGTGCGAACTCGCCACGTCCAGCGCAATCGCAACGTCCTTACCTGGCGTCAGTCCTGCCGCCGAAATCGCTTCCGTCACGAAGTTCAATGCCTCTTCGTTCGACTTCAGCTTCGGACCGTAGCCGCCTTCGTCACCAACCAGCACGCCTTCGTAGCCCGACTTTGTCAGCAGCTTTCCCAACCGCCAATAGATCCGCACGATCCATTCCAGTGCCTGCGGATAGGACTTCGCACCAAGCGGCATGATGAGGTAATCCTGAAAGTCCAGATTCCCTCCCGCATGCTTGCCGCCCGAGATCATGTTGACCATCGGCAGCGGCATGAACGGTTTGCGTCCCAGCAGCGAAGTCGCCATGCCTTGATTGAGCAACGCAGCATTCGCCGCTTTGAAGACCTGCTGCCAGAGCTGATGCAGGTGCTCAACCAGTGGGATCGACTGTGCCTCGGCAGCCGCATAAGCCACCGCCAGGCTGATGCCCAGAGTCGCGTTTGCACCAAGCCGCTCGCCGGCGTTGCTTGCGTACGGAGATGTCGGCCACGCCTTGGTGAGTTCCGTCAACGTTGCGTCGATGCGACTCTGCTCACTGGCATCTTGACCCACAAACTGCGGACCAATCGCCAGTGCCTGCCGCACCGCGGTCTGGACTCCGTACCCGTCGTAACGATCCCCGCTGTCCCGCAGTTCCAGTGCCTCAAAAGTTCCGGTGCTCGCGCCGCTGGGCACAATCGCTCGACCGGGTCGCGCCCCAGAGCAAGTGACTTCGACCTCAACCGTGGGCCGCCCGCGACTGTCAAGAACTTCGCGGGCGTGAATGCGTTCAATGCGCGTCGTAGTCATAACTCAACGATCCCGTAGCAGACCCGAGGTCAGTTCGGAGTTCTCGCCATCGCCGATCAAGAATCGCAGCACGGCGACCATTTCAGAATCGGCTTGCGTGCCGCCTGCACGTCGTTCGGACGGCTGACGACGGTCGAGTGCGGAGCATCGTGTAACAGGTCGGCGGACTCACCTAGAATCTTACGAATCGTGTCCGCAAAAGCGTCGAGTGTTTCTTTCGACTCTGTTTCCGTCGGCTCGACCATGATGGCATCAGGCACACACAACGGAAAATACACCGTCGGCGCGTGATAGCCGTAATCCAGCAATCGCTTGGCGATGTCCATCGCGGAGATACCAAGTTCCTTCTGAACCTTCTGCGCCGAAGCGACAAACTCATGCATGCAGGTGCGACCATGCGGCACCGGCAGAACGTCGGCCAGCTTCGCTTTCAGATAGTTGGCATTGAGTACCGCGACCTCGGAAACTTCGCGCAATCCCTTCGCCCCCAGCGTTCTCAAATAAAGATAGCCGCGCATCAGGATGCCCAGATTCCCGAAGTAAGAACGCACTCGCCCGATGGACTTCGCAGGCTGCTGGAGTTCATAGGTTCCGGATGCGGACTTGCCAACGACTGGTCCGGGCAGGAAGTCCGCCAGGAAATCTCGGACGGCAATCGGACCAGATCCCGGACCACCCGCTCCGTGTGGCCCCGTAAACGTCTTATGCACGTTGTAGTGCATCATATCGCCGCCGAAATCGCCGGGGCGGGTGATGCCGAGGATCGCGTTCATGTTCGCGCCGTCGATGTAAACCAGCCCGCCAGCGTCATGCACCAGCTTCGCGATCTCAGGCGTGCGATGTTCAAACAACCCCAGCGTGTTGGGGTTCGTCATCATGAACACAGCGGTCGATGAATCCAGATGCCGCTTCAGTTCCTCGACGTCCACAAAACCGTCTGGACTGTCAGGCAACTGCACGCATTCAAACCCCGCCAACGCCGCGCTCGCCGGATTCGTGCCGTGAGCACTGCTCGGAAACAGAACCTTCGTGCGGTGCTCACCGCGATCTTTGAAGTAGGCCGCAGCGACCAGCAACGCGGCGAACTCGCCTTGAGCTCCAGCAGCCGGCTGCAGCGAAACAGCAGGCAATCCCGCAATCTCGGCCAGCATCTCCTGCATCTCGAACAGGGTCCCCAACATGCCTTGAATATCGGCAGGGTTCTGATGCGGGTGCAGATCGACAATGCCCGGCAAGCTCGACAGTCGCTCATGCCGCTTCGGGTTGTACTTCATCGTACAACTTCCGAGCGGATAGAAGTGCGTGTCGACCGACATGTT